>NZ_CP172558.1:961247-1281663 GCF_046530675.1 Chitinibacter sp. S2-10 | reverse complement strand
GCGATTAGCCCCAATTCAGCATTACCGGTCGCGACAAACTGCTGCGCCTGCGCGATGTTCTCGCCATAAACCAGCTTGGGCGTCAGCACGGCGGTCAATCCTTGTGCGTTCAACACTTCAAGCGCGGCACGCCCATACGGTGCGACTTTGGGATTGGCAATCGCCAGTTTGTTGAATGACTGGTTTTTGAGCGTGTTTTCATTGAGGGTATTGCTCTGGGCGCTCCATAAAACAAGCGCTCCAGTCGCATACGTAAACCGGGTATTCTTGACCGCCAGACCGTTCTCGACCAATTTGGCCGGCGCTTCATCGTCGGCCGCCAATAGCACTTCGAAAGGCGCACCATGGCTGATCTGGGCAAACAATTTGCCGGTCGCACCACTGGAGACTTGCAGCTGATAACCGGTCTGCGTACTAAAGCCGCTCGCCAACGCCTGCATGGGCTGCACGAAGTTGGACGCCACAGCCACCTGCACCGTTCGTTCGGCTGCGCTGACACAACTGATCGACAAACTGATCGACAAAGCCAAACCAATCCAACGCCACATAAACCCTCCCGATTGAATCGGCAGTGTACTGCAAGACCCCTGCCGGGTGTAAGGCATCGAGCAAGGGCTACCTCCTCAGCACTACCTCCAAACAACCGTTTGTCTGCAAGCCGCTTCGCCCTCTACATAAGATATTTTCCTTATCCTGAGAAATAAGCTATCAACAACAGACAGCTTGTTTTCAGATTAAGTAAGAAAATCAAGGCAATACATCCACTCAAGGTGATGACCATGACTCTCTCGATCAAATCCCGGTTAATCTGCACCATTGCATTTATGGCCGCGCTCCTAATCGGCATTGGCAGCATCGGTATTTACAGCCTGAATCAGATTAATCAGTCGCTCAAAACGGTCTATGAAGACCGGGTGGTGCCATTGCAGCAGCTTAAACTGATTGCAGACGCTTATGCCGTCAGCGTGATTGATGCCGTCAACAAAGCCAACGCCGGTTTGCTCGATGCCGAAGCGACGCTGAAACAGGTCAAAACGGCACGACTGGAAATCGATCAGCAATGGAAAACCTATCAATCGACCAGCCTGACTGCTGACGAACAAAAACTCTCGCAGCAGGCCAGAGAATTATTTCTCGCGGCCAATGCCGACGTGCAAGAGCTGGAAAGTTTTCTCATGAGCAGCAGCGGCAATCTGCAAGGCCAGCTCGCGCAATTTGACGGCGCGCTGTATGCCAGCATCGACCCGATCAGCGAAAAAATCAGCGAATTAATTACGTTGCAGTTAAACGTCGCCAAAACCGAATTTGTCCGGGCACAAGCCAGTTATGAAACCGTTCGCAATTTATCGCTGGCAGCTATCATTCTGGGGCTGGTACTGGCTGCGGCCTCAGGTTTTGCACTGATACGCGCCATTTCAGTGCCGCTCGTGCGCGCTGTTGCCGTCGCGAAAAATATCGCACAAGGCAAACTCGATAACCAGATCGCGATTGTCCGTCAGGATGAAATGGGGCAGATGATGCAGGCCATGCAGCAAATGCAGAGCGCGATTCAGGGCTTTGTCCGTGCACAGCAAATCATGGCCGAACAGCAGGCGGCGGGATTCATGAGCGCCCGTATGGACGCAGCCCAATATCCGGGAACATTTGGCGAAATGGCGCAACAGGTCAATACGCTGGTCGAAGAGCATACTCGGGTCATTGGCAAAACCATCGAAATCATCGCGCAATATTCGCAAGGCAATTTTGACCAAGACATGCCCGCCCTGCCCGGCGAAAAAATCCAGATCACTGATTCGATTGCCGAAGTAAAACGGGCGCTGCAAGCAATCAGCGGCGATATCCAGCGTCTGGCCGAAGCCGGTGCCAATGGCGACTTTAGCCAGCGCTGCGATGCCACTCGCTACCAGTACATGTTCAAAGCCATGCTGGAAAATCTGAATCAATTGATTATCACCTGCGACGTTGGCTTTAATGATGTGTTGCGCGTTTCAGAAGCACTGGCTAAGGGAGATTTAAGTCAGAGCATCGGCAAGGATTATCCCGGCCTGTTTGGCCGCACCAAAACCGGCGTCAACGCCACCGTCGCAACGCTCAACAGCCTGATTGGCGAAGTGAACGAAATGGTTAGCGCAGCCGCCGAACGCGGCGATTTTGGCACCCGCCTGAGCACCACCGACAAGCAGGGATTTTCATTGCGGCTAGCCGAACAACTCAATCAGCTCTCGAGCATTACCGACAATGGCTTGCGCGATATTATGCGCGTGGCGTCAGCCTTGGCCGATGGCGACCTGACGCAAAGCATTACGCAGAACTACCCTGGCCTATTTGGCGAAACCCGCGAAGCGGTCAATACCACGGTTAGCAACTTGCAGCATCTGGTTGGTGAAATCCAGCATTCAGGGCTGACGATTCAAACTGCGGCGGGTGAGCTGGCACAAGGTAACGCCGATCTGGCACGTCGCACCGAAGCACAAGCCGCCAATCTGGAAGAAACTGCTGCCAGCACCGAAGAACTTGCCAGCACGGTGCGGCAGAATGCTGAAAACGCCAAAGAAGCCAATCAACTGGTGCAAACTTCGGCGCAAATCACCCAGGAAGGCGGCGTTGTCGTTCGCAAAGTCGTCAACACGATGGCGTCGATTCAAACCTCGTCGAGCAAAATTGTCGATATCATCGGCGTCATTGATGGTATCGCCTTCCAGACCAATATTCTGGCGCTGAACGCCGCAGTCGAAGCAGCGCGCGCCGGAGAACAAGGTCGCGGCTTTGCCGTCGTCGCTTCGGAAGTGAGGAATCTGGCGCAACGCTCTGCCGTTGCTGCCAAAGAAATCAAGGTTTTGATCAGCAATTCGGTCGAGCAGATCGAACATGGTCACCAGCAAGTCAATCAGGCAGGCGAAACCATGGCTCAAGTCGAGGCCAGTATCGAACGGGTTCGTATTTTAATCGGTGAAATCAGCAATGCTTCGTTTGAACAAAGCGCCGGGATTGCGCAGGTCAACCAGGCAGTGACGCATCTGGATGAAGTGACACAGCAAAACTCGGCTTTGGTCGAGCAAGCCGCTGCGGCGACCGAATCGCTGCAGGAGCAAACCCAATCACTCGCCGAAGCCGTTGGCGTGTTCAAGCTGGATCAATCCATCGCGCCCGGAGTCCGGCAAATCATCAACAAGGCCGCGCAAGCTGATTTACCCCAACTTCAGCTCACAGCGTTGCAGCTACAACAAGCCTGAAGCAAAACGCGAAGCGATGACTCCTCATCGCTTCGCGTGGTTTGCAGCTGAACGTCTCGTCAAGCCAGACGGGGCTTCATCGTATCGGCCATGACCCGGAACACATCAACCCAGGCCTGTCGCAATTCGGGCGTCCAGGCTTCACCCAGACCTTGCTTTAGCGTCCACAACAGGGCGTTGCCGACCGGCGTAAAATGGCTGGGACTCACGCCATACTGAACATGGCGATCAGCCAGTTTGTGCAAAACCGGCACCAGTGCATTCAGATCATTGAGCCCACGCACCGCGACTTTCAATGTCGCCATCAACATATTGCCTTGCGCGGTAAGGTCTTTTTTGAATAAAGGGCGAACTTCGGGCGCGTATTCAAATAATTTGGCATAAAACATCGCCGCAGCCTGCTCGGCAATCGGTTCGACCAGTGAAAAACTATGTTGAACTAAATGAATCTGACGTGCAGTAATCGACATGCTGGCTCCGTGGGCTGAAAGATTGATCCAGCATAGTCTGCCAGTCAGCGCCGTGCGGATATTTGTCATCCCGGACGCTGTCATTTGCCGGACAATCGAAGCGCCCTTTTATTCGGGGGCAGGTATTACCGGGGACAGCGCAATCATCAAGGCGGCCAGCAAAATACCTCCCCCACCTATCCATTGCTGCAGCGATAAATGCTCGCCCAGAATCAGTGCCGCCAACACGACACTCACCACCGGCTCCAGCGTAGAAAGCGTCGATGCTTCGCTGGCCGACAAATAATCGAGCCCGGCCAGAAACGCAAAAATAGCCACTACGGTTGAAACCAGCGCAATCGCAATCACTGCCCACCAGCTACTGGCGCTCATCGGCCAGGAAGGCGTATGCCAAAACGTACTGAGCCACAAGCTCGCAGCAGCCGACAGCATAACGACCGTTGCCGCAGGCAAAGCGCCGGCCAACGGCGTCAGGCGGGCGCCCGCCAGAATATAGGCCGAATAAATCAGTGGTGCGAGCAAGCCAAACACCACACCCTGCCATTGTCCACCAGCCGGCCCGATGGTCAACAACAAGCTGATGCAAGCGAGCACCAAAGCGGCAACCGTTCGCCGCGACAGCGTTTCTTTGAACCAGAACGCGCAGGAGAGCGTCACGATGACCGGATAGATATACAACAACAGAGCCGCCAGCGCCGCCGAGCCGTATTGCAAAGCCGAAAAATAGCAAAAAGCCTGTCCGACATAAGCCAGTCCGCCCATCGCCATCAGTCCCAGCAAAATCCGACCCCGCGGCCAGCGCTCTCCCCGTTTGAGCATCACGGCGACCATCACCGCAGCGGCAATACTGAAACGCAGCAATAACAAGCCTTGCGTATCGACGCCATCCGCCGAACTACCATAGGCCCAGCGGCCAAAAATCGGCATCCAGCCAAAGGCCAGTGCGGAAAGCACAATCAGAAAAATTCCGGTGCGACGCTGCGCTGTCATTGTGTTCACTCAAAATCAAAGATGGTTAGATGCTGTGGTTTGCAGCAGCCCCTATTAGTCACATTAAGTGCTGAGCGGAATATTGTAGGGTTGCCTTCAGGCGACTGGTCGGCTACACGAAGTACAGCTAAAAACGAAGCCAACACGATGCAAAATCCCATTTAACTGGCTGCTAGTGTGCAGCAAGCAACGCCGTGACCGCAACTTGCTAAAATCAACTAGCCAAGTGGGGTAGTGACAAATTCTTACAGACTTTTTTGATGCGATTGCGTAAAGTTTCTACATGCATGGAGATCGATACGCAATGCCATTTTTTCGAAATAAAACAAAGGGCTTACGCTACACCGTCGCCGCCCTGATTATCCTGTCGATCGGTTTGTTATTGTGGCAGCACTTTGGCATGACGCGGGTGCTGCGCATCGATCTGAGCGATGCTGCCAAATTCAGCGTGCAGGATGATCGCCCACAAGGCGGGAAAAGCATCGCAACGATCCAGGCCCAGAACAACGCCATGGTCATGAGCTGCCAGCTCGCCAAAAGCAAATACGAGTGGCCCTACTGCCAGATCAGCATTGCTTTGGGCAAGGCACCGAACGGGATTAATTTATCGGTTTTTGACGACATCGCTTTCGACGTCGCGCACAACGGCCCGAAGCCGGACAAGATCCGGGTCTATCTGAACAATTTTGAAGCCGACTCGACGCTGGCCGATCCATTGTCACTGAAAGTCAATGAATTGCTGCTCGATCTGCCTGAATTCCAGCCCCAAGCCATTCCGTTAAAGCTGTTTCATGTCGCATCATGGTGGGTCGAATATAAAAACAAACCGCTGCTTGAAACCGATATGCGGATCAACAATGTACCCATGCTGATTCTCGCGACCCCCGGCTTTGCCGGCGAGGGATTGCATCAGATTGTGGTTCGTTCGATTGAATTTCGCGGCAAATGGATCAAACAGCTTCATTTGCTGCAAGGCATTGTTGCGGCCTGGATATTGTTGGCGCTAGGCTGGTTACTCAACGAATTGCTGGCCTATCGTCATCGCGTCCAGGAAGAGCAGAAATTGCGAACCGCGCTGCAAAATCTGAATAACACACTGGAACTGGAAGCCAAGGAGTTAAGCGACAAAGTCATTACGGATCCGCTGACCGGCGCATTAAACCGCGAAGGATTTTATGAGTTTCTCCAGCGCCGGCAAGGCACCACGACTTTGAGCGTTTTGTTTGTCGACCTCGATTTTTTCAAAAAGATCAACGATGTTCACGGTCACGCCATCGGCGACGAGGTATTACGCCAATTTGCCGGGCTAATCAAAAATAACACTCGGCAGCTTGATCGCTTGGTTCGCTGGGGCGGGGAAGAATTCCTGATTCTCTGCCCAGATACCGACCTGATGTCGGCAACGCGTTTTGCCGAGAAATTGCGGCTGATTATTGCCGCAGCGCAATGGCCGAACCAGATCGGGCTGACTTGCTCCTGCGGTGTGGCAACACGATTACCGGAAGAACAATTTGATGATTTGCTCGCACGAGCCGACGCAGCACTCTATCGCGCCAAAGCAGCAGGCCGAAACCGGGTCGAAATCGCCGAATAAGCCCCGACCCAACAGGAATATCCCTCATGAAGACCAGCACCCGCTACCTGATTACGGCGCTGATTATCCTCTCGCTCGGGCTATTGCTTTGGCAGCACTATGGCATGAACCGCAGTTTACGGATTGATTTCTCCAATCCGGCGCAATTCAGCGCTTTTGACGATAGAGAGCTCGGCGGCGCAAGTACGGCCAGCGTCCAAGCCAGCAAAGACGGCGCCATCATGCATTGTCAGCTCAATGACAAGCAACACATCTGGCGCTTTTGCGGCCTGGCGATCGATCTGGGGCAGGGGCAAAAAGGCGTCAATTTGTCAGCCTATGACGAAATGCAGCTCGAATTGGCCATGCAGACCGCCAGTGGCTCGAGCCTGAATGTGTACTTGGGCAACTTTGAAGCCTATTCCAATAACAAGGAACTCATTTCACTCAAACTGCACGGCACACTCGTCACCACAACCCCCTATCGCAGTACGATTAAAATCCCGCTGGCTTCACTGACTGTACCCACCTGGTGGCTGGAAGAAGGTTTTGCCCCGGTTTACGACCCGGTCGCAAGGCTAGACAATATCCGGAAAATCGCCCTGTCAACCTCGGATGGCAGCGCCTCCGGCCAATATCGGATTAGCTTGCATGCACTCGAATTTCACGGCAAATGGATCAGTAAAACCAATTTGCAGACCGGATTGCTCGCGTTCTGGTTACTTGCGGCGCTAGCTTATGTGCTAAAGAGCTGGCTTGATGCATACCGGCTAGCGCAAATCGAACAAAAAAAACGTACCCGTGCCGAGCAATCACATGAAAAACTCGCCGCCAAGGCGAATCAACTGCAGCAAAAAGTCATGACCGACCCGCTGACCGGCGCACTCAATCGCGAAGGTTTAAGCGATTTCTTGCTGCGGGTTGATCTGAACGGACTCAGCGTCCTGTTTGCCGACATGGATCATTTCAAACGCGTCAACGACGGTTATGGTCACGCGGTCGGCGACGCCGTCTTGCAGCAACTGAGTGCGCTGATCAAAACCACCATCCGTAAAACCGACCGGCTAGTACGCTGGGGTGGCGAAGAGTTTCTGATTATTTGTCCGGCTACTTCGGTAACCGAAGCGGGGATTCTGGCAGAAAAACTGCGCACGGCAGTCTGCGCGAGCAATTGGCCAGCAGACTTGTCGATGAGCTGTTCATTCGGCGCTGCCGAATGCCAGGAAAATGAAGATTTTGCGCGCACTATCGAACGCGCCGATGCCGCGCTATATCGCGCCAAAGCGCAGGGTCGCAATCGCGTCGAGCTGGCTCGGTGACAATTTTAAACGCCCTCAGCGGCAGCACCCTGCCCTCAACCCGGCCATCAAGGGTATATCAATCAACAACAATGCCCTGGCCGGATACGGCAACATACCCCAACTAAACAGCCCAGCTCACCCAGCCCAACTGCCAGGTCGCCAGCACGATCAGGCCGAACGCGATTCGATACCAGGCAAACACCACAAAAGTGTGCGTCGATATAAAGCGGATCAGTGCGCGGATCGCGATAAAGGCAAAAATGAACGACGCAACAAAACCGACCGCAAACACACCGATATCAGCACTATCAAGCACATGGCGGTGCTTGAGCAGGCTGTACAGTGATGCAGCACCGAGCGTCGGAATCCCGAGAAAGAAGGAAAATTCGGTCGCCGCCTTGCGCGACAACCCCAAAAACATGCCACCAATAATCGTCGCACCGGAGCGGCTGGTACCGGGAATAAGCGCCAGGCACTGACACAGCCCGACTTTCAGTGCGTCTTTCAGACTAAGATCATCGACGGTTTCTACCATAATCTGATGTTCACGCTTTTCTGCCCACAGAATGATCAGCCCGCCAACAATAAAAGCGACCGCCACGGCCAGCGGATTGAATAAAACTGCCTTGATCTGCTCGGAAAACAGCTTGCCTAGAATCGCTGCCGGAATAAATGCAATCACGATGCCAAGTAATAAATTGCGCGCCGATCCGGGCTGACCCGCCCCCGCAAAGGTATGGCTGATTTTGTGCCGGTACTCCCAGACTACGGCAAGCATGGCACCGAGCTGGATAAAAATTTCATAAACGTCGCGCTTTTCTTTGCTCAGAAAATTGAGCAGATCGCCGGTCAAAATGAGGTGCCCGGTCGACGAAATCGGCAAAAACTCGGTAATGCCTTCGACCAGCCCCATGATCAGGGAATGAAATAACAGAATCGGATCCATCACGCGCCCGCACAAGTGTTGAAAAATCAGGGCGCGATTATAAGGCCTAAGTGCCACAAGATCCTGCATGATTTTTTGTGCACGACGGAAAGCGGCAATGGCTAGACGGAGTGTGAATATTTACATCAGGGCTTGGGAACCAAGTTATTCGCCCATACTCTGAACAGGGTGCAAGATGCATTCTGCGTGTTGTTCATCTCCTCTCTGTTGAGCGGGTTCCTTTCGCAAGATCGGAGCCCGTTTTTTTATCCGCAAGCCCGCCGCTACTTCCCCTTTCGATGATGGCGCAACAAATTGGCTAGCGCATCTTTCAATCCGGGGTCTTCAATCTGCTGCTGCAGCGCTGAAAATGCCGTCTTGGCAGGCTCGGTCATCTTTAAGGTCTTGGTTTGCATCGGGTTTCCCTGCTGCAAAGCGACTTGCACCTTCGCGCGGATTGCGGTAGCGTGCACGCCAGCCTGATCAAGTGCCGCGAGCATGGCGGGCTCGGCTTGACGCAAGCGGGTAGCCGCTGCGCTACCGGGAACGGCGACCAGCAAGGTGCTTCCCGACCATGCCACGCCCTGACAGACGCGAGCGAGTTCCGGCGGTAGTGCCGACTGCACAATATGCAGCAACTGATTGAGCTGATCGAGCTGTTTGACCAGGCGCTTTAATTGATAATCGCCTTCAACCAGCTGCGAAAAATTGGCTTTTTTACTCATTTAAGTACCCATACAAAAGTTTTCCAGCAAGGCACCGAGCCGCAGGCAGTACAAGTAGTACGACAAGGCGAGGTAACGATGCTGGAAAACTTTTGGTTTACTACTTACAAGGATTCCAATGAACATCATTGTGGTCTCTCACCGTATGGACAAAGCCATTTCACTCGGTCCGCGCGAACTGACCGCGCTGGGTGTGGCAATCACAGTATTGATCGGTGCAGCCGCATTCGGCCTGGGAATGCTGTTTGCGCCTAGCCGTGTAGAACCATTACTGCGCTTTATGCCCGGACAACACGTCCGCCAGAACGAGATTGATGCGCTGGCGGTGCAAGTCGGCGAACTGCAGGCCAAATTAACGCGGCTCGATAGTCTGGCCACCCGCGTAGGCGATAAAACCGGCATTGATATTAAACCGTTTTTAAGCAAAAACGCAGCACCGCAAGGCGGGCTGGCGCACGAAGGCCGCTCATTTGCGGTTTCCGGCTTACGGAGTTTGCTCGAAAATACCGACGCAAAAATGATGGCAATGATCGATCAATTGACGCTGGCCGAAGCCATGCTGATCACCCCAGACGCCAATTTTTTGCCGCGCCATTCACCATTGGGCGTATTGCCGCAATCATCGAGTTTCGGCTGGCGAGTTGATCCATTCAAAGGCACTCAGGTCTTTCACGAAGGGATCGACTATCAGGGCGATGTCGGCACCCCCATTGTGGCCGCCGCCACAGGCAAGGTCGTGTATGCAGCTTACCATCCGCAGTATGGTAATATGGTCGAGCTTGATCATGGCAAGGATTTAACCAGTCGCTACGCCCACGCCAGCCAACTGCTGGTCAAGGAAGGCGATACGATTCAGGTGGGCCAAAAAATCGCGCTGCTGGGTAGCACCGGGCGTTCAACCGGGCCACACCTGCATTTCGAGATTCGCTATCGCGGCGTGGCACAAAACCCGTTGCGATTTCTTGATTTGGGTTCATCCAGTTATGCTCAAGCGGGCAAACCTTGAAAAAACCAGGGCAGGAGCAATCTAAGACCAATCAACCAGCCAAGAAATAGCGGGCACTGGTCTTAGTCCAACTTAATAAAAACTGAGCCTCTCAACCGAGGCCGTCACGTGGTAGCAATAATGATCTCGAGTCTGCTGAAAAGAGTATTTGGAAGCCGTAACGACCGTTTGTTGAAACAATACGGTGCCATCGTCAAGCAGATTAATGCACTAGAGCCGCAAATCTCCGCTTTGTCCGATGATGAGTTACGCGGCAAAACCGCTGAATTCAAGGCTCGTCTGGAAAAAGGCGAGACTTTAGATCAAATTCTGCCCGAAGCTTTTGCGGTCTGCCGTGAAGGCGGCAAACGCGCCTTGGGTATGCGTCACTTTGACGTACAGCTGATTGGTGGTCTGGTCCACCATCAGGGCAAGATTTCCGAAATGCGCACCGGTGAGGGTAAAACGCTGGTTGCCACACTCGCAGCCTATCTGAACGCACTGACCGGCAAAGGCGTTCACGTCATTACCGTCAACGATTACCTCGCGCAACGCGATGCGGCGCAAATGGGCAAACTGTTCAACTTCCTCGGCCTGACATGTGGTGTGAATCTGGGTCAGATGGCGCACGAAGACAAGCAAGCCGCTTACGCTTGCGACATTACCTACGGTACCAACAACGAATTCGGTTTTGACTACCTGCGCGACAATATGGTGTTCTCACCTGGCGAGCGCGTACAGCGTGGCATGAACTTTGCCATTGTCGACGAAGTGGATTCGATCCTGATCGACGAAGCGCGCACGCCTTTGATCATTTCGGGTCCAGCCGACGACAATACCGATCTGTATCTGGCGATGAACGGGATTCCGGCGCAACTGGTTCGTCAGCTTGAAGAAGAAGGCGAAGGCGATTACTGGGTCGATGAAAAAGCGCACAGCGTGATGCTGTCCGAAGCCGGTCACGAACGCGTCGAGCAGATTCTGACTGAAATGGGTCTGCTGCCAGAGGGCGACAGCCTGTATGCCGCTGCGCACATCAGCCTGATTCACCATTTGAACGCCGCATTGCGCGCGCACTCATTGTTTATCAAAGATCAGCACTATGTCGTCATGGATGGCGAAGTCATCATCGTTGACGAACACACAGGTCGTCTGATGTCGGGTCGCCGCTGGTCCGAAGGCCTGCATCAGGCCGTCGAAGCCAAAGAAGGCGTGGAAATCCAGCAGGAAAACCAGACACTAGCAACGATCACGCTGCAGAATTACTTCCGCATGTACAGCAAGCTGTCGGGCATGACCGGCACCGCCGACACCGAAGCGTACGAATTCCAGCAAATTTACGGTCTTGAAACGGTCATCATTCCGACCAACAAACCAATGATCCGCCAAGATAGGCAGGATCAGGTATTCAAAACCGCGAACGAAAAGTACAACGCCATCATCGCCGACATCAAGGGTTGCGTCGAGCGCGGCCAACCCACCTTGGTCGGTACGACGTCAATTGAACAATCCGAATTGCTCTCCGGCATCCTGAACAAGGAAGGCATCGCGCATAATGTCCTGAACGCCAAACACCATGCCAAAGAGGCGCAAATCGTTGCACAAGCCGGTAATATCGCTCAGGTGACGATCGCCACGAATATGGCCGGTCGTGGTACCGACATCGTGCTCGGTGGCAGCATCGAGCGCGATATCAAGGACATCGAAGCCGACGAAGCGCTCGACGAAGCAGCCAAAGTCGTCAAGATCGCCCAGCTCAAAGCCGAATGGCAGGAACGTCACGACAAAGTGCTGGCCGCAGGCGGCTTGCACATTATCGGTACCGAGCGCCACGATTCGCGCCGGATCGACAATCAGTTGCGTGGCCGTTCAGGCCGTCAGGGCGATCCGGGCTCTAGCCGTTTCTATCTGTCACTCGAAGACACGCTGCTGCGCATTTTTGCCGGTGATCGCGTTGCCTTCGTGATGGACAAGCTCAAAATGCCGGAAGGCGAACCAATCGAAGCGGGTATGGTATCGCGTGCGATCGAATCGGCGCAGCGCAAAGTCGAAGGCCGCAACTTCGATATGCGTAAACAATTGCTCGAATACGATGATGTCGCCAACGAGCAGCGCAAAGCAATTTACAACCAGCGCAATGAAATCCTCGAAAGCAGCGACGTGGCCGACACGATCAATGCGATGCGTGACAGCTATATCAGCGAACTGTTTGACCAGTACATTCCGCCCGACTCAATGGAAGAACTGTGGGATGCCGAAGGACTGGAGCGCGCGATGAGCGAGCTGCACGTCACTGTCGCAGCCGCCGACTGGATCAAAAATGAAACGACGCTCAGCATCGAAGACATGAAAGCGCGCGTTGTTGCTGCGGCCAAAGCCGCTTATGACGCGAAAATTGCACTGGTTCCTGAAGAAAACTTCCGCAATTTCGAGCGCTCGGTCTTGCTGCAACACGTTGACCAATACTGGCGTGAGCATTTGTCGGCACTGGATCACCTGCGTCAAGGTATCCATTTGCGCGGCTATGCACAGAAAAATCCGAAACAGGAATACAAACGCGAAGCATTCGAGCTGTTCGCAGCCTTGCTCGAACAGATCAAGCGCAATGTATTGCAGATTGTGATGACCGTGCAGATTCGCGGACCGGAAGATGTCGAAGCCGTTGAGCAACACGCCATTGCCGAATCCGACATGCAGTTTACGCATCAGGACATCGAGGAAATTATCGCCAGCGGCGACGAAGAAAAAATCCGCGAAGTGCTGATGGCGACGATGAATCAGGAAGGCGGCCCCAAACTCCGTTTCGCAGGTGTAGGTCGCAATGACCCATGCCCATGCGGCTCAGGCAAGAAATACAAGCATTGCCACGGCCAGCTGGCTTAAGTTTCACGCCACAGAATAATAAAAAAGCGACCGCAAGGTCGCTTTTTTATTATCAGGGTATACCATCATAAGCCATACGCAACAAGACCCACAGAGCAATACCCCTAGGAAGTAGTTTTTTCCTGCACACCGTCCTCCTCGGCTTCTTCCGGCTCTTCGTGCACTTCGAGCGATAAGTGATCCAGCCCGCTGCTGTGCTCTTCCTTACGGTGATGCTGGCTATTGAGCTTGATCTTCAGCCGCAATTCATTGAGCGAATCAGCGTTCTTCAGCGCTTCTTCCATGCTGATTTTTCCCGCTTCATACAGATCAAACAGCGCCATATCAAAGGTCTGCATCCCCAGCTCTTTCGATTTCTGCATCGCCGTTTTCACACCGCCGACGTCGCCTTTGAAAATCATATCGGCGACCAGCGGTGTATTGAGCAGAATCTCGATTGCCGCACAGCGCCCTTTGCCATCGGGCGTCGGCACCAACCGCTGCGAAATAATGCCGCGCATATTCAGCGATAAATCCATATACAGCTGTGGGTGGCGCTCTTCGGGGAAGAAATTGACGATGCGCTCCAACGCCTGATTCGAGCTATTGGCGTGCAGCGTCCCCATGCACAGATGGCCGGTTTCGGCGAAATTCATCGCGTATTCCATCGTTTCACGGTCGCGAATCTCGCCAATCAGAATCACGTCGGGCGCCTGGCGCAAGGTGTTTTTCAGCGCGGCAAACCAGCCCTTGGTATCGCGGCCCACTTCGCGGTGCGTGACGAGACAATTCTTGTTTTTATGCAGATATTCGACCGGGTCTTCAATCGTGATGATATGGCCATGGCTGTGCTCGTTGCGGTAATCAATCATCGCCGCCATCGTCGTTGATTTGCCCGATCCCGTGCCCCCCACCAGCAGCACCAGCCCGCGTTTGCTCATCACGACTTCTTTTAAAATCTTCGGCAGCCCCATTTCGTCAAAATTGGGAATCTTGCTGGTGATCGTCCTGAGCACCATGCCGACTTTTTCCTGCTGCATAAACACATTGACGCGAAAACGGCCGATACCTTCCGGGCTGATGGCAAAATTGCATTCGAATTCTTCGTCAAACTCGGCCTGCTGATCAGGCCGCATAATCGCGTACGCCAGCGCGCGCGTTGCCACCGCATTGAGCTTTTGCTGCCCGACCGGCGTCATCTTACCGTTGATTTTCAGTGCGGGCGGGAAGTCATCGGCGATAAACAGATCGGATGCTTTGTGTTGAATCATCATGCGCAACAAATCGTGCATGGTTTTTAGTGCTTGTTCGGGGCTCATCGCACTCTCCATAGGTAAAAGCTCAGCCACCATCGTGGCAGCACAAATCGACTTCTGCAACCCGTCTCAAGCCATCAAAACCGCTACTTTTGATGACTCAGATCAGTGTCCGAAATATTCAATGATGCGATGACAAGGGCTCACCCAGCACCAGCTCGACCTGATAAGCCTTGGCTCGCAACAAGCTGGGCAAACCGCCTTTACCTATCATGTGCAGACTACCGACCGCGACAAACAATGACTGGTCTTTGCGCAGCAGCTCGTCGATCCGCTGCGCCATAATCAGATTGCGATCATCCAGCAGGCGCTTCATCACGCGTCTATCCTCGGCGCTCTTTTCGCATTCGCACCAGTCGCGGTAGTTTTCCATGACGGACAAATCGGAATCAATCCACGCATCGACCATTTTGCTCAGTTGTTTGCGAGCTGAGCCCGATTCGATTTGCGACAATGCAGACTCGATTTCCGCCTCACTAACGCTGCGATCGCCACCGATCAAGGTATTGATCTGCTCGGCGGCGGTTTCCAATGCAATCACCGGTTTCTGGGCTGTTTTGGCTGCGCTGATCAATAACAGATCAGTCCCAAAATCAGTCTCTATCCCGTCGGGCTTTCCTGCCATCACCATCATACTGCCAAATAACAAGATCGGATGCAGCTGCTGTGTCAAACTGGCAGGCAGGCAAAGTGCTTCCAGTTGGGCGTTGAGCCGGGACTGAAACCGGCGCGGGATTTTGCCCGCCCCCTGGCGCCCCAGCCGGGCAATTTCGCTTAATGTTGCGTTATCGCTGATATCGAGTTCAACGGCCAGCGCATCGCTTTGCTGCAAAGCCGCCCGCGTTTTTAGCCCCGGCATCACGCCATCGAGCCGGTTAGCATGGATGGTGCCGTACAGCCAAGACACCCAGCCATTTTTACTGACTTTCCACAAAAAGCCATGATCACTCGCCTGATCCATCAGCCGCTGGATCATTTCCGGATTGGGCGTAACCGGGTTTGCTGGGCATTGCGCAAAGCTGTTTGAGCTTGACCAGCACAACAACAGCGTTAGCACCAAACGGCATACTTGCATCGCACATTTCATAATCCAGCCCACATAACAAAATCCACAATCAACGCAGCAAGCAACGACATCAAATTCAAACCACCTTCTGCAAAAAATGCTCGCAAATTACTGCAAAAATCCTTACATTACTTACCTTTGCTAATTACCCTACCCATGCATTAACACCATGAAAAAACTAATTTTAGCCCTTTCTTTTACACTGCTCTTTTCAGCCTGCGCAACTGTGAATAAACAGGCTTTCAACAAGGAAATGGCAACGAATATCAAGACTTTAACCATTACCCGCCAGGATGCGCCTGAAAAATATGGCATCAGCATTATTGCGCACCCGGGGCTTAATTTCGGCCTGGTTGGTGGATTAATTGCAGCAGCAGACATGGAAAGCAAATCCAGCACACTGACGACTGCACTTGACCCAAAAATCACCAAACTCAGAGAGCGCCTTTCCAATCAGTTAATTAGCGAATTGGGAAAAGCCGGTTACACCGCTGAAATGATGAGCCACCCGGATGAAAAAGACCCTGTTGTATTAATTAACGACCTGCGTGGCAAAGTAGCAAGTGACGGGATTTTGGCCACCAAAATTTATGCAGCCTATATCGCCGCAGGGCCGACTACCCCTTATTACCCGTATATCAGGGCTGAAGTTGCACTTGCGGATTCGAAAAATGGCAAAATTCTTTATCAAGATACTTTCACTTATGGCTACACCTTCCCGGAAAGCAAGACAGTACATTTAAACAGCCGTCCTGAATATCAATTCAATGATATTGATCAGTTGGTCGCCAAAACCGATCTGGCTCGCGAAGGGCTGAGTAAAGGGGTTGAAGCCATTATTGGCGTTGTGGCCAGCGATCTGGCCAAAAACCCATGATCCGGCAACTGATCATGGTCTGCGCACTCCTGCAGCTAACAGGGTGCGCCACGCTACCGGGCGGCAAAATGCTCGCTACGTCGGGCAAGCAAGCTTTGCAAGCCGCACCGGTACAAGCCACTTTAACCGAAGCACAAAGCCAGCCTTTACCGCTGGTACCAACTCAGGTGCAACTCGGCAAACTTGATCCGGCTTATTTATTTGGCACCAGCGACAAAGCTTTTTTCAAACTGTATCGCCTGCCTGTATTTAAGGAGATATATTCGGTCACGATTTCGACGCGTCAGGAAGGGCTGATGGGTGATTCGATGTTATTGCTGCCCAATGTGCTCATGCTTGACGAAGCGTTCAAGGTCAAACGCAGTTTTAACGAGAACAAGCTGCGCAATCGCGGTTCTGGCGTTGAATTGACGGTTTTTATCAATCCAAGCAATGCGGATGAACATTATATGCTCATCCGGAATGGCAACCTTGAAAGCTCGCTAAAACAAAATATGCCCATAGTACAAACCAATTTCATCTCGACGCCCTATGGCACGTTCATGATCACCAATGGCTCGGAGATCAGCAGCGAGATCCATAGTAGCCCGGTCGGAATGCTCAACATTGAGCAGCATGGTTTAACTGAAAAATAATCACCTTCGGCAGAAAAGCACTCGCATTACTGCGAGTGCTTTTCAAACATCGCCTGCACATCGCGCACCAGCTGCAAGGACGCCTCGATTTCATCCTTGCGGATCGCGACGCTCTCAACATTACACCCTATGGGTATATGCTTCTCAGAGGCAAATGACAATAGCTCCGAGAATATACCCCTGCATGCATCGAGTGACTCGGCCAAGATATCGCCCGAATGCACCAGATCGTTTTCCAGCCATTTCGGAATACTGATTCCCAGCCACTTCATGAATTCGAGTGTTTTCACCGAGCCGCACGGTGTAATCGTGAAAATGATAGGCACCATGGGCGTGCCGCTTTTCTGGCAGGCGTAGTAGTAATCAGACAGGAAATTCTTCGCCGCCTCGACGTTGTAGACACATTGCGTCACAAAGAACGAACACCCCTCAGCGACCTTGTTCGCGACACGGATGTGCTCGTCGTGTTTGACCAGATGACGCTCGGGAATCGCGACACCGCCGACCAGCAGATTTGGATTGGTTTCGCGTCGCAGTGCATACGCTTGCGCGACGGTCAGCGCGACTTGTTGCTCGCGCGAAGCCGCGCCAACAAATACCGACACGCCATCTGCCATCGCGGCCAGATCGGCGCGAAAAACGTCGGGCGAATATTTGCCAACACAGCGGTAGTTGATTTTCGGCACGTCGAGTGCGACCAGATAATCGTGGCTGTAAACCAGCGGATCGAGCGTCGCCAGAAACGGAAACGGCCGCGTCACGTCGGTACGGTCGGCCTCATCCTGAATGTCGTACAGCACCAAGCCATCGACCCCCAAAGGCGCGATGCGTTCGATTTGCAAAGCGGCGATTTCGGCGATTTTTTCTGGCGGATGGTTGGCCTTCGGTGGCGTAATACCGTACAGCACAATGCCCGCTTCGCGGTTGAGGATTTTGTTTCGCAACGTCATGATGAGCCTAGCTAGTCTTGGTTTTAAGCTGATTTTACGCGAATTTGATCGTCAAGCAGGCGAAAAAGCCGACAGTTCATCATGAAGCAAATTCATACCCTTTACGGATTTATACTTTCACGCAACGACTTCTGATGCAAAAACTGGTCGGGTTTGCAATAAAAGCATGACCTGCTTTCATGCCTAAGCCGAACAGACAGCCTTGTTCAGCACATGCCCCAGCTGCCCATCGCCATAGGTTTTGAGCACTTGCGAGATGATGACCTGATAGCCGCCTAGCCATTGCGTGTAGCGTTTTTTCGCTTCGATATGCTTGGGATGGGCGATCAGCTCTTTTAGCCCGGCCTCGGACTCCCAGTAATAGACATTGGCGATGCGGCCGGTTTTGGGGTCTTCCCAGGCTTCTTCGCCGATATAGCCCGTCGTTTCTTTCGCTGCGGCGGCGATCAGCGCGTCGAGCACGTGAAATTCGTCGTCGTATTCTTTCGCGGTGAAGATGAAAGTGGCTGAAAACATCAATACCTAACCCTGTATATGAATGAAGGCCATATAAAATATGGCCTTCAACTAAATACCCAAGCAAAGCAACTGATAGGCAGGTAGCGCCGCTCAAATGACACGATCATTCGGACAAGGCAGCAATCCCCCCTAACCCCAATGCCGCTCACTTAAGCTGATACGCTGTAAGTTCCCCCCTTCGACGAAGGGGGGCTAGGGGGATTTGGCACTGCCTGGGCTTCTTTGAGGCTTGAAATATCGTCAAATCCCCCTCAATCCCCCTTTTACAAAGGGGGAAGCCAAAAACCTTAAGTGAACGGCATTGCCCCTAACCCCCCTTCGCAGAAGGGGGGAATATCATTGATTACTCTTCGTCGCGCGGTTTGCCGCCGCCGAGTAGCGCGGCGGTGGGTGCTGAGCGGCGACGTTGCTGGCCTTGGTGGCCTTCCGAATGCGGTGTGTGCGTTTGCGGTTTGCGATGATCGGTACGGTTCGCATCGCGTGCGGCCGGACGACCATCACGCGCAGATGGACGACCGCCGCGCGTGTCAGGACGCGGTGCGCCGTCGCGACCGGCTGGGCGCGAGCCCCCTCGGCTGTCACCGCGTGAACCGCCACGACCGCCCGTTTCCGGCTTGTCGTAATAACCGCCTTGGCGTGGAATCGGCGGGAAGCCGCCCAGTGGATCGTAGCTATTACCGTTGCTGCGGCGCTGGCCACTGCCACGACGACCACCTTGCATCAGCTCGGCAGGCAAGGCGTTGGCGTTCGACATCGGTTGACGTTCGTCGTAGTTTTCACGCGGGGCACGGCCAGGCGCGCCCTCAGAACGTGGGCGACGTTGCTCGCTCGAACGTGCGTCACCGGCTGGACGGCCGCCACGGCTATCGTTGCGTGAGCCTCTGTCCTGACGCGGAGCGCGTTGTTCGCCGTCGGCACGACCTTCACCCGCAGGGCGACGGTTACGATCAGCCGTCCGTGGCTGACCATCGCGGGGTGGACGCGGCGAACGCGGTTCGCGAGCGGGTTCATCGCTGCTCGCTGCGCCTTCAGCACGTGGCTGGCGCGCTTGTGGATTGCGTGGACTCCGGCGCTGCGCATTGCTTTCAGCGGCGGCTTTTTTCGCTGCCATCGCTTTGGCAACTTCTTCCGGGCTGGCACCGGCGGCGAGCATTGCGTCTTTTTCAGCTTGCAGCGCTTCGGCGTTGGCTTTGTTCCAACCCTTAGGCGGACGAGAATTCGCGTTGCGCGGATTGCGCGGCGGGCGATCACGACCGAGGCCACCGCGAACAATCGGCTCAGGCTTGACGGTCAAATCGGCCTCAAAGCCGGGAACGATAAATTTCGGGATGCTTTGCTTGGTCAGTTTTTCGATGTCGGCGAGGAATTTCAATTCATCGACGCAGACCAAAGACAGCGCTTCGCCGGTACAACCGGCGCGGCCAGTACGGCCAATGCGGTGAACGTAGTCTTCCGGCACATTCGGCAATTCAAAATTGACCACGTGCGGCAATTCTTCAATATCGAGGCCACGCGCGGCGATGTCGGTCGCAACGAGCACTTGCAGCTCGCCGGTTTTAAATTGCGCCAGCGCTGCGGTGCGGGCGTTCTGGCTCTTATTGCCGTGAATCGCCATCGCGGTGATGCCGTCTTTGTTCAATTTTTCAGCGACGCGATTACACGCGTGCTTGGTGCGCATAAACACCAAGACCTGATGCCAATCGCCTTCCTGAATCAGATGCGTCAGCAGCGGCAGCTTTTTATCGCGGTCGACCAGATGCACGCGCTGGCTGACGAGTTCGTTCGTCGTATTGCGGCGCGCCACTTCGATCAATGCCGGATTATTGAGCAGCTTGTCAGCGAGCTCTTTGATTTCGTCGCTAAACGTCGCCGAGAACAGCAGGTTCTGGCGTTCGGCCGGAACGAGTTTGAGTACCTTTTTGATATCGTGGATAAAGCCCATATCGAGCATGCGATCCGCTTCGTCCAGCACCAGGATTTCTACAGCAGACAAATCGACCGTGTTCTGGCCAGCATGGTCGAGCAGACGGCCCGGCGTGGCGACCAGAATATCGAGCGGCGAATGCAGGCGACGGTGTTGCGGTTTGATATTGACACCGCCAAACATCACCATCGACGTGTACGGCAGGTATTTGCCGTAGGTTTTGACCGATTCTTCGACCTGCGCGGCCAATTCACGCGTCGGCGTCAGAATCAATACACGCGGTGCGCCTTTCTGGCTCGTTGGCGCACCTTTATCAATCAGTCGCTGCAAAATCGGTAAAGTAAATCCGGCGGTTTTCCCGGTTCCGGTTTGTGCTGCGGCGAGCAAATCACCACCGAGTACCACTTGAGGGATGGCCTGCGCCTGAATCGGCGTCGGTGTGGTGTAACCAGTTTCAGCAACAGCACGCAATAGCGGCTCGGCCAATTTAAGATCGGCAAAAGTCAGTTCAGACATTGAATATTCCTGCTGCGGCCTATCGCGGGCGCGATACCAATCCAGGGCAGGTTGAGGTAAATGGATGAGGGAGGCCGGGTGACTAAGTAGACAGGCAAAAATGCGCTCGCTGCGTTACCACGCCTCGCCGTACAGCTTGTACTGCTTTCGGCTTGGTGCCTTGCGATAGAATTTTTGAACCATGACTTAGCACTACACCACGGCGCGCCGATTGGTTGGGCGCTAAAACTCGGATTCTACAGAGTATTTAGTCAAAAAAACAAACGCTGTATGCAAAAAAGGTCGCTTTGTGCTGTTTATTTGATCAATGGTCGATTTCTGCCGGTACATCCATCCGGCGTTGTACCGATCACTCCGAACGGCTACGGCCTGATACAAGCCGAAGGCGAAAGCGCTACACTACGATCTTTTCCGCTTTTGCACTGTCTCATGGCCATCAAATCAACGGTTTTCAAAGCCGAACTCAATATCAGCGATATGGATCGCAATTATTACGCGACTCACCAGCTGACCATCGCACGCCATCCATCCGAAACTGACGAACGCATGATGTTGCGGCTGGTGGCTTTTGCCCGCCACGCCAGCGAATCACTCGAACTCACTCGCGGCCTGTGTGCCGACGACGAGCCTGATATCTGGCAGCGCGATCTGACCGGCGCAATCGAGCAATGGATCGATCTGGGCATGCCCGACGAAAAGCGCATCAAGAAAGCGTGCGGGCGCTCAGCCGAAGTCTGGATTTACGCCTACGGCGCGCGCGTGGTGGATATCTGGTTTGACGGCATCAAAGGCCAGCTGACGCGTTTTGATCATTTGAACGTTGTCGGCGTCGATGCCGAAACGCTGGCTGAACTCGCCAAAATGACCGAACGCACGATGCAGTTGCAATTCACAATTCAGGACGGCCAGACCTGGGTGTCGGATAACACGCACAATGTCCTCGTCGAGCCGCGCGCTTTGCTGAACATGGGGCAAGTCGTCAACCAGTAGTCCAGTATGTATACTGACGCAGAGCAATCTGCATATTACTCACAGAGCAATACCCCACATAAAGGATGTTTTATGAAATCTCTGCTTGCTGCCCTGCTCATCTCCAGCCTTAGCCTGACCGCGTATGCGAGCGAAGCGGCCAAAACCATCAAGACCGAGTCGGGAATCGAAATCACGACACTGAAAGAAGGCAAAGGCGCGGCACCGAAAGCGCTCGACACCGTTAGCGTGCATTACCGTGGCACTTTGCCTGATGGCAAGGAATTCGATAGCTCGTACAAACGCGGCGAACCAGCGACCTTTCCATTGAGCCGCGTGGTACCTTGCTGGACTGAAGGCGTGCAGAAAATCCGCGAAGGCGGCAAAGCCAAACTGGTTTGCCCGCCGAAACTGGCTTATGGCGAACGCGGCGTACCGGGTGTGATTCCGCCGAATGCGACGCTGATTTTTGAAGTGGAATTGCTGAAGATTATGTAATACCGCAACGGGTATCCGCATATAGCCATTATTTATCAAGGACCATACAAAGATACCCTTGCAATTTATTTAATGATTAGGCGGCTATCTCAGCAAATCGTCGTACCGGCGCACTCTGTGTACCTAAAGGCAAAAGCCGGTACCCAGAGCGCTGTTCAAACAAGCATTGCGGCTAGATTCCGGCTTTCGCCGGAATGACGAAACAGGGTTTGCTGAAGTGGCTACCTAATCAGGATTTAATTTTAATCAGCGCAGCAATATTGAGCGCAACGCGGCGCAGATTGCTCTGGGCGTTGGCGAGCGCTTCTTCCTGCGACATGGGTCGATCGACGCACGAAAACACCGCGTCGATGCCATGCTCGTACACCTGATCGACGCCGTCACCCACGCAACCGACAATCGCAATGACCGGCAGCTGGTATTGCTTGGCCAGTTGCGCGACGCCGATTGGCGTTTTGCCGCAAAGACTCTGCCCATCCAGACGGCCTTCGCCGGTAATCACCAGATCGGCGTCAAGCAGATGCTGCGCCAGCCCCGTTGCTTCAAGCACAATGTCGACGCCCCGGCGCAAGCGACAGCGAAAAAACGCCAAAGCCGCTGCGCCCATCCCGCCTGCCGCGCCAGCACCGGCAAGGTGTTCAACGTCTTGATGTAATTGTTCACGAATGATCTGTGCGTAATGGCTTAGCGCGGCATCGAGTGTGGCCACCATTTCTGGCGTGGCGCCTTTTTGCGAGCCAAACGTTGCCGACGCACCGCGCGCGCCAGTAAGCGGGTGATTAACGTCGCAGGCGATGTCAAATTCGCACTGCACCAGACGTTGATCCAGACCCTCAACATCAATCCGCGCCAAACGGCTCAGCGCAGCGCCTCCGGCGGCCAGCATCTGACCTTCTGCGTCGTAAAACTGGACGCCCAAAACCCGCAACATCCCGCTGCCGCCGTCATTGGTCGCCGATCCGCCCAACGCCAGAATAAAGCGCCGTGCTCCGGCATCGAGCGCAGCCTTGATCAGCTCGCCAGTGCCTTCGCTGCTGCTCAGCAGCGGATTGCGGCGCTCGGGCGAAATCAGCATCAGGCCACTGGCCGCCGCCATTTCGATCACGGCGGTTTGCCCATCGCCGAGCATTCCCCACTGCGCAACGATTTCATCACCCAAGGGGTCGTGGACGCTGGCGGAGTGCAGCAGCCCTCCCGTCGCGTCGATAAGCGCAGCCAGCGTGCCTTCGCCACCGTCGGCCATCGGTACTTGCACGATTTCAATCTCTGGCAACTGCGATTGGAGCGCTGCGGCGATTTCGTGCGCAACCTGTTTGGCGCTGAGCGATTCCTTAAATGAATCGGGGGCGATCACTATTTTTTTCATCGATCGGCTCTGGGTCATGTTGGGTTTAACGCGATGCAGAAGATGGCGCAGGCGTTAATTTTTCCCACAAGCTCGGCGCCTGATCCGGGCTCCAGCCTGCGCCAGCAACGGCCTGATGCGCTTGCAGGCAGCGATATTTTTGCCCGCGATAAATCACCATCTGCCCGGCCTGATACTGCACGCCTTCGCGCCAGCCATGACCCGTCCCGCCTGCCGGTACTGCGTCGATTTTGCGCCAGAGCGCAGGTGCTTCGAGCGGATTCCAGTTTGCACCTTTGGCGGCATCGTGCGCCTGCAGTGCTTCGTAATTTTTCCCCCGATAGCTAACCCGCTCGCCCTTGCCATAATGCCGACCTTCCTGCCACGCCTGCTGCGCCCAGACGAGCGAGCAACACAGCAATATTGCGAAACCCAAACCCAACTTCTTCATGCTTAAACTCACTCTAAAAAGGTAATTTTTATCTATACATAGCAATGACATCAAATGAGAATTGATCGATTTCGCAATCGATCTGTCATCTGCGCTCATGCATTCAACAAATTCGAAAACAACGCAAACAAAACATCAGTAGAGCCTAATATATTCAATATCGAAGCATCAAACACCCATCAGCCCGACCCTCGCACCGGCTTGATCAAGGATGACTTATGAAGAATCGGATTACCCCCACTCAGCATGAAAAAATCATGCGGGAAAACGACTTTATCGTTTCCAAAACCGATACCAAAGGCCGGATTACTTATGGCAACCGGATTTTCATCGAGTTTTCCGGCTATTCCGAGCGTGAATTATTGGGTGCACAACACAATATCATTCGTCATCCTGATATGCCACGCGGCGTATTCAAGTTTCTGTGGGACACCATCGCCAGCGGGCAGGAAGTTTTTGCCTATGTCAAAAACATGGCCAAGGACGGCAGCTTTTACTGGGTGATGGCCAATGTCACCCCCGACTACGATAGCAACGGCAATATCATAGGGTATCTGTCTGTACGCCGCAGCCCCAAACGCAGTGCGATCAATACCTGCCAGGATTTATATCAGCAAATGCTGGCCGAAGAACAGAAAGCCGGGCCGCGCGACGCTTGCGAAGCATCTTTGGCACTTTTGCAATCGGTACTCAAGCAACACGGGGTTAGTTATGAAGAACTTGTCCTTTCACTCTAGAGTTTCGCTTATCGTTGTGTTTCTCTGCAGCCTGCTGGGACTCAATTTTCTGCTGGCCTGGTTTCTGTACGGTTTTAGCGTCTGGCTGCTGATTCCGCTCTTGGCCGGAATCATCACCGGGCATCTGTATGTCTTGCGCTCGCGAACCGATATGGCCTTGCTGACCCAGCTGGAAACGGTCGCGCACGATGTCGCCGCCGGCAAGGTGACGGGCCGGGTACTCAATATTCCGAATATGGATGAATTTGGCCGTATCAGCTGGGCAATCAACGACATGCTCGACCAGCTCGAAGCGTGTTTTCGCGAACAGCAAACGGTGCTGCAAATGGCCGGTCAGGGTCGGTTTTTCCGCCGGGCGCAAGCCGTTGGCCTGCACGGCGTATTTCGCGACTCGCTCGAACGCACCAATGAATCGCTGACGGTATTGGAAAAAAACGCCATCAAGGAACGCCGTAACGGCTTACTCTCGCAACTGAGCGAGCTGAACACCGGCAACCTGCTCGCCAATCTGGAAATGACGCAAGGCGATATGCTCGGCATTGCCAAAGCAAGCGATGATCTGGCCGAACTGTCGAGCCAGAATGTCGCCGATGCCGAACACAGCCACCAGCAAGTCGAACAACTGGTAACGGCATTGATGAATATGATCGGGCATATCGATCTGACCAATACGGCAGTCGACGGTTTTGGCGCACTGGCCGACAAAGTCAGCAACTCGGTCAGCATGATCGCCGAGCTGGCCGATCAAACCAATTTGCTGGCACTCAATGCGGCGATTGAAGCGGCGCGCGCTGGCGAGCAAGGACGCGGTTTTGCAGTGGTCGCCGATGAAGTCAGAAAACTGGCCGAACGCAGTAAAGTGGCGTCGAGCGAGATCGGCAAGGTCATGCTTGAGCTCAGCAGCAACGCGAGCAGCATTAGCGAAGTCAGCCGCCAGATGCGGCAAATGGCGCACGAATCGGGCGAGAACGTCAGTGGTATCGAGCAAAGTTTTGCCAATAGCGAGCAGCGCGCCAAACAAGCTTTGCAGCGAATCGCCTACGTGCAGGACGTTTGTCACACCTCGCAGGCCAAAGTGGAAACGCTGTACTTCAAACAAAACGGTTATATCAGCTTGATTGGCGGCGATCTGGCGCAACAGGCCAAACGCCACTTGCAAATCCAGGCAGAAGACAGCGCTTTTGGACAATGGTACGGCGCAATCAGCCAGAACAGCGACTACACCCGTCACAGCGCTTACAGAGAGCTGGCCTCACCACAGCAGAATCTGTATTCGGCAATGCATGAAATCGTCGGACTGGCGGCCGGCAACTGGCCCGACGAGCCGGAACGCCAGCATAAAATCCGCCAGCAGTTCAGCGCCGTTGAAGCGGCCAGCCAGAAATTGTTTCAGTCACTCGATGCGCTGGTTCATCAGAAACATGGTCGCTGACCCGCAATACATCTAGGGTATACGTCATAAAGCATTGCAAATTGAGGAATATAGGCCAATACCCTATTAAGGTATAATAAAAAAGTGCTCGAAAAGAGCACTTTTTTATTACTTCGATATTTGGCACTGAATCAAATTACACTTTGAATTGCGCCACGTTTTTCTGTAGCTCGGCAACGACACGACTCAATGTATCGGTATCGCTGTTCATGGTCTGAACGGCTTCGGATGCATTTTCGATTTTCGTGCTGATTTCGTTCAAGACGGCCGTCGCATCGGCGATTGCAGCCGTTTCCTGCTGGGCTGCCCGCGCAATGCCATCGGAGATTTGCTTCATGTCTTCCGTATCGCGCACGATCGCATCCTGCCCGGTCATGGCACTTTCGACTTCGAGCGCCCCCCGGTTTACGCCATCACTGACCTGATGCATCGCCCGGGTCGCTTCGCCAGTGGCCTGGGTAATATGCTGGGTCATTTTGGCAATATCCGTGGTCGATGCCGCAGTTCGTTCGGCCAGTTTGCGCACTTCGTCGGCGACAACAGCAAAACCGCGCCCCGATTCACCTGCGCGCGCAGCTTCAATCGCCGCGTTCAGTGCCAGCAGATTGGTCTGATCGGCAATTTCCTTGATGACTGCAGCAATACTGCTGATTTCATTCGCTGCAGAACCCAGGTTTTCAATGATTCCCGAAGCCTGCTTGGCGACATTAATCAGATCGGCAGTCACTTCGTGCGAGCGAAACATGCTGGCATGCGCCTCTGATGCGGTATTGCTTGCCGTTAAAGCCCGCTGTGCTGCGAGATCAACGCGCTGCAGCACTTCCTCAACCGAATCGGCCAGTTGCGAGGTAATTTCATCGATATGCCGGGCTTCATGATTGACTTGCTCAGTCAGATCATGCGTCAGATTTGAGCGATCCTTCAGTTGCAGCGCAACTTGTCCGACATCTTCTGCTGCGCGCTGAATCAGTCGGACCGTATTAGCCTGATTGGTAATCAGCTCGTTCACCGCCCGTCCCATATCTCCTAATTCATTACGTCCAAAATCGGGCAAGCGTTGCCGCAAATCACCCTGCAATTGATCTAAAAATACGCCAACGGATTTGATCGGCCGCGTAATACCGCGCGTGACCAGCCCAACGGCGATGGCTAAGGCCACCAGTAGAATCACGACCGACAATAAAATCAGTAGCTGTCCTTGCTCAATAATGGCTTTTTGCTGGTCGGTCGCCTGATGGATATCATTTTCAATCAATGAACTGAACTTCTCCATCCGCTCTTCCAGACTCAGGAAAGCGGCAAAAAATTGCTTATACGCTTCGCTGGCATCGCCACTATGTTGCTCAAACTGATCTGCAGTCGCTTGCGCCATTCGCACATAATTGCTGAGGTCTGGTTTAAGTTCATTCATCGCCGCGCGCTGATTGGGCGACAGAGGCATCCGATCATTTTCAGCGACCAGACGATTGAAATTCTGCAGGTGCTCCGCCAGCCCTCCCCGGACTTCATTGAGTTCTTCTGCACTGGGGCTTTCCTGCGTCGAGAGGCGGAACATATCGAGCACATCGGCACGAATACCATCGTGCATCATGTCAGCCTCGGTTTGATTACGCAGCAAAGTGCTGGTGATACTGACCGACTCTATGCTGTTGACCAACCGTTGATTGCCGACATAACCAATCAGGCCGATCAGCAACATGCCCGACAGCGCCAGCACGCCCAACACCATAATTTGAGTACCAATTTTCCATTGCTGCATGGCCAAACTCCGTTGTGAGTTCAGTGCGAAGGTCATTAATTTGTAGTTGATCGCGCCAACTCTTGCCAACTGCGTTATGAGCGCAAGGGGATGCTTTAACAGCAAAAGAAAAGCTCACCCGCAGGTGAGCTTTGAGAATATGGCGGAACAAGTCCACTCAAAAACAGCCTGAATTAAAAGTTATATGCTTTCTCGCCGTGGCTGGTCACATCCAGACCTTCACGTTCAGCGTCTTCTTTCACACGCAGACCCATCGTCATATCGACCAGTTTATAGGCAACGATTGCGACCACGCCTGACCAGACAATCGTCAATACCACGCCAATCAACTGGATTTTGACTTGAGTGGCAATGCTGTAACCGCTGGCAACACCGTTGGCGACATAATCCCAAACACCAGTACCACCCAGATCCGGGCTGGCAAATACGCCAGTCAGAATCGCACCCAAGATACCGCAAACACCGTGTACACCAAATACGTCGAGTGAATCATCAGCACCCAGCAGACGCTTCAGACCATGCACGCCCCACAAGCCAGCAACACCAGCGATCAGACCCATGATCAGGCCACCACCAACACCGACAAAGCCCGCAGCCGGCGTAATCACGACCAGACCGGCCACCGCGCCAGACGCTGCGCCGAGCAATGATGGCTTGCCTTTCAGAATCCATTCAGCCACCAACCAGCTCATGGCCGCTGCTGCCGGTGCAATCCAGGTATTCAGGAAGGCCAATGCAGCGATACCGTTGGCTTCCAGTGCCGAACCGGCATTGAAACCGAACCAGCCAAACCACAGCAGGGAAGCACCAATCATTGTCATCGTCAGGCTATGCGGCGTCATCGGATCACGACCGTAACCGATGCGTTTGCCTACAAAGTAAGAACCTACCAGACCCGCAACCGCTGCATTGATGTGAACGACAGTACCACCGGCAAAATCCAACGCACCGTCTTTGAACAGGTAGCCTGCAGTCGCGGTTGCAGCAGCGCCAGCTTCGGCAGAAGTGTAAGCATCAGGACCAGCCCAGTACCAAACCATATGCGCCATCGGAATGTACGAGAAGGTAAACCAGATGACGCAGAACACCAGCACGGCAGAAAATTTGATGCGTTCAGCAAACGAACCAACGATCAGACCACATGTAATCGCGGCAAATGCGCCCTGGAAGGCGATGTAGATCATTTCTGAAATACCGATGCCTTTATTCCACGTCGCCGCAATCGAATCGGGCGTCACGCCTTTGAGCATGATTTTATTGAGCGAACCAATAAACGCATTGCCTTCGGTAAACGCCAGGCTGTAGCCGTAAACGACCCACAGAATCGAAATCAGGCTAAATACGGTAAAGACCTGCATCAGCACCGACAGCATGTTTTTGCTGCGAACCAGACCGCCGTAGAACAAGGCCAAGCCAGGAATCGACATCAGGATCACCAAAGCTGTTGCAACCAGCAGCCAGGTATTGTCGCCCTTGTTGATCGTGATGGCAGGTGCAGCGGCAGGCGCCGTGGCCGACGCTTGTTCAACCGCCACGTCAGCTTTAACTTCGCTGGCAACGGCCACTTCAACTGCAACTGCTGAGGCCACCGCTGATGCGTCTTCGGCAAAAGTGGGGGCCGCAAATAACATCGCGCCCAGTAGCGCAATAGATCCCAGGAATTTTTTCATTTCGCTCTCTCCAGATCGCTCAGAATTAGATCGCCGCTTCGCCCGTTTCGCCAGTGCGAATCCGGACAATATGGGCCAACTCGAAAACAAAAATCTTGCCATCACCAATCTTGCCGGTATGCGCCGCTTTTTCGATCGCCTCGGTTGCCTGTTCGAGTAATTCGTCGGCAATCGCGATTTCGATTTTTACTTTGGGCAAAAAATCGACCACATATTCAGCACCGCGGTATAGCTCCGTATGACCTTTTTGCCGCCCGAAACCTTTCACTTCGGTCACAGTCAAACCCTGTACACCAATCTCGGATAAAGCTTCGCGAACTTCATCGAGCTTGAACGGTTTAATAATTGCAGTCACGAATTTCATGGTTTGCTCCTTGAATGGACAGTTTTATTCTGACAATGCAAGCATTAGCATTAAGCATGCCAAGATTTAAATTTCATTAAATTCAAGGCACTAGGAAGAAAAAAATCAGCAAACGCACTAAATTAAACCAGCAAGAAAGCTTGGAATAAGCAGCTCGCACCAGATTGGTGCTCAATTACCGACCTTGTAACCGAAACCAATCTGCTAAACTCATAAACAGATTCATGCCAAGGAGCGCATCATGCTGAAAGACAAGTTTTTTGATGAAATCACCGGGAAAATTTCCGATGCCATCGCCGCCAGTCCGGCTAAAGACGTAGAGAAAAATATTCGCGCCATGATGGGTAGCGCATTTAGCAAACTGGATTTAGTCACTCGGGAAGAATTTGAAGTACAGCAGGAAGTGCTGGCGCGGACTCGCGAGACACTCACCCAGCTTGAAGCACGGGTTGCAGACCTTGAATCCCGTTTGCAATTTAACAACCCGCAGGACGGCATTTAACTCAGTCTCTTGATTTACAACAAGCAAAACAAAACCGAGCTACTTGCTCGGTTTTTTTGTAACATAAGGTAAATCAATTTTTAATAAAGAGAATGCTGTGCCTATCGAAACGACCCCAACAACAAGCTTTGCAATCAGTAATGCAGGCATTTTAGACCTCGATGATCTGGCGCCCCTCTTTATTGCTTACCGTCAGTTTTATATTGATACTTCACTGCGCTATGCAAATTACTCTCAAGATCACGAAGAGGCGCGCGCTTTTTTATCCGAACGCTTGGTCTTAAAAGACTCACGCCTGTATCTGGTTCGTGATGCACAGAATAAGGCCATTGGTTTTACTCAAGTTTTTGAGAGCTTCTCATCGATGAGTTTATGCCGTAGCTGGGTGCTGAATGATTTATTTGTCCTGCCAGAACTACGCGGACAAAAAATTGGTGGTGCGCTGCTTGCCCACGTCGAGCGGGAAGCCAAAGCGATTGGCGTGGGTATGCTCACGATGCAAACCTCGCCAGAAAATGTGAATGCGCATCGCCTGTATCAGAAAATGGGTTATGTGCGCGAAATGGGACATTTGCACTTTGTGCGCAAACTTGACTAGCGACATCGGGGTATATCTCTACACCCAACATGCTGATTGACCTGCAAGGCAATACCCGAGCAAAAAAGGCAATAAAAAAACCAGCCCGAAGGCTGGTTTTTTGTTTAGTGCAAACCATCGCAGAGCGATGATTAGTGGCCGCGCCGTTTGATCTTGTCGATGACAGCAAGTTTGGCAACTGCTTCGACCAATTCGGCCTGCGCCATGGCAAAGTCCATCGTAGAAGCGTGGTTTTTCAACGCTTCTTCGGCCTTGCGCTTGGCTTCTTGCGCTTTGGCTTCGTCGATGTCTGCACCACGAATCGCAGTGTCGGCCAATACCGTTACCCCATCCGGCTGAACTTCGAGCATGCCACCTGAAACAAACAGGATGACATCATCTTCGTTCGAGTTTGCGACCTTGATACGGATCGCGCCCGGGCGAATGCGGGTCAACAGCGGCGCGTGCCGCGGCAGGATACCGATCTCACCTTTGTCGGCTGGCGCAGAAACAAATTCTGCAGCACCCGAGTAGATCAGTTCTTCAGCGCTAACTACGTCCACATGCATGGTCATGGCCATCACTTAACCCCTTATTGCATCGATTTGGCTTTTTCGATCGCTTCTTCGATGCCGCCAACCATGTAGAAGGCCTGCTCTGGGAGGTGATCGTAATCGCCATTCAAGATGCCCTTGAAGCCCTTGAGGGTTTCTTTGAGCGGAACGTACTTGCCTGGAGAACCCGTGAACACTTCGGCCACGTGGAACGGTTGTGACAAGAAACGCTGGATCTTACGAGCACGTGATACAGCCAGTTTGTCTTCTGGAGACAACTCGTCCATACCCAGAATCGCGATAATGTCTTGCAATTCTTTGTACTTTTGCAGCGTAGACTGAACACCACGTGCTACGGTGTAGTGTTCTTCGCCAACCACTTGTGGGTCCAGCTGACGTGAAGTCGAATCCAGTGGATCTACCGCAGGGTAGATACCCAGAGATGCAATATCACGGCTCAATACGACAGTCGCATCCAAGTGAGCGAACGTTGTAGCTGGAGACGGGTCAGTCAAGTCATCCGCAGGTACATATACGGCTTGAATCGATGTAATCGAACCAGTTTTGGTTGAAGTGATACGCTCTTGCAGAGCACCCATCTCTTCAGCCAGTGTTGGCTGGTAACCTACCGCTGAAGGCATACGGCCCAACAGAGCGGATACTTCAGTACCGGCCAGTGTGTAACGGTAGATGTTGTCTACGAAGAACAGGATGTCACGGCCTTCGTCACGGAAGTGTTCCGCGATAGACAGACCAGTCAACGCTACGCGCAAACGGTTGCCTGGAGGCTCATTCATCTGACCATAAACCATCGCCACTTTATCAAGAACGTTAGAGTCCTTCATTTCGTGGTAGAAGTCGTTACCCTCACGAGTACGCTCACCTACACCAGCAAACACAGACAAACCGCTGTGCGCTTTAGCGATGTTGTTGATCAATTCCATCATGTTTACGGTTTTGCCTACACCGGCACCACCGAACAGACCAACTTTACCACCCTTGGCGAACGGGCAAACAAGGTCAATCACCTTGATACCAGTTTCCAGAAGGTCAATGCTTTGGTTCAACTCGTCGAACTTAGGCGCGGCTTGGTGAATAGCACGAGTTGCCTCGGCATTCACAGGACCTGCTTCGTCGATTGGGTTGCCCAATACATCCATAATGCGACCCAGCGTTGCATTACCCACTGGCACCGAAATCGGTGCGCCAGTATTGCTTACGCTAGTACCACGTTTAATACCATCGGTCGTACCCATGGCAATGGCGCGCACTACGCCGTCACCGAGCTGCTGCTGAACTTCCAGCGTCAGGTCTGTGCCAACGAGTTTGAGCGCGTCATACACCTTGGGCAGGTTGTCGCGTGGAAATTGCACGTCAACAACCGGGCCAATGATTTGTACGATTTTACCTTGGCTCATTTATCTAATCCTTTAATCCGTCAGGGCCCATTAAACTGCTGCTGCACCAGATACGATTTCCGAAAGTTCTTTCGTAATCGCAGCTTGACGCGTTTTGTTATACAACAGTTGCAGGGAGCCGATCACCTTGTCAGCGTTGTCGGTTGCAGCCTTCATCGCCACCATACGAGCTGCATTTTCAGACGCCATGTTTTCCGCCACGGCCTGGTAAACCAAAGCCTCGATGTAACGGTTCATCAAGTCATCAATGACAGTTTTTGCATCCGGCTCATACAGGTATTCCCAGTTATGAGTACGCGCAGGCTTGGTAGCCGGCTCAAATGCACTACTCGACAGCGGCAGCAATTGCTCAACGACCGGCTCTTGTTTCATCGTATTGATGAAACGCGTGTAAGCGATATGAACTTCATCGACTTCACCGGCAATATAAGCATCGATCATTACTTTGATCGGGCCAATCAGCTGTTCCAGATGCGGGGTATCGCCCAAAGCAACGGCAGAAGAAATCACCTTCGCGCCATTGCGGGTCATAAACCCGTAACCTTTATTGCCGATTGCTGTTACAACCGTCTCAACGCCTGCTTGATGCCAGTCTTTCACGCTTGTGAAAGCCAGACGCAGCGAGTTGGTGTTCAAACCACCACACAGGCCTTTGTCCGAGGTCACCATAATCAGGCCAACCCGTTTGACGGTTTCGCGCGTTTGGAGGTATGGATGCTGATAGTCGACTAAGGCTTGGCTCAGGTGAGCGGCCACACTACGGATTTTTTCTCCGTAAGGGCGAGCCGCTTTCATACGTTCCTGAGACTTGCGCATTTTCGACGTGGCAACCATTTCCATGGCGCGGGTGATCTTTTGCGTATTTTTTACGCTTTTGATCTTGGTACGAATCTCTTTACCGCCTGCCATGATCTGATCCTTTTATCTACGTCTCAAATCAGTAAGCAGCGCCGGCCTTGAAGGAATCCGCAGCTTTCAGAATGGTCGCTTCATCATCAGCAGAAAGTTCACCTTTCTCATCGATACGCGCCAATACATCAGCGTGGTTTGCCTTGAGGTGGCTGAGGAAAGCAGCTTCGAATGCCAGTGCACGGTCAACAGCGACATCAGCAAAAGCACCTTTGTTGATCAGCAACAGGGTTACACCCAGTTCGCCAACTTTCAATGGGCTGTACTGAGCTTGTTTCATCAACTCAGTCACCAATTTACCGTTTTCCAGCTGTTTACGAGTCGCTTCGTCCAGATCAGATGCGAACTGGGCAAATGCCGCCAATTCACGGTACTGAGCCAGAGCCAGACGTACACCGCCACCCAGCTTCTTAACAACTTTAGTCTGCGCTGCACCACCTACACGTGATACCGAAATACCTGCATTCATCGCTGGGCGAATACCCGCGTTGAACAAGTCAGTTTCCAAGAAAATCTGACCATCAGTAATCGAAATAACGTTAGTTGGAACGAAAGCAGATACGTCGCCAGCTTGAGTTTCAATGATAGGCAGTGCAGTCAAAGAACCTGTTTTGCCTTTCACTTCGCCATTCGTCAATTTCTCAACTTCAGCTTCATTGATACGCGCAGCGCGTTCCAACAAGCGGCTGTGGAGATAGAATACGTCGCCAGGGAAAGCTTCACGGCCTGGTGGACGACGCAGCAGCAACGAGATTTGACGGTAAGCAACGGCTTGCTTAGACAAATCATCGTATACGATCAGCGCATCTTCACCGCGGTCGCGGAAGTATTCACCCATCGTGCAACCAGAGTATGCAGCGATGTATTGCAGTGCAGCTGATTCAGAAGCGGCAGCAGCAACGACGATGGTATGAGCCAACGCGCCGTGCTCTTCCAGTTTGCGAACCACGTTCGCAATAGAAGATGCTTTCTGGCCGATTGCAACGTAGATACACGTTACGCCAGTGCCTTTCTGATTGATGATCGCATCCAATGCAACGGCAGTTTTACCGGTTTGACGGTCACCAATGATCAACTCACGCTGACCACGACCTACTGGCACCATGGTATCGATTGCTTTGATACCAGTTTGCAGTGGTTGTGATACAGATTGACGAGCAATAACGCCCGGAGCGATTTTTTCGATCGGAGCAGACAGTGTCGTGCCCAGAGGGCCTTTACCGTCGATAGGCTGACCCAATGCATTGACCACACGGCCAACCAGTTCGCGACCGATAGGCACTTCCAAGATGCGACCAGTACATTTAACCTCATCACCTTCGGCGATGTGTTTGTAGTCACCCATAATTACGGCACCAACGGAATCACGCTCCAGATTGAGCGCCAAACCGTAGGTATTACCCGGGAATTCCAGCATCTCGCCTTGCATAACTTCAGACAGGCCGTGCACGCGCACGATACCGTCAGTTACTGACACAACAGTACCAGTCGTGCTGGCCTGTGCGCCTTGCGGCAGATTCTGGATCCGAGCTTTAATCAGTTCACTGATTTCGGACGGATTAAGTTGCATGATTTCTCCTAACTCTTCAGGCTCGTTGCAAGAGCAGTTAATTTGCCACGGACAGAGGCATCAATAACCAGATCACCGATGGTGACTTTCACACCACCGATCAAATCGGGATTGACACTCACATCGGCGGTGATCTTGCGCTTGAGTTGCTGATTGAGCGTAGCCGTCAGTTCGGCCAGTTGGGCATCAGTCACAGCAAAAGCAGATTCGATGTGCGCTTGCGCAACACCCTCATCTGCCGCTTTCAGTTCTTCGAAAAGCGTCGCCACTGCCGGTAAGGTAGTAAAGCGACCATTTTCAATCACTGTTGCCAGGAAGTTTTTAACCTCTGCGCTCGCGCCAGCACCCAAGAGCCCGACCAACAGCTCCTGAACCTGGGCAGCAGAACACTTTGGATTAGCCACTACATCAAGGGCATCCTGATTCCCTGCGATAGTCGCAAGGTTTGCCAGAACGTCCGACCATTGAGCCAGCGTATTGCTGTCTTTGGCCAAGCGGAATACCGCTTCAGCGTAGGGTCTAGCGACGGTTATAAGTTCTGCCATGACTGTTCTTACAATTCCGCTTTGATAGATGACAGCATATCGGCATGCTTGGCAGCGTCAACTTCGCGCTGCAGAATTTTCTCGGCACCAGCAACAGCCAAAGAGGCCACTTGCTGACGGAGAGATTCTTTTGCATGTTGAATTTGCTGCTCGATTTCGCCTTGCGCGCCAGCGATCAGGCGTTCGCCTTCCACTTTGGCTGTCGCTTTGGCTTCATCGACGAGTTGTGCAGCACGCTTTTCCGCTTGAGCAATGATCTCGGTTGCCTGTTGCTTAGCTTCACGCAATTTGTCTGCTGATTTTTTCTCAGCATTTTCGAGATCTTGCTTTGCACGGTCAGCCGCAGCCAAGCCATCAGCGATGCGCTTGGCACGCTCATCCATCATCTTGGTCAGCGGAGGCCAAACAAACTTCATCGTGAACAGGATCAAAAGACCAAAAGTGATCATCTGACCTATGAGAGATGCATTAAATTCCACGCTGAATGTCCTCCTTAAAGGCTGATCAAATGATTACTGAGCAGCAGCAGTCAGGGCAGCGAGGAATGGGTTGTTGAATGTGTAAAGCATCGCAACACCAACGCCGATCATAGAAATCGCGTCCAACAGACCAGCAATAATGAACAGTTTAGTTTGCAAAACTGGGATCATTTCTGGTTGACGAGCAGAAGACTCGAGGAATTTACCGCCGAGAATCGCGAAACCGAGAGCGGTACCGATTGCAGCCAGACCAATGATGATCGCAGCAGCGATTACAGTCATACCTTGTACGGAAGCAATTACTTCAGGTGTTGCCATTTTTGATACTCCTAAGGGTTAAATCAAAGTTACTAGGTTGGGTAAAACTTTGTCCGACGCCGTGCACCCAACCGACACACGCCAACGGACAGAAATCTTAGTGGTCTTCTACAGCCAAGCTCAGATATACGATGGTCAGCATCATGAACACGAAAGCTTGCAGCGTTACAACCAGAATGTGGAAGATCGCCCATGGCGTACCGAGTACCCAGTTGATCCACCATGGCAGCAAGGCGATCAGAATAAAGATCAACTCACCGGCATACATATTACCGAACAGACGCAAAGCCAGAGAGATCGGTTTGGCGGCCAATTCAATCAATTGGAACGCAAAGTTAACTGGCATCAAGATGATGGTCATCACCAAGCCATCTGCATGAAATGGCGCAGTAAACAATTCTTTGATCCAGCCGAACAGGCCTTTAGCGGAGATCGAAAAACCAACGATCAACAACATCACAGTCAGTGACATGGCAAAAGTCTGATTCACGTCGGCAGTTGGCACCACACGCAGGTAAACATGATGCGGATCTGCGCCGAAGAACGTCGCGCCCACCCACTGCGCCAGCATTGGCAGCAAATCAACCGGCAAGAAGTCCATGCTGTTCATCAGGAAAACCCAGCAGAAAATTGTCAGGCTCAATGGACCGATGACTTTGGATTTGGCGTGAAAAGCGTCTTTAATCTGGTTGTCGACCATTTCAACAATCAATTCGACAAAGTTTTGCAGGCCGCCAGGAACGCCGGAAGTGGCTTTACGGGCGACATAGGCAAATACACCGACGAAAATCAAGCCCAGAACCAGGGCGATCCAGAAAGTGTCCAAATGAACCCCGCCAGACTTGGCAAAGGTCAAATGGTGCTGGATATAACTAGTTGCATCTTGTGCCATAACTTTTTATTACCGTTTATGAATTAAAAGCCCAAACCAGTAGGCACTAGCTGCTGCAAGGTATCCGATAAACACCCAGAGCCAGTCTGCCTGCCGGTAAAAAATAAATAACGCTGCAAATGCCAGCAACGTCATACAAAGCTTGGCCATTTCGGCTGCAAAATGGCGGCGCATGATTTCGGCTGGGGGCGCAAACTTCACACTGCCTATCGAGCCATATGCGATCATTGCATACAACACCGCACCCAAAATTGCGACAAAACCACCCAACCCACTTGCAATTGCAGCCTTTTGACCCAAAATCAGGAGAAGCGCAACGGCTAACACCGCCGTAATCCCCAGCTTCAAGCGAATCACGCCCCAAATCTGTGCAGTCCTGACCATCTGTGCTTCACCACAAGCGAAACCCCGCGATTATACGGAGTAGACTTGCTCTACGTCAATTTTACGCATTGACTTGGAGACATTTATTTTCCCAAGCAACAGGCAATAAGCACTTCAAAAGACTTTATTTTTTGCCTGTAATTTGAAATTCAGTTTCGACTTACAGGCGTGACAGCAAAGCATCCAATTGCTCGCCACTGAGGTATTCAATGGTGATTTTGCCGCCGCCTTTTTTACCAGCCTGAATCTGCACTTTCGCCCCCAGCCGCTCGGCAAGGCGCTCTTGAAATGCCACAAGTTGCGGATCAGGCGATACGGCAGGCTTGGTTTGTGGCTCGGCCTGCATCTTTTTCACCAGAGCCTCAACTTCACGTACCGACAGGCCTTTGAGCACCACATGACGGGCGGCACTCAACTGCTGCTCTGGCAGCAAGGGCAATAATGCGCGGGCATGACCCATATCAAGCTGTCCAGCCAGCAGCATGTCACGAACGGCTTCGTCCAAATTAAGCAGACGCAGTAAATTAGCGACGGCCGATCGTGACTTGCCCAAAGCATGCGCAGCAGCCTCCTGCGTCAATCCAAACTCGTCAACCAGCCGGGCAATCCCGATGGCTTCTTCAAGCGGATTGAGATTTTCACGCTGGATATTTTCGATCAGCGCCATCGCCAGCGCGGATTCATCGGCAATTTCACGCACCAAAGCGGGGATTTCGCTCAAACCTGCCAACTGTGCGGCACGCCAACGGCGTTCGCCGGCGATGATTTCATATTGATCGACGTCGATTTCGCGCACCAGAATCGGCTGCATCAGACCCTGAGCGCGAATCGAATTGGCCAGCTCTTCGAGCGCCTCTTCGTTCATCAAAGTACGTGGCTGGTATTTGCCCGGCTGCAAGGCGGTCACGGAGAGCGTTTTCAGCTCATCACCAGCGGCGGTATCGCCCATCAAGGCATCCAGACCGCGACCCAGTCCTTTGAATTTTTTACTCGACATGCATGAACATCCTTAAAGCAGTGCGCAGCACTGATGATTAGACTGCGGCTTCAAGCGCATCATGGCGCGCCAGCAATTCTTCTGCCAGCTGCAAATAAGCTTGCGCGCCTTTTGACGATTTGTCGTAGGCCAGAATCGGGCGGCCGTAGCTCGGCGCCTCGGCCAGACGCACATTGCGCGGAATCACCGTGTGATAGAGCTTGCTGGTGAAGTGCTTGACCAGCTGATCAGACACTTGCTGCGCCAGCGTTGAGCGCGGGTCGAACATCGTGCGCAGCAAGCCTTCAATCTCAATTTTTCGGTTCAGATTTTGTTTGATGCGTTTCAGCGTATTGACCAGATCGGACAAACCTTCGAGCGCATAATATTCGCACTGCATCGGGATCATCACCGCGTCGGCAGCAACGAGACCATTCAGTGTCAGTAAATTAAGCGCAGGCGGACAATCCAGAATCACAAAATCATATTGCCCAGCCACCTGTGCCAATGCTTTTTTCAGGCGGGATTCGCGTGCTTCGGCATCAACCAGCTCGACTTCGGCGCCCGCCAAATCGCGACTCGACGGCACCAGGTCAAAACCACCGGATTCAGAGCGAACAATGGTTTTGGCCATGTCCGATTCGCCCAGCAACAGTGAATAGACCGAGTGGCGCAACTTGGTTTTATCGATTCCCGACCCCATCGTCGCATTGGCTTGCGGATCAAGATCGACCAGCAGTACGCGCTTGCCGAGCTGGGCAAGACTGGCCGCCAGATTCACGGCGGTCGTCGTTTTACCGACGCCGCCTTTTTGATTCGCAATCGCCAAAATTTTCATCGCTTGATTCCCACCTGGCTTGATTTTCACTATGTTGGGCGTGAAACGCCAAAGTCGCTAGTTTACTCGGTGCTGCTAATTAATGCGCTTCATCTGCTGCACAAGCCTGTGCAGTGCAACATGAATCTCGCTCAAGCGGCCTTACGGATATGCACCAAATGCCGCTCCGCATCGAGCCCCGGAACGCTCAGCGCATCTACCCCATCGACGTATACCCCCGCAGGCAAGCTTGCTATTTCGTCCTGGGGATATACCCCCTTTAGGGCAGCCCATTCACCGCCGTCAGCGAGCAAATGCCGGGTCCAGTTGATGAAGTCGGCGAGATCGGCAAAAGCGCGTGAGGTAATCACGTCAAACTTCGCAGCAGGCTCGACCGCTTCGACGCGACCGGTAATCACACTGACATTGGACAAACCCAGCTCAAGAATCGCCTGCCGCAGAAAAGTGGTTTTTTTCTGGTTAGAATCGAGCAAAGTCAAAGCCCAATCGGGACGGGCAATCGCAAACGGAATACCGGGCGTACCGAAACCAGACCCCACGTCGACCATGCGCAAAGGCGTTGTCGGCAAGAACAACAACGGCGCCAGCGAATCGAGTAGGTGATGAGTCACCATTTTTTCCGGCTCGCGAATCGCAGTCAGGCTATAGACCTTGTTCCATTTTTGTAGCAAAGCCACGTAGGCCAGCAATTTGCTTTGTTGCGCAGCATCCAGCGGCAAACCCATTTCAGCCAGCCCTTGCGCCAGCATCGCCGCCAAATGGCCATTCATTGCGTCGCTCATTGCACGTCCTTTACGGCCGACTCATCGGCAGCTGCGGCCATGCGGCTTTTCTTGATGTAAACAACCAACAGCGCAATCGCGGCCGGTGTGACGCCGGAAATACGCGAGGCAATCCCCAATGTTTGTGGGCGTTGCGTGCTCAGTTTCTGCTGAATTTCTTTTGATAAACCAGGCACTTGGGTGAAATCAAAATCATCCGGCAAGGCCACGTCTTCCAGCGTATCGCGTTTGGCGACTTCGCCTTGCTGGCGTTCGATATAACCTTGGTATTTCACTTGAATTTCGATCTGTTCGGCAACTTTCTCATCAGTCACGCCGGGGCCAGCGACTTCCAGACTCATCAGGCTTTCATAGGTGACTTCGGGGCGGCGCAATAAATCGGCCAGCGTATATTCGCGCTCAATCGCCTTACCCAAAACGCGCTCGGCCTCGGCTGCCGCCAAGATACGCGGGTTAACCCACGTCGATTTCAGACGCTCGAATTCGCTGGCGATGGCTTCACGTTTTTCGCTGAACAGTTGCCATTGCTCATCACCGACCAAGCCCAGACGGCGGCCATGTTCAGTCAGGCGCAAATCGGCGTTGTCTTCGCGTAGCTGCAAACGGAACTCGGCGCGGCTGGTAAACATACGGTATGGCTCGGTAACGCCCTTGGTGATTAGATCGTCGACCAATACCCCCAGATATGCCTCATCGCGACCCGGACACCACGGCGCTTCGTCGCGTGCATACAATGCTGCGTTCAAGCCGGCAAACAGACCTTGCGCAGCGGCTTCTTCGTAACCGGTCGTACCGTTGATCTGACCGGCAAAATACAGACCCTTGATCGCTTTGGATTCAAAACTGTTTTTCAACGCGCGTGGGTCGAAATAATCGTATTCGATCGCATAACCTGGGCGCAGAATGCGGGCGTTTTCCAAGCCTTCAATTGATTGCAAGGCAGCGAGCTGAATATCGAAGGGCAAGCTGGTCGAGATGCCGTTCGGATAAAATTCGTTGGTGTCCAAGCCTTCGGGCTCAAGGAAAATCTGATGGCTGTCTTTATCGGCAAAGCGGTTGATTTTATCTTCGATACTTGGGCAATAGCGCGGGCCGACGCCTTCGATTTTGCCGGTAAACATCGGGCTGCGATCAAAACCGCTGCGGATAATATCGTGCGTTTTCAGGTTGGTATGCGCGATCCAGCATGGCAATTGTTTCGGGTGCATCTCGCGTGTGCCGCGCAGTGAAAACACTGGCTCGGGCGTGTCGCCTGGCTGAATGCCAAGCACGTCAAAATTGATCGTTCGCCCGTCAATGCGCGGCGGCGTGCCGGTTTTCAGGCGGCCAACGGGTAGCTGTAATTCGCGCAGTTTTTGCGACAAAGTGATCGACGCCGGATCGCCAGCGCGACCACCGACGTGGTTTTCGAGGCCAACGTGGATTTTGCCGCCGAGGAAAGTGCCTGCAGTCAGCACAACGGCGCTCGCGCGAAATTCGATGCCGATTTGCGTGACCGCGCCGACGACTTTGTCGCCATCCAGAATCAGATCGTCAACCGCTTGCTGGAATAGATCGAGGTTTTCCTGATTTTCCAGCATATGGCGAATTGCCGCTTTATAGCGCACTCGGTCAGCTTGCGCGCGCGTCGCACGGACTGCCGGGCCTTTGCTCGAATTGAGTGTTTTGAACTGGATGCCGGACAGATCGGTCGCCAGCGCCATCGCGCCGCCGAGCGCGTCGACTTCCTTGACCAGATGACCTTTGCCGATGCCGCCAATCGACGGGTTGCAGCTCATCTGCCCCAGCGTTTCGATATTGTGCGTGAGCAGCAAGGTTTTGCGCCCCATGCGCGCGCTGGCGAGCGCAGCTTCGGTACCGGCATGGCCGCCACCAACGACAATCACATCATAACGATCAGGGTAAAGCATGGCACAGGGCCCCAAACAGCGGTAAAGGGGCAATATTCTACGCTAAAACAGGGACTTGGTGTGAGAGGCGCAGCAAGACGATACGCTTGAATTTTTGGTCATTTTCAAATACCGCCCAGACGTATAACACCACAAGCCATAGTTACCGTAAGCCACAGCCATATACCTATAGCAGATTATGGCCACCGCTTAAGCGTGAAAAATCTTCGCGGCCTCAAGTGCTGCGCCAATGATGCCGGCTTCATTCTTCAGCGTTGCCGCGACCAGCTCGCAGCGCAGGCCTTTCATTTCGGGAATGAATTTGTCGGCCTTTTTACTGACACCACCACCGACAATGATCAGATCAGGGGAAAACAAGAGTTGCAAATGCAGCAGGTAGGCATTGAGCCGCGGATTGTATTCTTTCCAGCTCAGATCTTTGTCTTCTTTGACTTTGGCCGAGCAATATTTTTCGGCAATCATGTCTTTCGGGAAAATCAGATGCCCGAATTCGGTATTGGTGATCAGCTCGCCATTAACAATCAGCGCGCTACCGATGCCGGTCCCCAAAGTAATCACGATGGTTTTGCCGCCGCGCCCCTTGGCTGCGCCAAACGTCACTTCGGCCAAACCCGCCGCATCGGCATCGTTCAGGATGATTAAGGGCAAGCCCGTCGCCGCAGCGAGGATTTGTTGTGCAGGTGCATTGAGCCAGGTTTGATCAACATTGGCCGCCGACAAGGTTACGCCATTGTGAACAATCGCCGGGAAGGTGCAGCCTATCGGCCCGCTCCAGTGAAAGTGCTCGACAATCTGCTTGACCACAGCACCCACCGCTTCCGGCGTGGCAGGCTGTGGCGTCGCGATCCGGTGGCGCGGCGCGGCAAGCTCGCCCGTATCAATATTGACCGGAGCACCTTTGATGCCGGTACCGCCGATATCGATTCCCAGAACAATGCGTGTCGTCATGAATAAGTCTTCAACAAAAATTAGATTCTAAGGCAGCAAGACGCCAACATGCTTAAGGGGAAACGCTGCGCAACTGGATCAGCCGCGCCTTGTCAGCCTCGGCCTTTTCACGGATTTTGACCGCATCCTGATCCTGACGTGTCAATGATTCATTAACCGACTTGATCTCGTCTCGATTTAGATCAAGTTCGGTCTGCAAATCGGCGGGAATCGGTTTTTTGGCCTTGTTAAGGCGTTCGGCCTGTTGATTTAATCGCTTGTGCCTCTCCTGCAAACTGTTCAGCCGCAGCTTATTGGTTTGCTGTGCGGCAGCCAGTGCTTCGAGCTGACGATCACGCAGAATATCGACCTCTTCAGGTTTGGAGAACGATTGCAGCAGGGCTTTATCCTTGCGGCGCTGCTCGGTCAGCTGCTTCTGTTTTTCACGCTCGGCAGCACGTTCGGCCTCGCTGAGATTGCTGCCCGTGTTGCGAGCGCGCCCCTGTTTATCCAGCTCGGTCAGCTCCTTGGATTGGCCTGATGGCGGCTTGTCACTGTACTGAACCTTGCCATTCTCATCGACCCAGCGATAAAGCTGAGCCGCTTGCGCGCTCAGCACCGTTGTGAAGAACATCACTAAAACAATGAAATGCCGCATGGATTAACCCTGTTGAAACGCCGAAATTCTGTTAAGTAACCGTACAAAAGTTTTGGTCCGAGGCCACCCCGTCCTGCAAGGCACCGCGCGACGCCAGTACACACGTACGGCAAGGCGAGGTAACGTGTGGCGTAGCTTGGCAACTTGTTGCCTTAGCGTAGCCCATGGCCTTAGGCCAAAGCTGGAAAACTTTTGCTTGCCTACTTAAACCCCATATTTCGCACGATATTGTTGAACCTTGTCCAGATTCTCGGCCATCCCGTCCTGCCCGGCAAGAAAACCCAGCAAATCCTGCAAAGATGCAATAGGAATCACCGGAATGCCAAATTGTTGTTCGACTTCCTGTACCGCTGACAGCTCACCTTGACCGCGCTCCATTCGGTCAAGTGCGATCAGTACACCCGCGGGCTCAGCACCTGCGGCACGAATCATGTTCACCGATTCGCGCACCGATGTACCGGCCGAGATCACATCGTCGATGATCATCACGCGGCCTTTCAATGGCGCACCGACCAGAACACCGCCTTCGCCGTGATCCTTGGCCTCTTTGCGGTTAAAAACAAACGGTACATTATGACCGGCATTGGCCAAAGCCACTGCGGTGGCTGATGCCAAGACAATGCCTTTATAGGCAGGCCCGAACAGCACATCAAACTGAACTTTGGACGCCAGCGCCGCTTGCGCATAAAAACGCGCCAGCTCACCAACCGAAGTGCCATCGCTAAACAGCCCGGCATTAAAGAAGTACGGCGAGTTACGACCCGCTTTGGTGATAAAATCGCCAAAACAGAGCACTTTCTGTTCGACGGCAAAACGGATGAAATCCTGACGGAAGTCGCTCATGTCTGATTCCTGCTCTTCGTGAAGTTTGTAAGCATTTTACCATCAAGGATAAACCCAGTGCGCATCATTTCGGCCAATCTGAACGGCATCCGCTCGGCAACGAGCAAAGGTTTTTTCAACTGGCTGGCCAGTCAGAATGCCGACGTCATCGGCGTGCAGGAATTGAAAGCCCAAGCAGCCGACCTCAAACCCGAGCATACGCCTGACGGCTATCACGCCTATTTTCATTATGCAGAAAAGAAAGGCTATAGCGGTGTTGGCCTGTATTGCCGCAGCGAGCCCGACGAAGTGATTACCGGGCTGGGCATTGCCGATATTGATGCTGAAGGCCGCTATCTGGAAGTGCGTTTTGGCAAGCTGTCGGTGGTCTCCTTGTACCTGCCTTCCGGTTCATCATCGGAAGAGCGGCAGGATGTGAAATTCAGCTTTCTGGATCGTTTCTGGCCGCATCTGGAAGAATTACGACAATCCGGGCGCGATGTCATCGTCATGGGTGACTGGAATATCGCGCATAACGAAATCGATCTGAAAAACTGGAAAGGCAATCTGAAAAATTCGGGCTTTCTGCCTGAAGAGCGGATGTGGTTCACCAAATTGCTCGCCAGCGGCTGGCGTGACACCTGGCGCACGCTGTACCCCGAAATCCCCGGCTACACCTGGTGGAGCAATCGCGGTCAGGCTTATGCCAAGGACGTCGGCTGGCGGATTGACTATCAGATTGCGACGCCTGCACTCGCGGCCACCGCCACTGCGGCCAGCATATACAAAGACGAAAAATTCTCGGATCACGCGCCGCTAATCGTTGATTACGACTACAGCATCGAATCACAAGCAAACATACACACACCGTGTATTGCCATAGAAAACAATTAAAACAATAGCTGCAGCCATATACCCATGAATATCAATCACTATCTTGCCGTGTTTAATAATCGCCGCATCGCTGCGGCGATGTTTCTGGGTTTTGCCTCGGGCTTGCCGCTGGCGCTGACCGGCTCGACACTGCAGGCCTGGTTATCGGATGCCGGTCTCGACATCAAAACCATTGCCTGGTTCACCTTGGTCGGCCAGCCGTATACATGGAAATTCCTCTGGTCGCCGCTGATTGACCGTTTCCCGATGCCCTTTCTGGGACGGCGGCGCGGCTGGATGTTGCTCGCGCAATTGGCGCTGGCCGGAGCCATTGCATTTATGGGTGGGCTTGATCCGAAAACGCATCTGGCGACGTTTGCCGTACTCGCACTACTGGTCGCATTTTTCTCCGCAACGCAGGACGTCGTCATCGACGCCTATCGAACCGAAACGCTGCATCAAGCCGAGCGTGGTGCCGGCGCTGCCGTTGGTGTTTTCGGCTACCGGATGGCGATGCTGACTTCAGGTGCGCTGGCGCTGATTCTGGCCGATGGCCACTTGAGCTGGCAGCAAACCTACTGGGTGATGGCGGCCATCATGGCCGCCATGGCACTGGTCACGCTGTTTTCGCCCGAGCCTGAAGTACAGCACCAGCCGCCACGTTCGCTGCGCGAAGCGATTATCGAGCCGCTGCACGAGTTTTTTAGCCGCGACGGCGCGATTTTGCTGCTGACTCTGGTCGTCGCCTACAAACTGGGCGACGCGTTTGCCGGCAGCCTGTCGACCAAATTCCTGCTCGATATGGGTTACGTAAAAACGCAGATCGGCTCGGCCAATAAAGTGTTCGGCATGATCGCAACGATTTTTGGCGGCTTTGCCGGTGCGGTGCTGATGCTGCGCTGGGGGCTGTACCGCTCGCTTCTGGTCTTTGGCGTATTGCAAGCACTGACGAATCTCGGCTACTGGCTGATTGCGCTGCACGGCGCGCCGAGTTTGCCGCTGCTGTATTTTGCGATTGGCGGCGAAAATCTGGCGGGCGGAATGGGAACAACCGCTGCGGTCGCCTTGCTGATGAGCCTGTGCAACCCGCGCTTTACCGCGACACAATTTGCGCTGCTCTCAGCGCTCGCTGCTTTTGGCCGCGTCTACGTCGGCCCGGCTTCGGGCTATCTGGTCGTCGCGCTGGGCTGGGCGAATTTCTTTGTTTTCTCGGCGCTGGTCGCATTGCCGGGCTTGGCGCTCGTTGTGTTCTTGCGCAAAACCATCAGCAAGCTGGATGCGCCGGAGCCGGTTCCGACAGAGGATTAAACCCGATGCTAACGGCAAGACTTGCTGAATTGTAGCATACTTAGGTCTGACACAATGCCAACACGGGGAATAAAATGAACGAAAAGGCGGTAGAAATTGGTGCTGTACAAATCAATTCCAGTGAAATTAAAAAATACTGGGTTGATGGCGAGTCAGGCGACGAGCGGAAAAATCGGCTTTACAATCAGGAAAATAACTACCTTGGCAGCGTATTTTCAATGCTGGTCGCTGGCTTGATCAGTACGTATCTCCTACGAAAAAAATCCCCTGCCAAAAAATACCTGCATATCAAAACCGAATCGAATGAATATTGCTTTTCAGAAGATGAAATCAATATCAATGAGGCTCTTGGCAAGCTCAATTAAACGCGTCAGGGGCGATTGATGCGACGTCATCAAGTATCTGAAATCATCGCCATCACAGCCTCCAACCCACTTACACCACAAGTCATTGACTGAGCCGGGAGAGAGCTCAATCCGGATAGGTCTGTCGCCAGTTGATACGGCTTGCAACCCAGCAGGATTCGACGGCTTCGCCGGCCAGTTGCGATTGAATGCGCTGCAGGCTTTGTGCCGCCAGCGCTGCACTATCCTGTACGACGGAATTGATGGCGCGAGGCATGCAGTCGAGTAGTCGATGATCATCAAAACTCATCAAATGTTGCGGCGCGGTTTTGAAATGATCCAGCTCGTTCATAAACTCAAGCACACCCTCCAGCAGCGAGATGGATGCACAGAAAATGGCCTCCGGATAGCGGCCGAGCTGCGTATAACATTCCGCCATCATCGAATAACCGCTGTGTTGCTGATAATTACGATGCTTGATCAGTTGCGGATCAGGCGCCAGCCCGGCGGCCTGCCAGGCCTTTTGATAACCGGCAAGGCGATCAACGCTGGGCGATAAACTCATCTGTCCGCCAAAATACGCGATCTCCCGAATGCCGTGCGCCAGCACTGTTGAGATCAGCTCAAAAACCTGCTTTTCAGCATCGCTGACGACAAAAGGCAAATTGCTGTCTATCACCCGACGGTCAAGCAGCACCAGCGGCATCCGCTTGGCCCATTTGGCATACAGCTTGGCATTGTTGGAACAGGGCACCAGCATCAGGCCATCGACCTGTCGCGCCAGCAATTGTTCGACCGCCCTGATTTCCATTTCGGCATCATCATTGCTGCTGACGACAAATAGTTGAAAACCCGCATCGCGGCACAAGGGCTCCAGCGTTTGCGCCAGCATGGCGTGGGCGAAGTTGGTCAACTCGGGAATCACCAGACCCAATGTCCCACTGCGTCGCGAGCGCAATAAACGCGCCGAAGCCGAAGGCTGGAAATGATGTTCGGCTGCGATCTGCTGCACACGCTCAACCGTCGCTGCGGCAATGCGGTATTGTTCGGCACGACCGTTCAGAATCATGCTGGTCGTGGTTTTTGACACCCCGGCCAGTTGTGCAATATCGGCAATCGTCAAGCGCTGATAGGCAGTCATGCCTGCTCCAAAAAGCCGATGCCAGTATTGACTGGCATCGGGGTTTAGCGGCCGTTGGATTTGAGGATTTTATTGTTTCACCAGATCCAAAGGCACCGGAATGAATTTATCTACCGCTTCGCCTTTACTCAGTTTCAAAGCGGCATCAACGCCCATTTTACCGATCAGTTCCGGTTTTTGTTGCACTGTTGCAGCCAGTTGACCCGCTTTCACCGCATTGACAGCATCCGGCGTGGCATCAAAACCGACCACGACCACGCCTTTGAGGCCAGCCGCTTCAATCGCTTTAAGTGCACCCAGCGCCATTTCATCGTTATGTGCAAACACGCCTTTAACATCTTTATTGCCCTGCAGGATGTTTTCCATCACGGTCAGGCCTTTGGCGCGGTCAAAATCAGCCGCTTGTTTCGCCGCCAGTTTCACATCTGCCTTGCCATCAATGACCGAGTGGAAACCCTGACCCCGTTCACGGGCTGCTGATGAGCCTGGAATACCCTCCAGCTCGACGATATTGCCTTTGCCGCCAATTTTTTCCAGCAGGAAATCCGCTGCCATTTTGCCGCCAGCGACATTATCCGACGCGATATGGGCATTCACTTCGGCGCCGTTGACACTGCGATCAAGCGAGACGACTTTGATGCCGGCCTTCAGAGCTTCCTTGACGACACCGGCCACTGCGCTGGAGTCAGTCGGGTTAATCAGAATGACCTGTACTTTTTTCTGGATCAAGTCTTCGATATTCGAAATCTGCTTGGCCGAATCATCCTGTGCATCCACCGTAATCAGCGTGACGCCCTGAGCTTTGGCTTCTGCATCTGCACCATCGCGCAAGGCGACAAAGAACGGGTTGTTTTGCGTTGAAATGGCCAGGCCAACACTGAGCGTAGCGCTTGCTGCGGCTGCCGGTTCGGAAGCGGTCTGGGTTTCTGGGCCTTGTTTCGAGCAGGCAATCAGACCGGTTGCGAGCAAGCCGATCAGCAGGGGGGACAAAATGCGTTTCATGGTTGACTCCGTTTGTTTAAAAAGAAAGATAACTAAGTGCTTAAGCAAAAGTTTCCGCGCATTGTTGCTTCGCCTTGCCGTACTACCTGTACTGTCTACGACTTCGCGCCTCGCAGGACGGGGTGGCCTCGGGCCAAAACTTTTGCACGATTACTTAGGGTATTTGCCTGAAGGCCATGCTGTTTTTAGGCTGCATAGCAATACCTCTTATTTTTTGTTCGCACGATCGAGCAATACCGCCAGCAGGATCACGACACCTTTAATCACTTGCTGGTAGAACGACGACACGCCCAGCAAGTTCAAACCGTTATTCAGAACCCCGATCAGCAGCGCACCAACGAGTGTGCCGAAAATCCAGCCACGGCCACCAGTCAGACTGGTGCCGCCCAGCACCACCGCAGCAATGGCATCGAGCTCATAGCCGGTTCCCGCCGTAGGCTGTGCCGAATTAAGCCGCGACGTCAGAATCATGCCTGCTGTTGCAGCCATTGCACCGGACAAGGTGTAAACCCAGATTTTGATGCGATCCGTTTTAATACCCGACAGGCTGGCAGCTTCTTCGTTACCCCCGACGGCATACACATGACGGCCAAAAACGGTGCGTTTGAGCACAAACCAGAATACGACGAACATCACCCCCATCATGATGACCGGCACCGGGATAAAACCGGCGACATAGCCACCGCCCAGCATGGCGAAAAAGTCACTATCAAGCCCGGTAATCGGACGACCTTCGGAAAAAACCAGCGCCAGACCGCGCAAAATCGTCATCGTTCCCAGCGTCGCGATAAATGGCGCAACCTTGCCCTTGCTGATCACCAGACCATTGAGCATCCCCATGCCAGCCCCTGCCAGAATACCGACACTGGTAGCGACCACAGGGTCGATACCATGACTGAGCATCAGCGCAGTAAAGACGGACGACAGCGCCAGAATCGACCCCACCGACAAATCGATTCCACCGAGCAGAATGACCATCGTCATGCCGAATGCAATCAGCGCATTAATCGAAACCTGACGGAAAACATTGAGCAAATTACCAACAGTCAGAAAATCCGCGCTGGTGACGGCCAAGCCGGCGACCAGCACCAGTAGCGCCAGAAACGGACCCAATTTTTGTAGTGTGGCCTTTTGATGGACATTCATTTCAAACCTCCTGTTGCAGCAGTCATGATGGTTTCGGCGCTGGCCTGACTGAAAATGCCAGCCTGTCGCCCCTGATGCATCACCAGAATCCGGTCGCTCATTGCCAGCACCTCGGGCAATTCGGAAGACACCATGACGATAGCAACGCCGGACTGCGCCAATTCATTGATGATTTGATAAATTTCGGCCTTGCCGCCCACATCGACACCGCGTGTTGGTTCATCGAGAAACAACACTTTTGGTGCAATGCCCAGCCATTTGGCAAACACGACTTTTTGCTGGTTACCGCCAGAGAGCGATTTGACTTCCAGCTCGGCATCACGCGTCCGGATATGCATCCGCTCAATTTCGCGCTGCACTACCGCCATTTGCTCGGCATGATTGATGACGCCAAAACGGGCATATTTGGACAGATTGGCCAGCGTCGCGTTTTCGCGCACCGACAAACCCAGTACCAGCCCCTGGCTTTTACGGTCTTCGGTGACAAAACCGATTCCCGCCTCAATCGCTTCGCCGGGCGAGCTGACGTTCAGCGGTTTGCCATCGAGCTCTATCGTGCCGGACACTTTGCGGTTGATGCCGAAAATGGTTTTCAGGATTTCACTACGCCCGGCGCCCATCAAACCGGCAATGCCGAGTACTTCACCGGCGCGCACGTCAAATTCAATGCCGCTGATGCTGGCGTCGGCCAGATTGGAAACCTTGAGGCGAATTTCGCCCAAGGTGGCATTGCGAACCGGGAAACGGTCGCCAATTTCGCGCCCCACCATCATGCGGACGATTTCATCAAAATCGGTATTGGCAATCTCGCGTTCACCGACAAATTGCCCGTCGCGCAAGACTGAAATCTTGTCGCAGATTTTGAAAATTTCTTCCATCCGGTGCGAGACATACACAATACCGACGCCACGTGCTTTCAAATCGGCAATGATGCCGAACAATTTTTCGGTTTCACGTTCGGACAAGGCGGCGGTCGGCTCGTCCATGATCAGTGTTTGCGCGTTAAGTGACAGTGCCTTGGCAATCTCGACCATTTGCTGCTGGCCGATCGACAGCTTGCCCGCTTCAATATCAGGGTCGAGATTTTCGATGCCGAGCAGTTTGAGATATTCCAGACATTTCGCACGCATTTTGATCGTGTTGATAATGCCGAAATGGCGCGGCTCACGCCCGAGAAACATATTTTCCATCACCGACAATTGCGGAATCAGATTGAGCTCCTGATGGATAATGGCAATTCCGAGTTTTTCTGCATCGCGGGTATTTTTAATCAGGGTATGCTTCCCATCGACAGCAACCGTGCCGGCGTCAGCCTGATACACCCCGCAGAGAATTTTCATCAGCGTAGATTTACCTGCGCCGTTTTCACCCATCAGCGCATGGATTTCACCACGATCAAGGGCAAACTCGACTCCTTCGAGCACCTTGACTGGCCCAAAGGCCTTGCTGATACCGCTCATTTGGATCAACATGGCAACCCCCTAAAAAATGACACCCGAATACAGCACAATATTGGCGTACGGGCTGGCTTCACCGGTACGGATAATGGCGCGGGCATGGTGTGTCAGCTGTTTGAATTGTTCATGCGGAACAAACTCGATCTGCACGCCCTGTTTGGCCATACTCGCCGCCTGCTCGGCCACCGCCGGATTTTTACTCTGGCATTCGCTGGCCAGCACAGCACGCTCGACCTGAAAGTCAGCCAGAATGCTATCTAGCGTATCGAAATAAGCAGGCGTACCCAGACGCAACGACAAATCAATACATTCGATGTGCTCAGGCACTGGCAAGCCACAATCGGCGATCACAATGCAATCGGTATGCCCCATACTGGCGAGGACGCGAGCGATGTCGCGATTCAGATGTCCCAGTTTTTTCATGCTGCACCTCCCTGCGCGGCCAGAAAATCAAGCAATTGCGCCTTGCTTGGCATTCCCCCTTGCGCTCCGGCTTTGGTCACCGACAAAGCGGCTGCGGCGCAGGCCATACGGCTAGCCTCAGGCAAACCCAAATCCCAGAAAGCCACCAAAGCGCCGTTAAACGTGTCGCCCGCGCCTGTCGTATCCAGCGCAGTCACTTTAAAGCTGCGTTGTTGCTGCAAAACGCCAGCAGCATCGCAATACCATGCGCCATCGGAACCTGCCGTCATCAAAATTTTGCCAGGGCTTTGCTGCAATGCCTGACGCCACTCGCTTTCGGGCAAACCCAGCGCCATACCAAGCTCAAATTCATTGGGAGTAAGTAAGGCCACCTGATCCAGCAATGCATCATCGAGCCGCATGGCCGGAGCCGGATTCAAAATAAAGGGTTTGTGATGTCGCTGCGCCAGCTCTGCGGCTTTCCTGATCGTTGCCAGCGGGGTTTCCAGCTGGGCAATCACCACATCCGCATCGGCAAAAGAGCTTTCTGCCGCTTCAATATCGGCAGGGCTTAAGCAGGCATTGGCGCCGGGAACGACGATAATCGCGTTATCACTGCCCGCCAGTGTGATCATGGCAATCCCGCTGGCGGTAGCCGGGCTGACCTTGATCCAGTCGGTGTTGATCCCTTCGTTTTTCAGTGCGCTGGTGAGTTCACGTCCAAAAGCATCGTCACCGACCCGGCCTATCATCGTGACCTGAGCACCCAAGCGTGCAGCAGCCACAGCCTGATTAGCGCCTTTTCCGCCGTGATACGTTGCAAAGCTTTGTCCCAGCAAAGTCTCACCGAGGCGCGGGTATTGTCCGACCTGGGCAACCAGATCCATATTGATACTGCCTACCACCAGAACCTTATTCATCGCTTCCCCCAAACTAATCCGGTTTAGCTGCAACAATTACTGCAATATGATCATGCTAAACCGTTATCAGCAACGCGGTTTGATTTATATCAAAGCTATGTAGTTAAAATATATACACTACATCCCTGATGCGGAAAAACCTTAGCGTCTGCTGGTGCAGGGTTTACTGATCGCGCTTGCTGATTTTTTGGCCTGAGATCAGCAACAAAAACCGCCAGATCTGCAGAGCCATTTTTGCGGCGGCAAGATGTATAGGAGCTTAGATAATGAGCGCCCTAAATAATTGATCAATATGAGAATAAGTTTGCCGAATGGCAGGTATGGAAAGAATGGCAGTGGATTCGTCGAAAACAGCGATTACGCGTCGCAAAGCTGCCATAGCTGCTGTTCGTCACAATAAAACGCGGGTAATTGCGGAGTTTCACCGGCGATCCAGCGTTTTTTATCGGCAGCGGAGCGTTGTTTGATCGCGTATTCGAGCTTGAGCGCGATGCTGCGATTGGCGCACGGCAAAATCAATTCAAGCGATTCGGGCGGATGAGCACGGGTGTATTTGGCGCCTTTGCCCGCCTGATGCGCAGCAAAGCGTTTGGCAACATCGATGGCAATGCCGGTATACAGGCTGCCGTCGCGGCAGCGCAGGATATAGACAAACCAGACCTGCATCGAAGTCCTCCTGAAATTCGCCCGGAGCTCACCGCGCTGACTGCGCCCTTGCTCCAGATCGGAACCATCAAAACTGCCATTTTTGTCGAAACGACTTCGGCAGACTATGCTCAACAGAGCTCATCCGCTTGTGACTGTCCATTAGCGGATAGTTGAAAACTCATCGCGAATGAACGGAAACGGGATGCAACGGGGGTTTGCCGCCCATTTGATTCACACTGCCGACCAGAAGATTTTGACATGAATGATATTGAACAACAGCCGGATATTGCCGTTTTTCTCGCCTCATCCGTGCATGACATGAAAAACTCGCTGTGTCTGCTGGGGGGTACGCTGGAGCAGCTCATCGAACAAAGCCCACCGGACAAACCCCACCATTATGACCCGTTATCCAGCATGCTTTACGAAGTAAAACGCATCAATGACAACCTGATGCATTTGCTCACACTGTACAAAATGGGCAATCAGCTCTACCCATTTGATTCCCACCCACAGGCACTGGCTGATTTTTGCAATGAGCTATTGCTGCAAAACCGCACGCTATTCGATGCCCGCAAAGTCGCACTCGAAGTCACGGTGGCGCAGGGTCAGGAGTGGCATTTCGATGCGGATCTCATCAATGGCGTCATCAGTCATGCGTTGAACAACGCGGTCAAATACACCCGGGATACGGTGCATCTTTCCTTCGCCATCCAGGACAAACAACTGGAAATCCGCGTCGAAGACAATGGTCGTGGCTACCCGGATCGTCTGTTGTTCGATAGCCAGACCGAGCGTAGCGGCGTTGATTTCAGCTCGGGCAGCACTGGCTTGGGGCTGTATTTTGCAACTCAGGTTGCGCGGCTTCATCACAATCGAACCCAGTATGGTCGAGTCCGGCTGGAAAACGGCGGCTCGCTGGGCGGTGGTTGCTTTGTATTAACCTTACCCTAGGCTCTGTTGACATTTGGTTTGCGAATTCCGTTTGCGCTGGTTTTGGCCTGAAACAAGGCGCGGAGCCAGCCGCATAGTCGCTCTATGCAAGGGCTTCGCAACGCAGTGTCAGGCCAAAAACAGCCAAACCCTTCGGGCTGGGCGCTTTTTTTGATGACTCGGCGTTATTAACAGCTCAAATAGCGGGCTATGTATCGCAGTTAATGCCTTGATTCATCAAAAAAATCGCTCCAGCGGAATCGTAAACCAAACATCAACAAAGCCTAGGTCTAACATGATTTTACCTCAAGACAATTTTGCCAAACTCACCTTTCTGGTGATTGATGACTTTCAGGGCATGCGTAGCTTGTTACGCGAAATGCTGCGTGAAAATGGCGCAAGCACCATCGATTTGGCGATGAACGGGCTGGATGCCATCAAGCAGCTGAGTGGTCGCAAATATGATGTCGTTCTTTGCGATTACAATCTGGGCGATGGCAAGAATGGCCAACAGGTGCTGGAAGAAGCCAAAATCAAACAGCTCATCAGCCCAACCTGTACCTGGATCATGATTACTGCGGAAAAAAGTTCGGACTGGATTATGGGGGCCGTTGAATATCAACCGGACGCCTATCTGATCAAACCGATCACCGGCGAATTATTGCTCAGCCGTCTCGACAAGATCCGTACCAAAAAACAGGCTTTTGCCGAGATCAATCAGGCCATCATCAACAAAAACTATTTGCGAGCCATTGCCTTATGCGACGCACGCCTGGCGCACGACACGGCCAATGCGACCGAATTGCGCCGGATCAAAGGACAATTATTACTGGATGCCGGTGAACCGGCGCAAGCTGCAGCCCTATTCGAGGAAGTACTGGCCGAGCGCGAAATCCCCTGGGCACGAACCGGACTGGGCAAGGTCTGCTTCCTCAAAGGGGACTTTGAGGGCGCTAGCCAGCATTGCCAGCTGAGTATCGCCACCAATCGTGCCTATCTGGAAGCCTATGACTGGCTGGCCAAAGCCCAGCAACAACTCAAACAGCCGGAGCAGGCCGAAGCGACACTGGCCGAGGCCGTCAAAATTTCCCCCAACTCGGCACAGCGCCAAAAGGAACTCGGCACGTTGGCACTGCAAAGAGGGGATATGGCGCTCGCCGAGCGCGCATTTCGCAAAAGCATCCAGGTCGGCGAACATTCTGTCCAGAATGCACCGGATGCCTATCTGGGTTTTGCCAAGGTCTGTGGCGCCACCAACAAAGCCGATGAAGCACTTAAAGTCCTGGCCACCGTGCAAAAGCAGTTTTCTGATACTGAAGTCAAATTGCGAGTCAAGGCCACCGAAGGGCTGATCTACACCCAAACCAATAATCTGCAGCGCGCCAGCGAAGCCGCGCAGGAAGTCGAGCAATTATTGCAGCAATGCGCCAGCATGAAAAACGAAGCTGCAGGGCTGGAAGCTGCACAGTTACTATTGTCGACTGGTCGGGTCGAGAGCGCGGTCTCTTTGCTGCAAAATGTGGTTAAAAATAATCATGAAAACAGCACTGTCACCGGCCAGGTTCAAGCGCTGTTCAGCGCCGCAGGAATGGCCGAAGAAGGTGAACGTCTGGTCAATGACAGCCGCAAAGAAGCCGTCGAGCTGATGAACAGCGGCGTGATGCTGATGCGCGAAGGCAAGGTCGAGGAAGCCCTCAATGCCATCCGCACTGCGCGTAATACCATGCCGAACAACCCGCGTGTCCTGCTCAATTTCGCCTATGTCGCGACGATCTACATGCAGCGAAACGGGGTCAGCCCCAGCCTGATCAATGAAGCCAAAACCGCCTTGCTCGAAGCAAACCGGATTGCGCCGGGTGAAAAACGCTTTGCCCAGCTGCAAGAAGCGTTAAGCGCATTGCAATAAACACTGATCGTCTGAACAACAAAAATGCCATTCGCTGTCGCTGCGAATGGCATTTTTCATCACCGCACCGCATACGCGGGCTGGTTCAGTTTTTCGGCATGATGTTATTGAATACGTATTGCACACCTTTCACTTGTTCGGCAATCATCCCGGCTTGTGCCATCTGTTCGCCGCTATCAACGCTGCCGTCGATGGTCACATCGACTTTGCTCGGGTTTTTCTTGTCATTGGCGCCTGTGACTTTCAGGTCAAAGGCTTTCAGCGTCGCGTCGGCATCCAGTGCCACTTTGACTGCTTTCGCAATTGCAGCTGCATCAGCCGCCGGTTTTTCAGCCGGTGCAGGTGCCGCCGCTTTTTGTTCTGGCACTGAGCTGCAGGCCGTCGCCAAAACAGCAACTGTCAATAATGTCGCAATCAATTTAATTTGTTTCATGGCTTTATTCATCCTAAGGAAATCAAAAAATTAGCTACTTGGGGCTTTGTTCTCAGCGATTCTATGAGCAATACATTACAGAATTGTTTAATTCCCGATCCGCGACACACTCAATACGATTCCAGTCTTGTTAAACTGAGGCTCATTACTGCCAGAAGCCGCCCACTATGCTGCCCGACGATTTCACGCCCTCATATACCCCCATTGGGAATATCAACACAGAACATATTCTGATTGCCCTACATAAAGATACCCTGCTTTGTTCTGACAGCGCATTGGCCGGTACCACTCAGTTAAGCCCCTTGGGCGTACCTGAGTACGTGATCGTCATCGGCCACTGGCAAGGCCAGCCGGTACAAATGGCGGCCTGGGAAGGCGAACTTGATTTACCAGCCGATGTTGCAGCACTCGAACTACGTGCCGCTTATTCGCTGATCGGTGAAACGCTGTGGCTGCTCGCCGGACGCGCGAGCCAGATCGCGACTTTTTACCGGACGCACCGCTATTGCGGCGTTTGCGGCAGCGCAATGCGGCGACTGGAGGAAGAAGCCGCGTGTGAGTGCACCGGCTGCGGCCATCGCGTCTGGCCACGAATTTCTCCGGCGGTGATGGTGCTGATCCGACGTGACACCGAAGTATTGCTCGCACGCTCGCCGCATTTTCGCGCCGGGATGTACAGCGCCGTCGCCGGTTTTGTCGAACCGGGCGAAAGTCTGGAGCAATGCGCGCAGCGCGAGGTTCTGGAAGAAGTCGGTGTACGGATCAAAAACCTGCGCTGGTTTGGCAGCCAGAGCTGGTCTTTTCCGCATTCGCTGATGCTGGCTTTTGTCGCCGATTATGATTCGGGTGAAATCGTCTGCCAGCAGGGCGAGATCGAGGATGCACGCTGGTTTGACCTGGCCGCACTCCCCGAAATGCCGAGCCGCTATAGCCTGGCGTGGCGACTACTTGATGCGGCGATTCGGGGCGAGTTCACCACTTAAAACTTGTGGTCAGGAGCCTGCGCCCACATTCTAATTTTTGCGCAACACCAGCGTCGCCACCCCACCGGCAATCAGCCCCCAGAATGCCGAGCCGATGCCGAACAGCGTCAGCCCTGAAGCCGTCACGACAAAAGTGATGATCGCTGCTTCGCGCTGATTTTCTTCACGCACCGCCAGCGCCAGTCCGTTACCGATGATATTGAGCAAGGCCAGACCGGCAACGACCAGCACCAGCTCCTTCGGAAAAGCCGCAAACAGCGCAGCGACCGTCGCGCCAAAAATACCGACGATGACATAAAAAAATCCGGCGGCAACAGCGGCGACGTAGCGTTTGCTCGCGTCTTCATGCGCGTCACGTCCCATGCAAATCGCTGCGGTAATCGCGGCCAGATTGATCGCAAATGCGCCAAATGGCGCCAACACAATCGTCGTGAAACCGGTCCAGCTGATTAATGGCGAAATCGGCGGATGGTAATGATTGGCGCGCAGTACCGTCACACCCGGCACATTCTGCGAAGCCATTGTCACCATAAACAGCGGCAAGGCAACGCTGGCCAGCGCCTGCCAGCTTAAGTCAGGCGCCGTCCAGACCGGCTTTGCCAGCTCAAACGAAATACTCCCCATACGTAATTCTCCCTGAGCAGCAGCAAATAAAGAGCCAGCGAGCAATACCCCCATGATTGCATAACGCGGCTGCCAGCGCCGTAAAATCAGGTACACCGCCATCATGATCAGCGCCAGCACCAACTGGCTCTGCAGCGCAGTGAATGCGCCAAAGCCGAAACGCAGCAAAACACCCGCCAGCATGGCCGAAGCCAGCGCCTGCGGAATGCGCTGCATCGCGCGCTCAAACCAGCCAGTGACGCCCATCAGCAAAATCAGCAAGCCCGATACCATAAAAGCACCAATCGCTTCGGACATAGTCACGCCAGCCACACTGGTCACCAATAACGCCGCGCCCGGTGTTGACCAGGCTGTGACGACCGGAACGCGATAGCGCAACGACAGACCGATGCAGCTCAAGCCCATCGCCAGCCCCAGCGCCCACATCCATGACGCAATTTGTTCGGGAGTCGCGTGCAGCGCTTGTGCCGCCTGAAAAACAATCGCCGCCGAGCTGGTAAAGCCGACCAGTACGGTGACAAAACCGGCGACCAGCGCTGAAAACGAGAAATCATTAAAAAGACGCATGCAATGCCCCAAAAAGTTCGCCTTTATTCTGGCGGTTTTACCGGGCAGCGGCAAACACAGATCGGTTGAAATTACACCAGAACATTTGGTTACAGCTTGCCCCGTTGACGGCTTTCGAAAGCAAGGGGCATGATCAACAACATGAAAGCCCATTACAGCTACCTCATCGCCCTTCATGCCCACGCTGCTGCGTGGCTGCTAGCCGCTCCTGCGCGCTAGCTTTTGCCTATTTAATAGGCATCGTTACCGCGAAAACAGCCGCGGCAGGCGATCCCTCCTCGGTCATGTTTTTGCAAAACCCAGAGGAGAAGCAGAATGTTCAGCCGTATCACTCACCGTTTCAACCCATTTCAAGTCGGCGTTGTACTCGCCATTTTCGCCGCAACCGGCTTTGCCGCCAAAGCCATTTTCGTCAAGCTCGCGTATCGCCACGGCGTTGACGGCATCACGCTCGTCACCATGCGGATGCTTTGCGCATTCGCTTTGCTGCAAATCGTCCGTCTGTGGCGCAACAATGATCAGCAGCCACTGACGCGGCAAGAAAAATGGGCGCTCCTCGGTTTGGGATTGCTGGGTTACTACCTGTCGAGCACGCTGGATTTTCTCGGGCTGCAAAGCGTCAGCGCCAGTTTGGAGCGGCTGGTCTTATGCCTCTACCCGACTTTCACGGTGCTGTTAAGTGCGCTGATTTTTGGCTCGCCCATCAGCCAGCGGATCAGAATCGCGTTGCCAATCACTTATGTCGGCATCGTGCTGGTGCTTTTACCCGATCTCTATCAGGCCAAAGCCGACTGGATCGGCGTGCTGCTGGTTTTCGCCAGCACGCTGTCATTTGCGCTGTATATGGCGCTGAGCCCGAAAACGATCAAACAGGTCGGCTCAATGCGGTTTACCGAGCTGGCTTTATCGGTATCGAGTGCCGCAGTCGTGCTCCAGTTTGTGCTGACCCGGCCTTTAGCCTCGCTGGCACAGCCCGCCCCGGTCTGGTTTTACGCCATCTTGATGGCGGTTTTCTCAACGATCCTGCCGGTGTATGCGACCAATGCCGCATTGGCTCGAATTGGCGCTGGCCGTACCGCGTTGATCGGCAGTTTTGGTCCGGTACTGACCATCCTGTTCAGCCTGGGGTTACTGGGCGAGCAGTTGAGTATCGTGCAATGGCTGGGTGCTGCGATTGTTTTATCTGGCGTCTACTTAGCCAGCAAACCAGCCTGAAAGGGAAATTTCTGCTATCACGGTAAACAAATACACTTGATTTGCTTTGCTTAAATGTCGTCCAATCGGGCGATCACTTCAGGCAGTTTATGCTTGACCATCATGCCGAACAGGTTTGGTCACAATGAACAGTTTTTCCAGAATCGATTCAGTTAGGGCGGCGTCTTCGGGCATCGCTGCTAACTCGCAAACGCAGAACATGCACGAAAGGCTCGATGCCCCCAAGCTGACTGCGGATGCGATTCTGGCTGCGCCCAAACCGCATGAACGCATTCCCCCTACCGAAAGAATCGTTGCGATCGGCACCTCAGCGGGCGGTACCAAGGCACTGGAAGTCGTCCTGCCCGGCTTGAAAAAAACCTGTCCCGGCATTGTCATCGTCCAGCATATGCCCGAGAAATTCACCGCCGCTTTTGCAATGCGTCTTAACCAGCTGAGCGCCATCGAAATACGTGAAGCACGCGACCGGGATTTGGTCACTCCCGGGTTGGCGCTGATCGCGCCGGGCGGCAAACACCTGCTCGTGCGGCGCAACGGCCTGAAATATTATGTCAACGTCGTCAACGGCCCTATGGTTTGCCGTCACCGCCCGTCAGTCGATGTGTTATTCCGTTCGATGGCTTGTGCGGCTGGCCGAAACGGCGTGGGTTACATTCTGACGGGAATGGGTGATGACGGCGCCAGAGGAATGCGTGAAATGTTTGATGCGGGCGCGCAAACCTTTGCGCAGAATGAAGCCAGCTGCGTGGTATTCGGCATGCCCAAGGAAGCGGTACGGATGGGCGGAGTCCGCGACCAATTACCGCTGGAACGGGTGGCCGATTCGATTAACCGACTGTATGCACTATAAAATTGGCAGACGGCCAGCATCGGCAGATTGCACGTGCTACCGACTGTAATATGGAGTTAAAACCTGATGCCGGACACCATTAAATTTGCGTTTGAAGATCTTGGCAAACGAGATTTATCCGCCGAACGCCAACTGATCCAGCAATACAATCAGCTTGCAGGCCATCAGCAGGAAGAAAAAAAAGCCCTGCTCAAGCAAATTTTTGCACTGGCCGATGAAGTCATTTTCAGTGGTCCATTGCGCATTACAGGTGGGCAACTGATCCGGATCGGCCGCAAGGTCTTTATCAACCAGAATGTTGAAATCGCCGCAGCGGCACCGATTACAATTGGTCACCACACGCTGATCAGCCCCAATGTCCAAATCCAGACCGCCACGCATCCGGTTGACCCGACCGAACGCCAACGCTGGGCGTTCTGGGCCAAACCGATTACCATCGGCGCCAACGTCTGGATTGGTGCCAATGCAATTATTTGTCCCGGCGTGACGATTGGCGACCATAGCGTCATCGGCGCGGGTAGCGTGGTCAGCCGCGATATTCCGGCTTGCTCGCTGGCGGTGGGTAATCCGGCGCAGGTCGTTCGCCAACTCGATTCACCTGACGAAACTACGCTTTATGAGAAGAATCCCTAATCATGCTTGATAAATTAACCGCACTTTTCAGCAAAGCCCCCGATCTGCCCCGCGCAGAGCCCGAACTGGTCGACGCTCTGGTCGAGATTGCCAATCCGAATATCAAGCTGGCGCGCAAATATCAGGAAAGATTAAGCAACTACGTTTACTGGGCTGGGCAGCATGCAGCGCGTTTTGCCACACAATGGCCAACACCGCAGGCCTTGAATATTGAAAACTGGCGAGCCCAGCGCATTCTGCAACTCCTGTTTGCTACGCCAGCGCGCATGGGCGAATTGATCGGACAGAATCAGCAGCTGTATCGCTGGTTTGCCAGCCATCCGTTTATCGACTCGGCCTGCGTGGTTTTTACCGCCAATTCAATCCAGAAAATGCGTTACGGCATGGTCGAGGAAGGCGGGCAAATCCGCCAGGATGTGCCACAGCAAGTTTTGCAATTTAATGAATACCGGGTCAGCACGCCGTCCGAATCATTAGCCGATTTACTGCAAGCGGGTCCTAGGCGGATTCTGGAGCTGGTCGCCATGCAGGCCAATATCGGTATTGCCCGACTGGAAGCCGAAAAAGTCCGGCTCGACGACGAACTACTCAATGCCCGCACGATGTTGAGAATGGCCGAAGCGCATAGCCCGCAATACACGCACCAGCAAAACCGCATCGAACAGTTGACCGAGCAATTGCAGCAAAACAGCAGTGCGCGCAGCCCTGATGCGCTGTGCGAGCTTTTGATCACCGAGCTGGCTGCGACGCCCGATATTCTGACACTGGAAAAACAGACGCTACAGGTCAACCCGCTGGGCGTGATCGCCAGCGGTATGGGTGATGAACAAGCGATGGAAATCAGTGAACTGGTTTTGCAGCGCAGCGAGCCTGTCCGTAAACTGATGATGATTTTCGAAGTGCCACGTAGCTTGATGCAGGCACCGACGGCAGCCCCAGCCTTTACCGGCGATGCACGTTTTTAAACCAGCAGCTCGCAGGCTTGGCAAAGCGTCAACCCAGCAACTCTCTCATTCAAACAAATAAACCATGAAAAACTTTCTTCTTGCGAGCCTGCTTCTCAGCCCATTCGCGGTGGCAAACGCCGAATTCAACCAGATCTTTCGCTGCCCCAATGGTGAAGTTTTTCAGCTGCGTGCAGCGAGCAAGCAATCCATGCTGTTCGAATCCACGCTGTTTCAACCGCAACCGAGCGTGAACCGCCGCACGCTGCCTCAAGTCGAAAGTGCATCGGGCGCCAAATACAGTGATGGCAGCTACACCGTCTGGATCAAGGGTCAGCAGGCTCAATTGCTGGCAGGTGACACGGTACTGGCCAGCGATTGCAGCGCCCTGCCCGATGACGAGCCCTTACTGCCGATTCGCGACAGCCATGGCGGCATCGTCTTTATTCCACCAGATCGCTGGCTCGCAGGTGAAGTCAAACTGATACGCAGCAGCGGTGCGTCAATCAAGTTGTATGGGCAGAATGCCAGCGAGCAGATCGAATATCACCTTCAGGGCGCCAATGGTAGCAGTGCCCCATTGCTCAAGCTATTCACTTTCCCGGCGCCGCCGCTGATAACACCATCCGCTACGCTGCCCGACAGCACCCTACTGCTTGGCAATGACGGCCAACGCATTTATCTCGCCCAGATTGCGCAAAACAACCCGTTTGATCAGGGCAGCGCCGCAGGCAAACAATTTGCGAAGCTGCAAACCTCCGAACTGGAATTGCGGCGGGGATTTACGCTGTATGGCCTTATCGTCAATCAGGCAGCGCAAACGCTCAGCATCAATATCATCCGCCCCAAACAGGCGATTCGCGCCGGTGCCGAACTGACCATCGAGTTGAACGATCTGGACGATCCGGGCATGAACGGGCAGACGCTGGTCAAGCAGAGTCAGATTTTGCCCGCCGGCCAGCCGAAAGCGGCGAAGCTGCGTTTTGATCCGGCGAGCATCAATCCGGCGCACCGTCTGACGGTCAGCGCCAAAATCCGGCAGGGCAATCAAGTCATCATGTCCAGCGAAGCCGTACCCGTTCTGACACAAGGTGCTGGCCGCGAAGTCACACTGACATTAATACCCAGGGTATTGCCATCAAAACAACAAGGAATATAACTTACGAGCCCATACCCAAACAGGTATGGGCTTTTTTGTTTCCTCTCAATCATTGCAATGCCGACATCCAGTGCGGGAATGTCCGAATGTTTAAGTGCCACGCACGCGACTAGGATAAACACGATGCTGGTTTCACTGGCGCAAGCAGAACACTCATCTGGAGAGGAAAACATGACGTTGAAAGTGCGTAATTTGGTTCTTGGCGGGGCTATTGCCCTGATTGCAGGTACAGCCAGCGCCGCAGGCACGCTGATTTACTGTTCGGAAGGCAGCCCGGAAGGTTTTGATCCTTCACGCTATGTCACCGGCACGACCTTTGATGCCGCAGCTGAAACGATGTTTAACCGTCTGGTTGAATTTGTTCCCGGCTCAACGCAAGTGCGTCCCGGTCTGGCCGAAAAATGGGAAGTCGCCAGCGACAATCTGACTTACACGTTTACCTTGCGCAAAGGCGTCAAATTCCACACCACGCCTTATTTCAAACCGACACGCGATTTTAACGCCGACGACGTCATCTTTACTTTCAAACGCCTGACCGACAAAGACTTTGCCTTTAACAAGGCTGCGCCGACCGATTTCCCTTACGCGTCCGACATGGCACTGGATACCAATATCGTTGGCCTTGAAAAAGTGGATACTTATACCGTCCGGATGAAGCTCAAATCAGTCGATGCGGCTTTCCTGCAAAATCTGGCCATGTCATTTGCGTCTATCCACTCGGCCGAATACGGCGAGAGTCTGCTCAAAGCCGGCAAAGCCAATCTGCTCAATACCCAGCCTGTCGGTACTGGCCCGTTCGTTTTCAAGTCTTACCAGAAAGACGCCAATATCCGTTTCGACGGCAACAAACAATACTGGCGCAAAGGTGATGTCAAACTCGACAAGCTGATTTTCGCGATCACCAGCGATGCCTCGGTGCGTTACCAGAAACTGCAAAAAGGTGAATGCCATCTGATGGCTTTCCCGCGCCCTGCTGATCTGAAAGCAATGCAAACCAATCCAAAACTGACCGTCTTGAGCCAGGCCGGCTTTAATACCGGCTGGTTAAGCTACAACGTCGCGCACAAACCGTTCGACAAGCTCGAAGTGCGTCAGGCGCTCGATATGGCGATCAACAAGAAATCGATCATCGACGCGGTCTTCCAGGGGGCCGGTCAGGTAGCGACCAACCCGATGCCGCCAACGCAATGGTCTTACAACAAAACGCTCAAAGATGCGCCAGTTGATATCGCCAAAGCCAAAGCCTTGCTGAAAAAAGCCGGCGTTGCCGAAGGTACTGAAATCACACTGTGGGCGATGCCGGTACAACGTCCGTACAACCCGAATGCCAAACTGATGGCCGAAATGATCCAGAACGACTGGAGCAAAATCGGTATCAAGGCCAAGATCGTGACTTACGAGTGGGGCGAGTACATCAAGCGCGCCAAAGCGGGCGAACACGACACCATGCTGATCGGCTGGACTGGCGACAATGGTGATCCGGATAACTGGCTGGGCGTCAATCTGGGCTGTGAAGCGGTCGGCGGCAACAACTATGCGCGCTGGTGCAACAAGGAATTTGACGAGCTGATTACCAAAGCGCGCAGCACGATCAATCAGGCCGAGCGCACCAAGCTGTACGAAAAAGCCCAAGTGATTTTCAAACACGAATTGCCATGGACAACCATCGCCCACTCGACGGTTTACCAGCCAATGCGCAAGGAAGTGCAAGGCTTCAAAATCAGTCCGTTTGGTTTGAATTCATTCTACGGCGTGAGCGTGAAATAAACGTTCAAGCAAACCCCTCAAAAAAACCGGCTTTAATCGCCGGTTTTTTTTCGTCTTACCTTTACCAATGTCATGCCGCTACCAATGAAATAATTTGTCATCCATTGGTTTTGTGTAATATTTGATTCAGCTTTCGCGATTTTTATTTGCATAAACCGCAGTCAATACCCTGCCCCAACCCTGATCACAAGAACTCACATGGCTCTCGCACCGCAGACGATGGAAAAATCACCGGATCAAACACTCAAACCATGGTTGCTGACGACCTTGCTGCTGAGTGCGGCCTATCTCGTCAGTGGCAAACTGGGGCTATTGCTGGCGATACCGCCCGGTTACGCGTCGGCGATTTTTCCACCCGCAGGGATCGCAGTCACTGCGGCGTTTATTTATGGTCGCCGGGCAATCTTGGGCGTACTGCTGGGTTCTTTCGCGCTCAACCTCTGGATAGGCTATGAAAGCACTCATCAGTTTTCCCAGCTTGGCACGATTACTGCGGCACTGATTGCCATAGCCTCAACCGTTCAGGCCATTGTCGGCGGCCAATTATTGCGTCACTTCATCGGCTATCCTGCCGCTTTCGATAATTTGCGCGATATTCTGTATTTCCAGTTACTGGCATCGGTAATTTGCCTGATCAGCGCCACTTTGTCGGTAGGCGCATTGTTCGTACTCGGTCTGGTCACGGCCGATGCTTTCCTGTTCAGCTGGTTTATGTGGTGGGTGGGCGACACGCTGGGCGTGCTGGTGCTATTGCCGCTGACGATGATCTGCCTGGGTCAGCCGCGTCAGTTATGGCGCAGACGTGCCGCGACCGTCGCGGTACCGATGCTGGCGGCGTTTACTGTGCTGGTCGTTTTATACGTCAATGTCAGCAACTGGGAACACACCGAAATCATGACCGAGTTTCGCCTCCAGTCACAACGCGCCGCCGATATGATTCAGGCAAGACTGGAAGAGCAAGAGTCATTGCTCGAACAAACGCAGGGATTTTTTGCCGCCAATCAGAACGTCAGCGACGAAGATTTTCGTAAATTTTCACGTAAAGCACTGCTGCGCTTTCCAATGATCCAGGCTATTGAATGGGCGCCACGTATCGAGTCTGCACAACGGCGTGAGTTCGAGGCCAAGCAGCAGCAGCGCTTGCCGGGTTTCCAGATCAGCGAGCATGACCAGCATCGCGTGCTGCGCGCAGCCAAAGAGCGGGCGGTTTATTATCCGGTGACTTACGCCGAACCGCTCGAAAGCAATCAGTTTGTTTTCGGCTTTGACCTGCTATCAACCCAAGATCGCGCTGCTGCGCTGCTGCAAGCAGTACGCTCGACCCGCAGCATCGCAACTCAGCCCATTCATTTGTTGCAAGCCACCAAAGACACTTACGGCTTTTTGTTGCTGCATGCCGTCAGAACGCGAACCACCGACGAAGGTGTCGTTCTGACGGTCATCCGTGTCGACGATTTTCTGGACAAATTGCTGCCATCGGGCAAAGAGCAGCTGCAAATCCAGCTCACCGACGTTGAAACCGGCACACTGTTTTATAACTCCTTCGCCAACCCCGGCACGCAAGCCCAATGGCAGCAAAAAATCATTTATGGGCAGCGCGAATTTCTGTTTGCTACCGCACCCAGCGCGGCTTATCTGGCACAGCATCAGGGCTGGCAAAGCGTCACACTGCTATCGGCAAGCATTCTGGGGATCGGCCTACTCGGCGCCTTTCTGATGCTGGGAACCGGCTACACCGCGCGTGTCGAAAGCCAGGTACAGCAGCAAATGGCCGAACTGAACGAAAGCAGCGAAAAACTGACCACCCTGTACCAACTCTCGCCGCTGGGGATTGTATTTACTGCATTGGACGGGCGTTTTTTGGAGTTCAATGCGGCTTTCGAGCGGATTACCGGTTATAGCGCCGACGAGTTGAAAACACTCGATTACTTTACGCTCACGCCGGAAAAGTACATGCCAGACGAGCTCGTCCAACTGGAAACGCTGATGAAGCACGGCCGCTATGGCCCATACGAAAAAGAATACCGTCGTAAGGACGGCACACTGATCGCGATCCGGCTCAATGGTTTGCTGCTTAACGGCAAAGACGGCGAACATTACGCCTGGTCCTTGATCGAAGATATTTCGGAACAAAAACAAACCGAAGAAATCCTCCGCAGCAGCGAGGAACGCTGGAAATTTGCGCTCGAAGGCTCGGGCGATGGCGTCTGGGACTGGAATTTGCAAACCGGCATGCTGTTTTTATCCCGTCAGGAAATGGTGGTACTGGGCTACGCCGGGGAGGAGTCTCAACAAGTCGATTTTACCGGCTGGCTGGCGCGAATCCATCCGGCCGATCAAAGCAGCCGCAAACAGGCAATGGACGCCTATCTCAGCGGAAAAACACCCATTTACAGCTGTGAAATGCGCACCCGTTGCCGCGACGGTCATTGGAAGTGGATACGGACGCGTGGCATGCTGATCAGCCGCACTGCAGACGGCAAGCCATTACGGATGATCGGTACGCATACCGACATAGACGAGCAAAAACGGCAGCAGCGGCAGGAAGCAATGCACAACACCGTGATGGAAATGCTCGCTCATGGCATTGAACTGCATAAAATCCTCGACCAGATCATCGTCAGTCTGGAGCAGGACAATGAGGAACTGAGTTATGCCGTTTTCAGCCACGACGGCGACGATGAGCACGCGCTGGCCAATACGACGCTACCCGAATTTTGGTATCCCAAGCAGCCCGACATTGGCCTGGGCACCGAATACCCGGCAGTCCGCCATCACCCCGCTGCGGCGACATCCGGCGGCGTCACGATGCACCACACTGAAGCCATTGTGCTCGGCAATGGCAGAGTCGAAGGCGTGCTGGTGGCTTTTTGCAAACAAAGCAATGCAACGGTGGCTCCGGACATCCGGCAGCAACAACAGGCTGCCGCGCTGATCGCCACCGCCATCGAACATAAACGCATCGCCGAACAACTGCTGCTCGCCAATTCAGTTTATATGGCCAGCAGTGAAGCCATCATGGTCGTTGATGCGGCCAACCGGATTGTTGCAATCAACCCGGCTTTTGAAAAAATCACCGGATTTAATGCGCAAGATGCGTTGGGGCATGACCCCAAGCTGATGAAATCGGATTATTACTCACCCGAATTTTATAAAGAAATGTGGCAAACCATCCTGGCGAGCGGCAGCTGGAGCGGCGAAATTTGGAACCGACGCAAGAATGGCACCATCTATCCGGCGATGATGAATATCAGCACCATTTATGGCGATGATCATCAAATCCTCCGCCGCATCGCCATTTTTACCGATATTACCGATAAGAAACGAGCCGAAGAGCAGATTTATCATCTGGCTCATCACGACCTGCTGACCAATTTGCCCAACCGGGTACTTTATACGGACCGGCTCTCGCTCGCGCTGAGCGCCGCGCATCGCAACCGGACTCGACTGGCCTTGCTGTATATTGATTTGGATAAATTCAAGCCGGTCAACGACACGCTGGGTCACGCCATCGGCGATCTGCTACTTAAGCAAGTCGCGCAACGCCTGCTCGATTGTGTACGGGAATCGGATACGATCGCCCGCATTGGCGGCGACGAGTTTGTTGCGATCCTGCCGGCAGTACAATCCACAGCGGACGCGCACAATATAGGGGAGAAAATCCGTGCAGCGCTTGAGCAGCCATTTATCATCGACGAACATGTGCTGCAGATTTCGGCCAGCATCGGCGGCGCGCTTTACCCCGATCACGGCAGCAATGAGACGCAGCTAATCCAGCACGCCGACAATGCGATGTATCAGGCCAAAGCGCGTGGGCGTAATACGGTTTGCATCGAAACATCGACGAACAGCTGATTGATAAACTTTTCGATCTGGCTTGGGCACATAAGCTTGCAGGCCAATACCATGCCTGATGAGGTAGACACCTCAGCCAGTAATAAAAAAGCACTTTGTAGGAGCGGCTTTAGCCGCGAAAGCACTGTAAATCATGCCAATATTCGCGGCTCAAGCCGCGCTTACGCGTGAAGCTGAGAAGGCTGAGTATCAATAACCATGGCAGGTATTAACCTACAGAGAAATAATTAAGTAGCCTACAGAGCAATACCCCAATCAGGCAGCAATCAAACAACTCACCTGACTTTGCTCGCTGACTTTGCGCAATTGCGGCGTTTGTTCGCTGCACAGTGTTTGCGCTTTCGGGCAACGGGTGCGGAAGACGCAGCCGCTCGGTGGGTTGATTGGCGATGGCAGATCACCATGCAGAATCTGTATCGTTTTGCTGCGCTCCAGCGCCGGGTCGGGAATCGGGATCGCCGACAGCAGCGCCTTGGTATACGGATGCTGCGGATGATCATAGAGCGCGTGCTTTTCAGCCAGCTCCATTTCGCGCCCCAAATACATCACCAGAATCCGGTCCGAAATGTGCTTCACCACCGCCAGATCGTGCGCGATGAAAATCAGCGCGAGACCCATTTCCTGCTGCAGCTCTTTGAGCAGATTGATAATCTGCGCCTGAATCGACACGTCGAGTGCCGAAACCGGCTCGTCGCAGATAATCAATTTCGGCTGCAAAATCAGCGCGCGCGCGATACCGATACGCTGGCACTGGCCGCCGGAAAACTCGTGCGGATAGCGATTGATCTGCTGCTCGGTCAGGCCAACGCGCTGCATCATCGCGCGAACGCGCTTCATCACCTCAATTTTGCCGAGTTCTGGGTAATGCGTGTGCAGCGGTTCGGCGATGATTTGCGCAACGGTCATTCGCGGGTCTAAGGACGCGAGCGGGTCCTGAAAAATCATTTGCACTTCGCGGCGCACCGCTTGCCATTCTTTCGCATCGGCCTTGTGCAGCTCGCGACCGAGCCAGACGATTTCACCGCCAGTCGCCGGAATCAGATTCAGAATGCCGCGCGACAGCGTCGATTTGCCGCAACCCGATTCACCGACAATGCCCAGCGTTTCGCCTTCGTGCAAATCAAATGACACGCCATCAACGGCTTTCAGCGTACGCGCCGGCTGAAAAAAGCCCTTGTCGGATTTGACCTTGAAATGCACTTTCAGGTCGCGCACCGACAGAATCAATTTACGTTCAGCGGGCATGGCTCATCTCCTTCAGTTGCTGAACTTCAGCCAGCGATTTATGGCAGGCACGCAGTACGCCGTTGCTCACGGTTTGCAGCACCGGACGCTCGGCAAGGCATTGTTCACCCACCAGCGAACAGCGTTCGCTAAACGCACAGCCCTTGGGCATCTGCGCCATATTGGGCGGATTGCCCGGGATCGACACCAGCGTATCGCCGTCATGATCGAGTCGCGGCAATGCGCCGAGCAGGCCGACGGTATACGGATGGCTGGGCTGGTAGAAAATCTGCTCGGCCGTGCCCTGCTCCATCACGCGCCCACCGTACATCACCATCACGCGATCACACAGGCCCGCAACGACGCCCAGATCGTGCGTAATCATCACAATCGCCGTACCAAAATCGCGTTGCAAATCGCGCATCAGCGTAATGATCTGTGCCTGCACCGTCACATCGAGCGCCGTCGTCGGCTCGTCGGCGATCAGCACTTCGGGCTCGCACAGCAGCGCCATTGCAATCATCACGCGCTGGCGCATCCCGCCAGAGAATTCATGCGGATACATTTCGACCCGGCGCGCCGCCTCGGGGATTTTGACCGCTTCGAGCAATTCAATCGCGCGCGTTTTGGCTGCGCGGCGCGTCATGTTTTTATGCAATTCGAGCACTTCGGTCATCTGACGTTCGACGGTCAGATACGGATTCAAGGATGTCATCGGGTCCTGAAAAATCATCGCGACGCGATTGCCGCGAATGCGGTTCAGCTCACGCGTGTGCATCGTTAGCAGGTTTTTGCCTTCAAACGCGACCTCGCCGCTGGCCTTGCCGTTCTTGGCGAGCAAACCCATCATCGCCAGCACGGTCTGGCTCTTGCCCGAACCCGATTCGCCGACGATACCGAGCGTCTGGCCACGATCCAGCTCGAACGATACGCCGTTGACTGCGCTGACCACGCCATCGTGCGTCGTGAAATCGACGCCCAAGTTATTTACCGATAATAAAGTCATGGTTTTATCTATCCTTCGGATCCAGTGCATCTCTCATGCCGTCGCCGATGTAATTGGCGCAGTACAAAGTCAGGCTGAGCAAAACACCGGGAAACAGCAACATCCACGGTGTGTTTTCCATCACCGCCGCGCCGTCGTGAATCAGCACGCCCCAGCTCGTCATCGGCTCTTGCACGCCCAAGCCAAGGAAAGACAGCACCGATTCGGTCAGAATCACGCCCGGTACCGTGATCGTCGTGTAAATCACGACGATGCCGAGCAGATTGGGAACGATGTGACGCAAAATCAGCTTGTGCGTCGGTACACCGATACAGCGCGCAGCTTCGATGAATTCTTTGGATTTCAGCGACAGCGTCTGGCCACGCACCACGCGCGCCATGTCCATCCAGCTAAATACGGTAATCGTCAGCACGACCAGATAAAACTCGCGGCCGAGCAAAGTCACCATCAGGATCGCGATCAGCAGATAAGGCACGGCGTACATCATGTCGACGATACGCATCATGACGCTATCGACCTTGCCGCCGAGAAAACCGGCGGTCGCACCCCAGACGATTCCGAGCGTGACCGAGGCCAGCGTGGCAAAAAATCCGACCATCAGTGAAATCCGTCCCCCGATCAAGGAGCGGACAAACAAATCCCGCCCCATTTCATCGGTGCCAAACAGATGCCAGTTTTGCCAGGTCGGCGCCATGCTCATCGCGTCCCAGTCGGTCGTATCAAATTCATTGGGCAACAGGAAAGGGCCGATCACGCAAGCCAGCATGATCAGCAGCAAAATGATCAGGCTGATCAGCGCCGCCTTGTTGTTGAAAAACCGCCTCCGTGCATCAACCCAGGGGCTGCGGCTTGCAACCGCGCTGGCCAGCTGTGCCGCCTGATTCAGCGTTTGTACATTTTTTTGCGCATTGTTCTGCATGAGCCATCCTCAATAACGGATTTTCGGATCGAGCATGGCGTAAACCAGATCGACAATCAGATTAAGCAGGACGGCAAAAACGGTAATCAGCACGACCAGCCCCAGCACCAGCGTGTAATCGCGATTGGCCGCGCCGTTGACGATCAGCTTGCCCAGACCCGGCAGCGAAAAAACCGTTTCGGTCACGACCGCCGAAGCAATCGACGAAATCGTCAGCGGCCCCATCACCGAAACCACCGGCAGCAAAGCCGGTTTCAAGGCGTGACGGCGGATAATCGTTCGCATCGGCAGGCCTTTGGCCTTGGCGGTACGAATAAAGTTGCCACCGAGCACTTCGATCAGACTGCCGCGCATTACGCGCGCCACGGTCGCCATATTGATCAGCGTCAGCAGCGCAATCGGCAAAACCATATACATGACTTTGAAATCCTGCCAGCCGCCCGACGGCAGCCAGTGCAGCCAGACGCCAAACACCAGCGCCAGCACCGGGCCAATCACAAAAGACGGAATCGCATGCCCCATATTGCCGAGCAACATCACCAGATAATCGATCAGGCTGTTCTGGCGTAAGGCCGCGGTGATCCCCAACGCCACGCCGATGATCAGTGCCAGAGCGATGGCGATGCCGCCTATCGTCAGCGACACCGGCAAAGCCGCAGCGACCAGCTCGTTCACCGACCAGTCGGCATAGCGGAACGACGCGCCCAGATCACCCTGCAACAGGCTTTTCAGGTAATACAGATATTGCTGCCATAAAGGCAGATCGAGATGGTATTTGGCATTCAGATTGGCCAGCACGGCTTCGGATACCTTGCGTTCGGTATCGAACGGGCCGCCCGGCGTTGCATGCAGCAATAAATAACAAACCGTAATCACTGCCAACATCGTCGGGATCGTTGCCAGCAGACGGCGTAGCGCATAAGTCCACATATCAGAAACTCCGCAAATAAAAGCCGGGATCGGCTCTGGAGTGATGTCACATTCAAGGAATAGGAAGGCCTATCTTTGCGGAATTCGTGCCTGCCAAACAATTGGAGAATATCGCTACAGGCTATCCGCAATAGGCAGCCTGCAATTTTTGGAGTTAATCCGTTTGGGCTGCACACCAGATACATGGATGATGTATTGCCACACAGGACAACATTTAAAAGACCTTCAATTAAATACCCCCTGATAACCGGCGATTTGTCGCGGCAAGCAGGGGGTTTGACTACGTTTTAATGCTTGATGATGTAGAAGTTTTGCGTGCGGCGACGATCAAGCGGGTTTTTCACCTCATAACCGCCGACATAGCTTTTCACCAGTCGCGAGCTGACGTATTGCAGCAATGGAATCATCGGATATTCTTCCATCGTCATTTTCGCGCCCTCGCTCAGCAGTTGCTCGCGCTTGGCCGCATCAGCAGTCACCGATGCCTGTTTGAACAATTCCTCGGCCTTGCGGTTGCAATATTTGGTGTCGTTCTGTTCCGAATCACACTGCACCAGCTGGGTAAAAGTCGTCGCATCGTTGTAATCGGCGTACCAACCATTGCGGGCAATCTGATATTCGCCATCATGACGTTTTTTCAGTAAAACCTTGAACTCCATGTTTTCCATCTGAACGTCCAGACCCAGCTTGCTCTTCCACTCGGCGGCAGCCCAGATCGCCATTTTTTTGTGAAATTCATTGGTGTTGTAAATGAAGTTCAGCTTGGTTCCCGGCTTGACGCCCGCTTGTGCCAGCAGTTTTTTGCCTTCTTCGACACGCTTGGCCATCGGCCATTTAACCCAGTCGTAAGTGCTCGGTTTGGCGCCGCTCACGCCTTGTACCACAACGCTATACGCCGGGGTCTGACCATCAGCAGTGACCTTGTTCGCCAGAATGTCGCGGTCGAGCACCATCGACAGCGCCTTGCGCACCCGAACATCTTTCAGCAACGGGTCTTGCACGTTGTAACCGTAATAGCGCAAGCCAAGCAACAGGCCGTTGCGCAGCTCTTTCGGGTATTCGGTTTTCAATTTCGCATAGCTATTGGGGGCAATTTCATAAGTCCAGTCGGTTTCGCCGGATTGGAACAATTTGAAATCGGCTTCCTGCGATTCGATCGGCAAGTAGTTGACCTTGGTGATCACGACATTTTTTGCATCCCAGTAGTTTGGATTCTTTTCAGCCGTGATTTTGCTGTTCACTTTCCAGTCTTTAACCACATACGCACCATTGGTCACGATATTGCCGGGTTTGACCCAGTCCTTGCCGTGTTTTTCGACCGTCGCCCGGTGCACTGGCGCAAAATTGTCGTTGGACAACAGATCCGGCAGGAAAGCGACCAGACCGTTGGTTTTCACTTCGAGTGTGCTCGCGTCAATGGCACGAACGCCGACTTTATCCAGCGCGGCTTTGCCCTGTGAAGCTTCCAGCGCTCCCTGGATAAACATGCCGAAAGTGCTGGCATAAGGCGCAGCCGTTTTCGGGTCAAACAGCCGACGCCATGACCAGACGAAATCTTCGGCAGTCACTGGCGCGCCATTGCTGAATTTGGCATTTTTGCGCAGCTTGAACACCCAGGTCGTATCGTCAACCCGTTTCCAGCTCTCGGCGACGCCGGGAATGATTTTACCTTCGCCGTCAAAAGCAGTCAGACCTTCAAACAAATCGCGCGTAATGTTATGTGCCGGCACTGATTCAGCCACCGCAGGATCGAGCGTTTCAGGCTCTGAACCATTGCTGCGGTTCATTTCCTGCACCGGGTGCAGTTGAACATTTTTCGGCACATTGGCCGCTTGTGCCGCAGCCACACAACCCAGCGCCAGCAAACTGGCGAGCAATTTCTTATTCATCGTAACAACCTCTCTTGGATCAAGTCGATCAAGTCGCCGCTCACAAGCCGACGAAAATTCAGATTCAGCCACAGCGGATGAATCCATCAAACAAACCAATATTGCCCGCACCGGAGTCCTCGGACCCGGTGCGTCATGCTCTGGCAGGCGCTTAGAAGCTGATGTAGAAACCGGCAGCCAGCGTCGTCGGATCGGTGCCAGCGGTAGTCAGCATGACCCCATCCGTATCATTGCCGGTAACCCGATCACCGCCAGCCTTGTTATCGATGTGTGACAATTCGAGGTACAGCGCAGAGCTGATTTTCGTCGCGCCCATCGCCACTTCCGGCAGTGCATATTCATAGCCAAGCAGGTACAGATTGGCTGCAGATGCATCTTCGTGTGAATGGCCCATCCGGAACGTATGGTCACCCATCACGTATTGCAGCGTTTCAGCCACCATCCAATTTTTGCTTTCGCTGGCACCCGCTGCGGCCCAGTTACTGGCATTCACATAAGCAATGCCATAGGTCAGATTTGGCATCAGCTCGCCACGAACCCCGGCCAACCAAGCATCTCTGTCTTTGCCGTTGATTTCGCCGCGGTCATTTTCCACCGACATGCCGAGGTCAAAATTGAACATCGGATTCACGTCGTAAGAAACCGTACCGTGGTAACCGCGTTCAGGTTCGCTGGTACCATCGGTGGTACCAAACAGGCCGGCAACACGCACTGTCAGACCATTCATTTTTGGGGAAACATACTTGACCTGATTCGAAGGACGGCTGGTGCTGTTGCGATTAAACACCGTCCCCAATGAAGCATAACCGTTGAAAATGTCGTAGCGATTGAAAGCCATCCGCATCGGAGAATCGTCACGACCCACGGTCAGCGAACCGAGCTCACTATCGGCATAGCGCACGTACAGCTTGCGATCACCCAGAAAGGCCAGGCTGGCTGGCGCCATGTCTTTATCGAGGTAGGTGCTGATTTCCCACTGGAATTTACCGGTTGCAGTCACATCGTGGCTGCCCTGAACTCGGATATCCGAACCCACGTCATAGAGGTTTTGATAGAAGTCTTGCTTGCCATCCGCATCGGTTTGATTGTCGTTGTAAGACACTTCTGCCTGAATGAAACCGCCAATAGTCACTTCTGCTTGAGCTGCAACGCTCAACAAGGCTGCTGCAACTGCGGATGCCAAAAATTTGATTTGCATAATGATGTCCCGTGATAAACGTAAAAATTGCCAGCGCAATGCTTGTTTCACATTGTCGGCGGCAATTCTTTCACGGGGCGATACACCTACAGGCATTAGGGCTTTCCTCAGTAAGGAAACCAAAAACCGTAATACCCACTCAAGAAACAAATTATATCTATTTGATTTTTATGATTTATTTTCGGCAAAAACAAACTTTACCACCTGACCAGCGGTACACATTACTAGGTCACAAATATGCAACAAACCGCTGTACTGCCGATTTTTAATTGCAAATCTAACGCTGGCGCATGCGGAACACATTACTGAGGCGCAAACGGTACGGGAAATACCGAATAACGCTGCATGGCCTACAGACCTAGCATTACAGCAATCCAGAAATCCTTAGCAAGAACACACTTGAAACACAGACTGGCTTGATGAATCGGTGCCCGAAAATACGGCAGCCAGCCACTTCAACGCGGCCAATCGATCACGCAGCTTGGCTATTCTGCAAGACCATTCATTGCATCAGCTGTCGCAGTGTCCAGGAGAATTATCCATGTTCAGTTTCATATTGCGCCGTTTTGCGGTCGTCATCCCGACCTTTATCGGCGTGACTTTGCTCGCTTTTGCGCTCATTCACATGATTCCGGGCGATCCGGTGCTGGTGATGATGGGCGAGCGCCAGATTGACCCCGAGTTTTACAAAGCCGCGATGCAGCGTCTGGGGCTGGATCAGCCGCTGTACGTGCAATACACCGACTATTTGCTCAATCTGCTGCGCGGCGATTTTGGCACGTCGATTGTGACTCAGGAACCAGTCCTGAGTGAATTTCTGAAACTGTTTCCAGCAACGGTCGAGTTGTCGGTTTGTGCAATGGTGTTTGCCTGCGCAATTGGTCTGCCCGCCGGGATGCTCGCGGCAACACGCCGTGGCACGGTGATTGATCATGTCACGATGGGCGGCGCGCTGACCGGTTATTCAATGCCGATTTTCTGGTGGGGTCTGATCCTGATTATGGTGTTTTCGGTGTCCTTGGGCTGGACGCCGGTATCGGGTCGGATTGCCCTCGAATACGACATTAATCCGGTGACCGGTTTTATGCTGATTGACACCTTGATCTCGGGCGAAGAAGGCGCGTTCAAATCCGCAGTCCATCATCTGATTCTGCCTGCCATCGTGCTCGGAACGATCCCAATGGCCGTCGTCGCGCGGATGACCCGCTCGGCGATGCTCGAAGTTTTGCGTGAAGACTATATCCGCACTGCGCGTGCCAAAGGACTGGGTCGCACCCGCATTGTTCTGGTTCATGCCTTGCGCAATGCCTTGATGCCGGTCGTCACGGTGATTGGTTTGCAAGTCGGTACGCTGCTCGCAGGCGCCGTGCTGACCGAAACGATTTTCTCGTGGCCCGGCATCGGCAAATGGCTGATCGATTCGATTTCGCGCCGTGATTATCCTGTCGTTCAGGGTGGTATTTTGCTGATCGCCACGCTGGTCATTTCGGTCAACCTGCTCGTCGACATCCTGTACGGCGTGATTAACCCACGCATCCGTCATGCGAGGTAAGAAAATGAATACCCAAGACACCGCAATCAATCTGCCAGTGCTTGCCGCAAGCAGTTATCCGTCGCCATTGAAAGAATTCTGGCAATCGTTCAGTGCCAATCGCGGCGCGTTGATCGCACTGATTTTCTTCAGCCTGCTGGTCGTTGCAGCACTATTCGCACCCTGGCTGGCACCGCATCAGCCAGTGGAACAATATCGCGACGCCTTGCTGACGCCACCGGTCTGGGCAGCCAACGGCTCATGGCAATATATTCTTGGCACCGACGAGCTGGGTCGCGACATTTTGTCGCGACTGATGCACGGCGCACGTTTAAGTCTGATGATCGGTCTGGTGTCGGTTGCATTGTCGATGTTGCCCGGCATCGTCCTGGGTCTGCTGGCGGCGTTTTATCCGAAAATGCTCGGTAACGGCATTATGCGTGCGATGGACATCATGCTGGCGCTGCCATCCTTGCTGCTCGCCGTTGCCGTCGTTGCCGTACTCGGGCCTGGACTGATGAACACAATGCTGGCGATTGCGATTGTTTCGCTGCCTTCTTATGTTCGCCTGGCTCGCGCCTCGGCAATGACCGAACTGAATAAAGATTATGTCGTCGCCAGTCGGCTGGCTGGTGCCGGCAAAATACGGCTGATGTTTAACACCGTTTTGCCCAACTGCATGGCGCCACTGATCGTGCAGGGTACGCTGGGCTTTTCGTCGGCGATTCTTGATGCGGCAGCGCTGGGCTTTCTGGGTCTGGGCGCGCAACCACCGTTGCCCGAGTGGGGAACGATGCTCGCCTCGGCACGCGATTACATCGACAGCGCCTGGTGGGTCGTCACGATGCCCGGGGTGACAATTTTGCTGACGGTCGTCGCGCTCAATTTGCTGGGTGATGGTTTGCGCGATGCGCTCGACCCGAAACTGAAAAAACTGGCGTGAAGATAAGGAAAGAAGTATGAGCTTATTAGAAATCCGCAATCTGAACGTGAGCTTTGGCAATACCGCCCAGCCCTTTCATGCCGTATCTAGCCTCGATCTGAGCGTCGATCGTGGCGAAATTGTCGGCATAGTCGGCGAATCGGGGTCGGGCAAATCGGTGACGATGCTGGCGATGATGGGGTTGATCGACGCGCCCGGCCGCGTTACGGCCGATCAGTTGCAATTTGACGGACAAGACCTGCTCAAAATGCGCGCATCGCAAAAACGCCAGATCATCGGCCGCGATATTTCGATGATTTTCCAGGATGCGCTGACCAGCCTGAATCCGGCGTATACCGTTGGATTCCAGCTGATGGAAACGCTGAAATTGCATACGCCACTGCGCGGTGCGGCACTGAAACAACGTGCATTGCAATTGCTCGAACAGGTTGAAATCCCCGACGCCAAGTCGCGCCTTGACGCCTATCCGCACCAGTTGTCAGGCGGGATGAGCCAGCGTGTGATGATTGCGATGGCGATTGCGTGTGAACCCAAACTGTTGATCGCCGACGAACCGACGACGGCGCTCGACGTCACGGTACAGGCGCAAATCATGGAGTTGCTGGTCAATTTGCAAAAGCAGAATGACATGGCGCTGATTCTGATCACGCATGATCTGGCCGTTGTTGCCGAAGTCGCCCAACGCATGGTCGTGATGTATGCCGGTGAAGTCGTCGAAAGCAGTGCAACTCAGGCGCTGTTTGCTGCACCACGCCATCCATATACCCAGGCTTTGCTGTCGTCGATTCCCGAACACAGCAAGGGTGCGAAACGGCTTTCGACTTTGCCCGGCGTCGTTCCCGGCCAGTATGACAGACCGCAGGGCTGCCTGTTGAGCCCGCGTTGTCCCTACGCCAACGACACCTGCCGCAGCCAGAAGCCCGCCCTATTACCCCTGATGGGTAGCAGCGTGCGTTGCTTTACCCCATTGGATTCCAACGGGATACCCACCCATGAATAATCAAAGCACTCCAAAAATCATTCTTGAGGCCCAGTCTTTATCGCGTCATTACTCGGTCAGCCGCGGCTTTTTGAAAGGTCATGCCACGGTCAAGGCGCTCAATGACGTTTCATTCAAACTGGCAGCAGGCAAGACCCTGGCCGTCGTCGGCGAATCGGGCTGTGGCAAATCAACGCTGGCACGCCAGCTGACTTTGATTGAGGAGCCCAGCGCCGGACATTTGATCATCGACGGTGTCGATATCGCGAGCGCCAATACCGCCACACTCAAAGCCTTGCGCCCCAAAGTGCAAATGGTGTTTCAGAATCCGTTCGCCAGCCTCAATCCGCGCAAGCAAATCGGCACGATGCTCGCCGAGCCTTTGCTGCTCAATACCGAACTGAACGCCGAGCAGCGCGAGGCGCGCGTGCGCGAAATGCTCAAAATCGTCGGTTTGCGCCCCGAGCATTACCATCGTTACCCACATATGTTTTCCGGTGGCCAGCGCCAGCGGATCGCGATTGCCCGCGCGATGATGCTCAAACCGGCGGTACTGGTCGCCGACGAGCCGACTTCGGCGCTAGACGTATCAATTCAGGCGCAGATTCTGAATCTGTTTATGGATTTGCAGGACGAGCTCGGTACGGCGTATGTGTTTGTCAGCCACAATCTGGCCGTCGTCGAACATATTGCCGACGACGTGATGGTGATGTATTTCGGCAGCACCGTTGAATATGGCGACAAAAAAACCATTTTCGACCAGCCCTTGCACCCGTACACCCGCGCGCTGATGTCGGCAACGCCGGCTATCCGGCAGGAAGATCGCCGCGCCAAAATCAAGCTCACCGGCGAGCTGCCGTCTCCGCTCAATCCACCCAGCGGCTGCGCTTTCAACACCCGCTGCCCGTACGCCAACGAGCGCTGCAAGGCTGAAGTGCCAACACTACGGCCATTTGCCGGTCGGGTGATAGCTTGCCATCACGTCGAGAACATCCCCGTCTGAACCCCTTCTACCGCAGCCCGAAGTCCAGTTCGGGCTGTTTTCATTGAAGCTGCTCTGTAGTTTCACTATCCTGAATGGGGAACTCACTGCAACCTAGCCAGGCTAAACATCATGTCAATTTTGCAATATGCCGATAAAACCCCCGATCAACTGCATGACCAACGCCTGAGTATGCTGATCGATATTGCAAAAGAACTTGAAGATGAAGTCATATTCCCAACTTGTTTTGACGCATCAGTCCAGATCAGCACCGTGATGAAAAGCAAAACAGCGTCGCTGCAGCGCATTGCTCATGAAATCCAGAAAGACCCGCTGATTACCGCCAAACTGCTCCAACTAGCCAATTCAGTCGCGTATAAACGCGCAGGCAATAATGTCGCCGACCTTGATTCGGCATTGATGCGCGTCGGCATGGAAACCGCACGTGCAACGGCACTGGCGTGCGCACTGCAGCAACTGGTTCGTTCGCGCGAACTGACCCAGTTTGAAGGGATTGCCAACAAGCTCTGGATCCACAGCCTGAAAACCTCGATGATCGCTCGTGTCATCGCGCAACGTCTGACGCGAGTCAACCCGGAGCTCGCAATGTTGGCAGGGCTGGTTCACGACCTGGGCGCGTTTTACATGCTCGATCGCGCTGCGCATTATCCTGAGCTGGTCGAGCGGCCAACAACGGTTGAATTTCTGGTGGCACAGTGGCACGAAAGTGTTGGTGTCATCCTGCTCGATTCGCTCAGCATGCCGGAGGAAATCATCGATGCAGTCAGGGAAGTCGATCAACCGCGTCCCTTCATCGAAAACCCGCGTAACCTGAGCGACGTCGTTTATCTCGCCAATCTGTTTGCTGGCGGCTTTGCCGAAATGCAACGTCTCGATATCCCTGAGCTGGCAGAGCCCAAAGAACTAAGCTACGCCAAATACACCGATCTGCGCGCCGAGATGGATCAAGCCTGCCAGGAAATGATCAGCCTGTTTTGAGTGTCAAACCAAACGTCAACAGAGCCTAGCAGGCCATCAAAACATCGCCATTTTCAGATAATGGTCGATCAGCAGCGCAGAAAACAGGTAGGCCAGATAGGCAATCGAGCAGCGAAACAGCTTTCTGGCCAATTCGTCCTGTTCATTGCGATACACCCGCCAAGCGCCGAATAAAAACCAGCCATTGAGCAGCAGCGCGGCGAGCAAATACAGCAGCCCAGAAAAGCCCAGAGCAACGGGCAGCAAAGTCGTCGCAGCCAGAATCCAGCTATACAGCCAGATCGCCAAGCGGGTAAAGGCTTTGCCGTGCGTCACCGGCAGCATCGGCAAGCCGACCTTGCGGTAGTCTTCCATCCGGTACAACGCCAGCGCCCAGAAATGCGGCGGTGTCCAGGCATAAATAATCAGAAACAGCGTTGCGGCGACGGCGGACACTTCGCCGCTCATTGCCGCCCAGCCCAGAATCGGCGGCATGGCACCCGCAGCGCCGCCAATGACGATATTTTGCGGGCTGGCCGGTTTTAACCAGCGGGTATAGACCACAGCATAAGCAATGAAGGTAGCCAGCGTCAGATACAGGGTCAGGGTATTTACAAACAGCGTGAGTAAGACCGCTCCGCTGACCGTTAAACACAAGGCATAGCTGGCTGCCCATTGCAGGCTGACTGCGCCGCGTGGCAAAGGGCGTCGCTGGGTGCGCAACATTTGCGCATCGCGCTCCGACTCAAACAGGCAATTGGCTGCGGCAGCGCCGCTGGCGATCAGCGCAATGCCGCATACCGCCGCCAACATTTTGCCCCAGTTGATGGTTCCGTCACTGGCGAGCAGCATGCCTATCCACGCACAGAAAACAATCAGCGCAACCACCCGCGGTTTGCCCAGCCGGAATAACTCAATGCCAAGCTGCGGAGCAGAAAGTCTTAAAGTATTCATGTCGCAGCCTCTTGTTGCCGTAAATTCGGGTATTCAAACGATTTTTGCTGCAGCGCTGGCAGGCGGCAATAGCCATGCACCAGCAAGCCGAGTAGCAAGACAGCACCAGCATGGTGAGCCAGCGCCAATGCCAGCGGCAGCGAAAAAATAACATTGCCGACCCCCAAGCCCAGTTGCAGCAACAGCGCTGCCAGAATCGAGCGTGCATAGCGCGGTGCTGGCCGCCACAATTGCACGATCAAACCCAGCAAAGCCAGACTGAGCAAAAGTGCGCCAAGCCGGTGCAACCAGTGAATCGCGGCCAGATGCTGCAAGCTCAACGCTTCGCCGCTGGCGCTCATTCCCAGTTCACGATCAGGTCGCAAGGCGTCTTGCAAATAATCCAAACCGCCCGGTATCGCCCACTGCCCCTGACACTGCGGAAATCCATCGCAGGCCAGCGCGGCATAATTGGTCGAGACCCAGCCGCCCAGCACGATCTGCACCATCACCAGCAGTAAAGCCAGTTGCCAGAGCGCTCGCCATCGCGGTAAGTAGACAAGCAACAGTTTTGGCCTGAGGCCACCCCGTCCAGCATCGTTACCTCGCCTTGGCGTACGACTTGTACTGTCTGCGGCTCCGGTGCCTTGCTGGAACACTTTTGCACGGTTACTTAATGATTCCGCCAGCGAGTCCCAGCGCGGCATCGCGCGCGAAGCCAGCACCAGCAAAATCATCAGTAAAGTCATTCCGCCGATCAGATGCCCGGTGACAACGATGGGCATTAGTTTCAATGTCACGGTCCACATGCCGAAAGCGCCTTGCAGCACAATCACCGCCAGTGGCAATAAGGCAGGCCAGCCACTCTGGCTCGCTTGCCGTCGATCCCGCCACAGCAGGGCGGTCAGCACCAGCATCAGCAGACCGAGCCCGCCAGCCACATAGCGGTGGATCATTTCTTTCCAGCCCTTGGCGCTATCGACTTCCATTCCGAATCGCGTTTCGGCGTGGGCGATTTCATGCGCTTCATCGGGAACGCCCAGATGCCCGTAACAACCGGGCCAGTCAGGGCAACCTAGCCCGGCATCCTGCAGGCGCACATACGCGCCCAGAATCATCAGCGCGGCAGTCCATACCAGCGCGAGAATCAGCAAACGTCGAGTCAGGACTGACAGATTGGGAAGCAAGTTTTTCATTTAACCCAGCCCCTGATTATTTTTCAGTACTTTGCCGATTTCGCGCAGCGCGGCCTGTCGTCCTTGAATTTGCGCCAGTTGTTCGGGCGAATAGCGCAGCACCGCATTGCCGTGCGGATCAATCAGATAAATGCCGCTGGGCAAAGCTTGCGCCAGCGGCAGGCATTCGGCGACCTTGATCCGGTGCTGTGCATTCCCCTGCGCACGCTGAAGTTGTTGTGCCACAGGTCTGAGTTGGTTGGCCTGATTGGGCTGGGCTGCATTGCAAGCTTGTCCGGTATGCGCGAGCAATTGCCAGTATCGCTGTGGCGGTGCCGACAATACCGGTTTGGCAATCAGTTGGCCGAAGCTTTCGCCACCTTGCGGTCTAGCCCATTGCCAGGCAGCTTGAGCCAGCAGGATAGGCAAAATACATAAGCCCAGTATCGATATCAAGATCAATCTCTGCCTAGCTTTCTGAGTCATACCTCTGCCTTCATATAGTGACGATAAAATAAAAACCCACCGAAAGCGGCCATCAAAAACCAGCTGAGTGAATACGCCAGATGCCGCTCGACGCCGAATGGCCGCTCTTGCGCCAGTGCAGTCATTCCCGGAGCGGGGTCAAGCGCCAGCACATACCCCGCAGGCATGGACAAATAAGCCCACGCGGCAAATCGACCCGGATCGATATTTTGAAAAATCCGTCCCGTCACCGGTGCTGCGCCCAGCTCGACGTAGCGCGGCCAGCTTTGCACGAGCACATGCGATTCGCCACTTGCTGACGGTGGCTGTCCCTTGCCCTGCGCCCACCAGCCCCGATTGACCAGCAAGATCGTTCCATCCCGTAACTGGAACGGCGTAATGATGTGATAGCCCACCTTGCCTTGCTGTACCCGGTGATCCAGCCAGATTTCGTACTGTTTCAACCATTGCCCCTGCAAAGACAGCTTGCGCCATTGCGGTGGCACACCCTGCTCCCAGCGTAATTCGGGCATGGACTGAATTTGGTCAATTTCCTGCAACAAACGGTGCTTGTCATTCGCTCGCCACAGTTGCCAGATCCCCAGGCAGATCGTCAATGCAACCAATGCCAGCAACATCAGCGCACCGCGCAGATATTTGGTGCGCAAAATGCCGCCGCTTTGGCTAGGCTGAAGGCTTGGAGGAATCGGAATGAAAATTGTTGCCATCTTGCTGCTCCTTGCCATCCTGTTCTCGCTCGCTCAAGCCTTGTTGCGTCTGGTTCGCGGCGCATCGGATCAACTTTGGACGATGCTCGCCTGGCGCGTGGGCTTGTCGATCGGCTTGTTTATTTTGCTGCTGGTTTCACGCTGGCAAGGCTGGATTTAAGTAGAGAAGACCGGGTTAAAGGCAATAAACCAGCACAAACAACAGCAACCAGACCACGTCGACAAAATGCCAGTACCATGCGGCAGCTTCAAAGCCAAAGTGCTGCAAAGGCGTGAAATGCCCGCGCTGTACGCGCAACCACATCGTGATCAGAATGATGGTTCCCACCAGCACATGCATGCCGTGAAAACCGGTCAGCATATAAAATGTCGCGCCATACGCACCGGATGAGAGCATCAGGTTCATTGCGGTCCATGCATGATGATATTCATAAGCCTGCAAACCCAGAAAAACGCTACCGAGAATGATCGTCAATCCCAGCCCGCGGCTCAGCACCTGACGCTGCTGATTCAACAAGCCCCAATGCGCCCAGGTCAGCGTGGCGCCTGAGCTGAGCAGCAAGGCGGTATTGATTGCGGGCAAGCCCATCGGGTGCATCGCCTGATAATCCGCAGCTTTGGGTCCCGTCGCCAGCGGCCAGCTGGCTTTGAAATCGGGCCAGAGCAATTGTTGCGTATCGCCGAGCAAGCCCAGCTCGGGAACGGAAATGGCACGGGTATAAAACAGCGCGCCAAAAAAGGCGGCAAAAAACATGACTTCGGAAAAAATAAACCAGCTCATTCCCCAGCGGAACGAATAATCGACCTGCTGACCGTACTGCCCGCCTTCCGATTCGCGAATCACATCGCCAAACCAGCCTGCCAGCATCCAGAACAAGATGGCAAATCCGGCCAGCAGAATCCAGCGCCCTGCACCGACCTGATTGATCGTCAGCGCTGCGCCCAATCCCAGACAAAACAGCGCGCCCGATCCCACCAGCGGCCAGCGGGAAGGTGGAGGCACATAGTAATGTGCATCATGAACTCCATTTTCGACATTCATTGCCCACCTCCAGATATTTCAAATCAAGTCGGATTCAAACAGCCTGCAGCACCAGATGCCGAACCAGCGCCCAGATCAGCAGCGCCAGCAATACGGCACACAGCAGCCCTGCCCCGATAATATGCGCCGGCTTGATCGGCCGCGCCGCCTTGCCGCGACTACGGACGCCAAAAAATGCCGCCAGCACTGCTTTAATTGCCTGCCACATACCGACTCCTTTAAGCAGCAGGCGGATCCAGACGCTGCACAGTGTAAGACAAGGTTGCAGCGCCCATTTCCGGCGGCAACTGATCGGCAACCAGCAAGACCACGGTCACTTCCCGCTCTTCATTCGCAGCCAAGGCCATCGCATCAAAACAGAAACATTCAAGCTTTTGCAGCAAGCCTGCCGCCCGCACCGGCGCAAAACTCGGCACAGCCCGCAAATGCACAGCTTGATCCGATTCGTTGCGCAGCAAAAATCTGGCCTTGACCACGCCACCCGACCGTCCGGTCTGCACGCCGTCGAGCGAGCGCATCGTCACCGGCAAACCGGCGGCAACATTGACATCAAACTCGATCCGCAGCGCCGTACCCGCTTGCGTATATCCCGCTTCGGCACGGTCTATACCGAGAAACTTGCAGAAAGCACTGTAAAAGGGCGAGAGCGCATAACCAAAACCGAACATCAGCGCGGCAATCAAGCCCAGCTTGATCGCCAAGCGCTGATTTTTATGCTGCAAAGCATCAGCCATATACCCACCCATGTATTTCCTCGTGCGCCTTTATAGAAAGGCGCTTTATGCCGATACCCAGAGCTGCTTGGCAATCACCAGTAGAAAAAATACCAGAGCCAGCAAAACCAGCTTGCGCGCGGTTCTCAAATTGCTTCGTGCGTTTTCTCTCATTTGCAACTGATTCATACCGCCTCCTTCCCGTCATTCTCATCATGCCCATCGACCGCCTGTGCGATCAGACCACGGCGAACCGTTGCCAGATCGGGCGGGCTCTCCCAGGTGTGGTGCGGCGCTGGAGAAGCCACTTCCCACTCCAGCGTATTGCCGCCTTCCCACGGCGAAGCGGGTGCCGGGCCAACACCCCCGCGTATCGTATGAATCACATTAAAGAAAAACAGCAACTGGCCTAAGCCGAAACAGAAAGCACCGACGCTGGCGACCGTATTGAAATCGGTAAACTGCAGCGCATAATCCGGAATCCGGCGCGGCATGCCCGCCAGCCCCAGAAAATGCATCGGAAAAAACGTCACGTTGAACCAGATCATCGACCACCAGAAATGGAATTTGCCGCGCCCCTCGTGGTACATGAAGCCGGTCCATTTGGGCAGCCAGTAATACACGGCGGCAAACAGGCTAAACAGCGCACCGGCGACCAGCACATAATGAAAATGCGCGACGACGTAATAGGTGTCCTGCATCTGCGTATCGACCGGCGCGATAGACAGGATCAGGCCGGAAAAACCGCCGACGGTAAACAGACAAACAAAACCGATCGCAAACAGCATCGGTGTCTCGAAAGTCATGCTGCCTTGCCACATCGTCGCAATCCAGTTGAATACTTTCACACCGGTCGGCACCGCGATCAGCATCGTCAGAAACATGAAAAACAGTTGCGCCGTCGCCGGCATGCCAACGGCGAACATGTGATGCCCCCAGACCATGAACGACAAAATCGCAATCGAGCACGTCGCGTACACCATCGACACATAACCGAACAGCGGCTTGCGGGCAAAGGTCGGGATAATCTGGCTGACGATGCCAAATGCCGGCAGCGCCATGATGTAAACCTCGGGATGACCGAAAAACCAGAAGATATGCTGGAACAGCACCGGATCACCGCCACCTGCCGCGTTAAAGAAATGCGTACCGAAATGCCGGTCGGTCAGCAGCATTGTGACCGCACCGGCGAGCACCGGCGCAACGGCAATCAATAGATACGCAGTCACCAGCGAAGTCCATGCGAACAACGGCATTTTCAGCATCGTCATACCGGGCGCGCGCATATTCAGGATCGTCGTGATGATATTGATCGACCCCATGATCGATGAAAGTCCGAGCAAGTGAATACTGAAAATGGCCAGATCCATCCCCATCCCGGCTTGTGCCGACAATGGCGGATACAAAGTCCAGCCGCCTGCCGGAGCGCCACCCGGAACAAACAGCGAAATCAGCAGCAACAGCGCGGCAGGCGGCAGCAGCCAGAAGCTCCAGTTATTCATCCGCGCAAATGCCATATCAGGCGCGCCAAGCATCAGCGGCAACATCCAGTTGGCCAGCCCGGTAAATGCCGGCATGATCGCGCCAAACACCATAATGATGCCGTGCAAGGTCGTGAGCTGATTGAAAAACTCGGGTTGCCAGTATTGCAGGCCGGGCTGGAACAGCTCGGCACGGATGCCCAATGCCATCACGCCACCGGTGATAAACATCGCAAAAGCAAACCACAGATACAGCGTTCCGATGTCTTTATGATTGGTGGCATATAGCCAGCGCTCCCATTTGGAATGGTGTCCAGCGTCATGCTCCCCATGGGTATGTGCAGCATTCGGGCTTGAGTGAATTACTTCAGCGCTCATTTATTTCGCTCCTCGTGCTGTTTTCACTTCGCTTGGGTGAACAAAACCGGCCTGATTGCCCCAGCTATTACGCTCGTAACTGATAACAGCGGCAATTTCAACGTCGGACAGACTCTGCCAGGCCGGCATTGCATTCTTGCCATTGAGCACGATATGCAGATGCCCTTCCTTGCTGCCGGTGGTAATTTTCGAACCAATCATGCTCGGGAACGGTCCACCCCCCGTACCATCTGCTTTATGGCAGGCGGCACAATTGGCTTCGTAGACCTGCTTGCCACGAGCGAGCAAATCAGCATCAGACCATTTTTTATTCGGGTCATCCTGCATCGCTTTGGCTTTAGCCTGCTGTTCGGCCACCCAGGTTTTAAAATCGTCATTGCTGACCACTTTCACGACAATGGGCATAAAGCCGTGGTCTTTGCCGCACAGCTCGACACACTGGCCGCGATACGTGCCGACTTTGTCAGCAGTAAACCAGGTGTCACGAATAAAACCGGGGATCGCATCCTGCTTAACGCCAAAAGCGGGCACACCCCAGCTATGAATCACATCATTGGCCGTCGTTAAAATCCGCACTTTTTGCCCAACCGGAACGACCAGCTCATGATCGACCTCGAGCAAATAATGCGAGCCTTTGGCTTGACCCGCGTCAGCATGATTGTCGATCTGCTCGCGCGGCGTCGCCAGCTTGCTCTTGAAGCCAAAACCGTAATCGAGATAGTCATACGACCAGAACCACTGAAAACCGGTCGCCTTGATCGTGATTGCCGCACCCCTAGTATCTTTTTGCGCCAACACCACACTGGCGGCGGGCCAAGCCATCGCCAGCAAGATCAGCGCCGGAATCAGCGTCCACAGGATTTCGACCGTAGTGTTTTCATGAAATGGCTTGGCCGCATGCCCCAGCGATTTACGGTGGCGCAAAATGGCATAAAACATAAAGCCAAACACCAGCACAAAAATCACCAGAATGACAATCATTAAATAACTGTGCAGGCCTTCGATTTGCAAGGCAATTGGGCTGGCAGGCGGAGTAAAGGTCCAGAATTCGCCGGCAGCCATGGCGACAGGGCTAGCGAAACTGCTAATCGCAACTGCGGTATTCATCTTGCAAGGGCAAAACTGACTCATTCGCTGAGCTCCTGTATGGGCAGTGCTTCTCATACACGCTAGCAAAAAATCAGTAAGGTGCAAGTTATTGATAATCAAACACTAATTGTGCAGCGCAGCAATTGCCGCCCGTCAGTTCAAGGCTACAAAGCAATGGAAAAACGTCTAACAAGAACCATTACCAATCTCGTAGGGAGCACGAGCATGGATCTTCATCTTTCCGAACTCGATCAGCATTTCACGCTGCCAAAAACCCGCAAAGTCGGCGCAGACCGGCCTCTGGTATGGCTCAAACTGGGAATGAACGACTTAATGCAACACCCCGGCCCCAGCCTGACTTATGGCCTGCTGATCACGGCTTTTGGCTGGCTCATACTCAGTCTGGTCGACCCGCGAGGACACTTTTTTACTTCATTAATCACCGGATTTCTGTTGCTATCACCCCTGGCAGCTGCAGGTATTTATGAACTCACCAGCGAACGTGAAGAAGGCAGAACGACTTCATTTATCCAGTCGCTACGCGATGCCGGTAAAAATCTCAGTCAAGTTGCATTTCTTGGCGTCATCCTGGGCATGGTCGCGATTGCCTGGGAGCGCGTCTCGGCGATTCTGTTTGCCCTGCTATACGGCGGGGAAGTACCCGCCGGCACGTCTTTACTGGCAGCACTTACCGGCGAATACCTCAACTTCACGCTCATCTGGGTCGCGGCAGGCTTTCTGCTCGCCTGCTTCGTTTTCGCATTAACCGCAGTCTCTATCCCGATGCTGGCAGACCGCGAAGTCGACAGCGTCACCGCAATGATGACCAGCTTGCGTGCGGTCGCCGAAAACCTCAGCACCATGGCCATCTGGGCAGCCATCATTGTGGCACTGACGGCAATCGGCTTTGCCACCTATCTGATCGGCCTGATCGTTATCTTCCCGCTACTGGGGCATGCCACCTGGTATGCATACAAAGACCTGATCGAATAAGCTCGGAATTCATTCAGACCCGAAGCCAAACAGTGTGTCTGTTTGGCTTTTTTCATTGGCACACAGTATGAATAAAACCCAGCTTGAAGCATTCAGCGATGGCTGCTGACCTTCGCGATCTGGCTGATTCCGGACAACCGAATCAGCACAAACGCGATTCGCAAACCAAACGTCAACAGACCCCAAGCCTGATTACCAATATCAATCAAGCCAGCATTGCAGCCTGTTCCGGCGCGGCAAACCAATCCTGCAAAAAACCCACCAGCGCCGATACCTTGGCCGGTTGTGGCAGGCGTTGCGGGTAAACCAGATAAATGGACTGCCCGCGCAAACGGTATTGCGGCAAGACCCGGATCAGGCGGCCATGCTCAACGTCGTTCCCGGCCAGATACGACGGCAACCGTGCGATGCCGGCGCCCTGCAATGCAAAATTGCGCAACAGACCATAATCATTGGCGCGAAATGGCGCGCTGATGTGCGCGACATGCAATTCGCCGTCACCAATCAGCTCCCAGCGATCGGCCTGTGCAAAATGCGAATTCATCAGGCAGGGCTGGCCAGCCAGTTGCGCCGGATTGTCGATCTCCGCCGGCAGTCCGGCCAGAAATTCGGGCGAAGCCAGCAGCCAGTCGTGCACCAGCGCCAGTGGACGACTGATCAGCCGCTCAGGGGGCGCCAGATTCGAGCGGATCGCCAGATCGAATCCATCGGCCTCCAGATCGCGCGGCATGGCCGACAAATCCAGCTCAATCGTGACCAGCGGGTATTGCGCGCGAAACGCCATCAAGGCTTTGGCCATGAACACGCCGCCAAAACTGGTCGGCACCGTGATCCGCAAATGCCCGGCCACGGCCTGCCGCTGTTCGAGCAAAGCCTGACCAGCCGCCTGCATCCGGGCTTGCCAGTCGTGACAATGCGCCAGATACAGCTGACCCGCCTCGGTCAGATTAAGCCGCCGCGTCGTGCGGTACAGCAATTGCGTACCCAGTGCGCGCTCCAACTGCTGCACCTGTTTGCTCAGCAAAGCCTTCGAGACACCCATCGCCCCGGCGGCGGCGGTGAAGCTGCCATACGCCATCACGGCAGAGAACGCCATCGCCCAGGGCCAGAGTTGCTGCATGTCATTCAGGGGATCTTGCACCAACATATTGTTTCCAATTAGTAAACAATTGATCAATTAAAACGCAGTTTATCGCAACAAACGCGCCGAGTATGATGAATTCATCAACAAAACAGCAATCCATCACTAGGGGTATCCAAAATGAAAATTCTGCTTATCGGCGCTAACGGCACCATCGGTCAGGCGGTCAAAAACGAACTCGCTCCGCGTCATGACATCATCACCGCCGGTCGCAACAGCGGCGACATCCGGGTCGACATCAAGGATTTCGCTTCAGTGCAGGCAATGTATGCACAAGTCGGCGCGGTGGACGCGGTGATTTCGGCGGCCGGTAATCTGCATTTTGGCGCGCTGGCCGACATGACACCTGAATTGATGGGGGTCGGTCTGGCCGACAAACTGATGGGGCAAGTCAATCTGGTGCTCGCCGGCCAGCATGTGCTGAATGACGGTGGCAGCTTCACGCTGACCAGCGGCGTGCTGTCGAACGATCCGATTGTCTACGGCAGCAGCGCCAGTCTGGTTAACGCCGGGATCGACGGTTTTGTGATCGGCGCAGCGATCGAGCTGCCGCGCGGACTGCGCATCAACGCAGTCAGCCCGACCGTGCTGACCGAATCGTTGCCGGTGTACGGCCCCTACTTCCGCGGCTTCGATTCGGTCGCCGCAGCCAAGGTCGCGCTGGCGTACAGCAAGAGCGTCGAAGGCAAACAAACCGGGCAGGTGTATAAAGTGCTGAGCTAGATTCAATATAGCCTTGCGCCATATACCCATATAAAACGGGCGTAAATCGCCCGTTTCTGCTTACTGGATTTTGATTGTCACCGGCCGGCCAGAAAGTCGAATGCAGGAATACAGATTGAATCCGCTTTCTCCGCCATCAAGCCCGGATCCAGCCGGGTAGCTGCCGGACAAAAGCCGGGTCTACCCGCGCGGCGCGCATATCAATATGGATTCATGCCGGATCCGGTAAATTCAATTGATCTTTCCGGTCAAATCATTCAGCATTCCCGCTGCTGAAAATAGTTTATCTAGCTGATTAAACACGATTTCTTTCATTTAAATTACTTGACCCGTGAGCGTCAGATAGCGCTCATGGCATGCTGGAGAGAGTCATGGCACTGCCGGTTTTATCGAATGAAGAAATAATCACCACACTGGATACGGGCTATCTGTGGCGTGATCAATCCGGCAATGTCAAATCAACCATCACCTTCTCGTTCCCGACCGCCAAGGAGGGAATGGACAACTACAGCAGCGGCACCTATCGTGACGACTTTGTAGCCATGACCGCCGAGCAGCAGGATACGATGCGCCTTGCACTGCAAATGTGGGACGATCTGATTCCGCAAAGCTTTCAGGAAATCAGCCGCAATGGCACTGAAGCTGCAGGCTACTCCGATATCGAATTTGGCAGCAGCACCAGCTATACCGGCGTTGCCAATGGCGCATTCCCTTCAACGGGCAGTGTCTGGTTCAACTACGACAAGTTTCTGCCGCAGAATCTAACCTCATATCGTTTCATGGCCATCATGCATGAAATTGGTCATACCCTGGGCATGGATCACTCAGGGACTAACCAGAAAGATGCCAATGGCAATTACATTGCATCGTCGTATCAGGACACCACCGTCCTGTCGATCATGTCGTATTTCGGCCCGGCAGGCACCAGCTCGCCCGGCCGCAGTACGGAAACCATGCAAGCCGACTGGACCGACGCCAATGGCAATACCTATTCGCCGCAAACACCGATGCTGGACGACATCCTGGCCATTCAAAACATGTATGGCGTCTCGACCACCACCCGTCTGGGCGACACGGTTTATGGCTTTCACTGCACCGTCACCGGCGCCAGCAGCAAAATTTACGATTTCACCCTGAATACAGGGCCGGTACTCACGCTGTTTGATTCCGGCGGGATAGATACGCTTGATCTGAGCGGCTGGAACAGCGATGCAACCATTTGCCTTGAAAGTGGCAGCTATTCGTCAGCCAATAATATGAGCAACAGTATTGCCATCGCCTACAGCGCGACCATAGAAAACGCCGTCGGTGGCGGTGGTAATGATGTCATCACCGGCAATGAAGTCGCCAACGTTCTCAATGGCGGGGCTGGCGCCGACAGCATGAGCGGCGGCACCGGTAATGACACTTACTACATCGACAATGCCGGCGATCAAATTACCGAGAGCAGTACCCTGAGCAGCGAAATTGACTCCGTGATCAGCAGCCTCAGTTATGCGCTGGGCAATAATCTGGAAAAACTGACCTTGGCCGGTACGGCGGCAATCAATGCCACCGGTAATGCGCTGGCCAATACCCTGACGGGGAATACAGCTGTAAACACCATCAATGCTGGCGCAGGTAACGATACCCTCAATGGCGCAGCAGGTGCCGACATCATGCTCGGCGGCGCTGGCAGTGATGTTTACATCGTCGACAATGCGGCGGACAAGGTCTACGAAACGACAACGACGGCATCGACCACTGATGCCGGTGGTTTCGACACCGTGCAATCGTCGCTCAGCTGGACGCTGGGCAGCTTCGTTGAAAACCTGACATTGACCGGCACACTGGCCGTCAATGCTACCGGCAACGCGCTAGCCAATACCCTGATAGGGAATACGGCTGCAAACACCATCAATGCTGGCGCTGGCAACGATACCCTCAATGGCGCGGCAGGCGCCGACATCATGCTCGGCGGCGCTGGCAATGATGTTTACGTCGTCGACAATGCTGCGGACAAAGTCTACGAAACGACAACGACGACATCGGCCACCGATGCCGGTGGTGTCGACACGGTGCAATCGTCGCTCAGCTGGACGCTGGGTAATTTTGTTGAAAGGCTAACACTAACCGGCACACTGGCCGTGAATGGCACCGGCAACGCGCTGGCCAATACCCTGATAGGGAATGCCGCGACAAACACGCTCAATGGCGGCTCCGGCAACGATACCCTGATTGCAGGCGCAGGTAATGACGTCCTTTATGGTGGCGTTGGCGCCGACCGTTTTGTTTTTGACAGCAAATCGGGCTGGGATGCGATCAAGGATTTTGCCAGCGCCAGCGATAAAATGGTTTTCGATAATTCAGCGCTGGGCGGTCTGGGTGACAAAGATGCCATTCTCGAAGGCGGGCTATTGCGCAGCGCGGCAGGCGGCTTTGCCAAAACCGCTGAACTGGTCGTTTTCAGCAGCAATATCGCCGGCAGCATCACCACCACAACCGCCGCAGCCAAAATCGGCAGCGCCACCAGCGCCTACACGATAGGCGATCAACGTCTGTTTGTTGTCGACAACGGTACGCAAAGCAATATCTATCTGTTCAAAGCCATCGATGCCGATGCTGCGGTCGAAAGCAATGAATTGCAATTGCTCGGCACCGTCAACGGGCAAACCGCGCTGGGCGATTATCTGTTTCAGGCGTGAACACTTCAAACTCTACAACGCAAAAAGCCCGGCCATATCGCCGGGCTTTTTTTGAATCAAGGCGTCAAAAAATCATTGCGCTTTCACCGTGATTGGCTGACCGGCAACGCCGGTAAACACCACCACCAGTTTCACCGGCTCGGTACCCTCATTCTTGCCGTTGTGCAGGGTATTCTGCACTTCGGCAAAACCCTGGCCGGCGCGGTAGGTATTGCTGACGCCGTCTTTCAATTGCACCGTCAGTTGACCCGACAAAATGTAGGCATAGCCCGGCACCGGATGCTTGTGCCAGCCGGTTTCCTTGCCCACCGGAATATCGACCTGCAGCATCGTCGCCTCGGGCTGATCGGTATTCGGGTACAGAATCGGCTGTCCCGTCGCCGTCGAGCCGCTTTTGAAGATCACCGTCGCCGTTACTTCTTTCTTGTAAACTTCCTTGCCGTCTTCGGCGTGCACATTCAGCGCCAGACACAGGCCGGCCAATACCCACAGTTTTTGCAACATGTCATTCTCCGAAACACGGCGGAACGGGTGTGCCGCCGGCGGGAAGTATAAGTGAAAACCCGTAGTCAATCCCGTATCGTAGACGCGGCAAATGCCGCACTTCGGCCAGAATGGCGGCATTTAACCCAAAGCAGAAGTATTTGTAGCTTGGCGCTGAGCTTGCAAAGCCCAGCAATCGCGGAGAATGTTAGGCTGCATTTACTCGGCACAAACGGACAAACCGCTTTGGGCGATTATATTTTTCAGGCGTGTGATGCAAAAAGCCCCAGCGTCTAGGGCTTTTCTGGCGGATTCAGAATGGCATGCTGGTAGCGCTGGAGTGAGCCGTCCAACTGCATTTGGTTTAATGCAGCACTCAGTTGACTGGCCAAAGCCCGATGTTTCGGCTCCAACCAGAGATGGACGCTCAATTCGGCAAATTGCTGAACCGTGAACATTTTTCTGGCATCTTCTATCTCGCGCTCGGAAATCAACGCATTCATCAGAATACAGCTATCAACCCGTCTGGCTTTGAGCATCTTCATACATACATCGACCGAATTAACCGGATTGAGCCGCTCCGACGGCGCTAACATCGATTCAATCGCCACGATGCCACGAGGATAGGCAACACTGTATGGCCGTAAATCAGCCCAGTTTTGTATATTCAGCTGATTGCCCATACTCAAGCTATAAAACTTGATGGTCACAAAAGATGGGTTGACCCTAATGGCCTCTGGGTATATGGCTGCAAATAAACTGACCCGCCCGGCATCACCATCAAACATACCGCTTTTGAATTCGACGATGGCACGACGCGCCGGGCGATATTCGAGGGTATATGGCGTTTTGATACGCTGAAATAAATCCTGAATAAAGCGCTTATGCGCTGCGGTCGCCGGCAATTCAGGGGGCAGCACGGTCACCAGCCGTAACGGCTCTACGGCCTGCGCAGCAGAACCGAGTATGCACCCGGCTAAAAACCAGAAATAGCGCATTGGGAATCACCTATTCACAGCGATACACAATGAGTCTGGCACAGGGCAGCGGTGCACACCAGCTCAAGCCTGCTTGCCGGTCGAAACGTTAGCGCCATTTGAAGCCGGCTTACTGCCATCACACGGCAGCAGCGATGACTTCTATCGTTTCCCCCATCACACTGACCACCATTCCCGCGCGGATTTTGGCGGTTTTGCGCGTGTCGACCTGACCGTTGACCTGCACATCGCCAGCGGCAATCATCATCTTGGCGATGCCGCCCGATGGTGCAATCGCAACGGCTTTAAGCAGGTCGCATAGCGCGATGTGTTCGTGACGCAATTCAAAAACATGGTTTGACATTGTAGCTATCCTTATGGGTATATCAACGCAGGTCAATATAGTATTGACCCGCAAACAAATACTGCAGCGGGTATTCAGGCCTATCAATCGGCCATAAAGCCCAGACCCTGTCTGGCGATCAGTTGCGCGGTTTCATACAGTGGCAAGCCCATCACGCCGGTATAACTGCCTTCCAGATGAGCGACGAACAGCCCGCCGACGCCCTGAATACCGTAAGCGCCAGCCTTGTCCATCGGCTCGCCGCTGGCAACATAATTGGCAATCTGTGCTTCGCTCAGCGTGGCAAAAGTCACACGGCTGACGTTCAGCATCGTTTCGACGCCGTCTTCGGTGCGCAAGGCCAGACTCGTCAGCACTTCGTGGACGGTGCCAGAGAGTTTTTTCAGCATCGCCGTTGCATCCGCCGCATCGAGCGGCTTGCCGAGAATTTCGTCACCCAGCACCACCGAGGTATCGGACGCCAGTACCGGCTTGAGCGCCAGCCCCATATCCCGCAAGTGCTGCCAGCCCGATTCGGCTTTTTCGACGGCCATGCGGATCACGTAATCGCGCGGGTTTTCATCGGGTAGCGGCGTTTCGTCGATCGGCGCAGCGATACGTTCGAAAATCACACCGGTTTGCGCGAGGAGTTCTTTACGGCGCGGGCTGCCGGAGGCGAGGTAGAGTTGGGTCATCGGTTTTACCTTGTAGTGATCAATTCATTGCAATTCAACGATTGCCGAAATCCCCCTGCCCGCCCCCCTTCGTCGAAAGGGGGAACACGTTTATTCACGGTGGTAGGGGTGATTATTGATAATCGACACCGCGCGGTACAACTGCTCGGCGAGCATTACGCGAACCATACCGTGCGGTAGCGTCATTGCCGAGAGTTGCAAGAGCTGGTCGGCGCGCTGCTTGATGCGCGGGTCGAGCCCGTCGGTGCCGCCGATGATAAAGACCGTTTCGCGGCCGTCACGCTGCCAATCTTTCATATTGTCGGCGAGCTTCATCGTCGTCCAGTTCGCGCCGCGCTCGTCCATCGCCAGCACGCGGGCGTCCTGTGGAATCGCAGCCAGAATGCGCTCGGCTTCCTCGGCCATCACTTGTTGCGGCGTGCGCGCGCTGATGCGCTTGTCGGGTTTAAGCTCGGTCAGCGTCAGCGCGAAATCACGCGGCATGCGCTTGGCAAATTCGTTGTAACCTTCGGCAATCCAGTCGGGCATTTTGTGGCCGACGGCGATGATGTTCAGTTTCATGGCAAATCAGGAGCAGACTAATCCGCCGATGTTAACACGACGATGCCATCAAAAAAGGCTCACCAATCGGTGAGCCTTTTTTCAATTCAAGCACGGCAGTCGGTTTTATTCGGTCCGGCCAGCACTTACCCGTTCGCGGGCAATTTTCCACTTGCCGCCCTCTTGCACCAGCTCCAATGTTTTTTGCACGCTGTCAGTGTAATTTTTCGCGCTGTAGTTTTGCATAAAGCTCACTTCAGCGCGCTCTTTGCCGCTCATTTTGCAGCTTTGATTCTCAAGTTTGAGCGTAATTTTGCCTTCTTTGCTCACGCGGGCGCGGCGTTTGGCTTCCCAATCGACTCGACTGCCCTCTTCGGCTTGAAAACTTTGGGCATAGAAACCCAGATACGTTTCCAATTGTTTGCCGGACCACGCAGCAGACCAGTTACTGAGCAGATCGGTAATGCCTTTATCACAAGACTCGACAGATTTGGTTTCAACCACTGCGGTGCGTGGCGGGCGCCCCGCCATCGCTGCAGCCCGATCCAGTTTGACACTCTCAATCATTGCCCCCGAGCAGGCAATTTTTTCATCTTCGGTCAGATTGTCACCCAGATCTTCCTCGGGCGCTGCGCCCTCCAGTGGCGAGAGCTGCAAAGCGGCCAGCAACTGGTGCGTTTGCGCCAGCACGCGCGAATGCGAAAGCTGATAGTCGTACTCGCCTTTAGCCAGTGCGATTTTGGCGTCAAACAATTCGTTTTCGGTATCCAACACGTCGAGCAATGAACGTTGACCAATGTCGAACTGGCGACGGAAAGCGTCACGCGACTTCTCGGTGGCCAGCACATGCTGGTCAAGATAAGCGAGCTGTTCTTTCAGGCGGAAAGTGTCATTCCAGGCGATTTGTGTGGTCTGGCGAATGTCGCGGCATACTTTATCGCGCTGTTCATAAGCAAGATTCAATTGCTCGGCATATTGGTTAACACGCGCTTTGGTTGCGCCACCACGGAACAGGTTGTAATTCATCACCAGTTGCACTGCGGCATCTTTGTAGCTGCCGTCGATATTGTCGCGGTTCCAGTCCAGAGCCTGACTGGCGCGCAATTCAAACGTCGGGTAGTAATCGCTTTTCTTATTTTCAGCATCCGCGCGGGCCGCACGGAGGTTATATACGGCCGCTTTGAATTGCGGATTATTGCCCAAATGCGATTTCAGCGCCGCCGAATCAGCAGGTATGGCGCTGGCCAGGCTGGTCGGTTTGCTCATTTCGGCAACCGGCGGCATGCCGGTCAGGCGTTCATAGCGCGCAGAGACATCGTGCAGATTCGATGCCTGTGTCAGCCAGTTCGACTCGGCCAACGCCAGACGGCCTGTTGCCGTTTCCAGATCGACACGGCGACCGACGCCGGCTGCGACACGCTCGCCAATCTGGTCATAGGTTTCCTTGTGAATCGCGTAGTTTTCTTTGGCCAGCTCGACCAGTTCGCGATAGCGCAAGACATCCAGATATGCGTTGACGGTTTCGAGTGCGGCCTGATCGCTGGCGGCGAGCAAGTCGTAATAGCGGGTCAGTTTGCCATAACCGAGGCGGCGCACTTCGGTCGAAGTGGCAAAGCCATCAAACAGCATCTGGCGCAATTCCAGGCTCACGCCGGAATGGTTAAATGAAGTGTCGCCAATATTCGAAACGGGGCGCTCCTGTCTTTCGAGGCCGGTGTAGCCATTCAGATTGACTTGCGGATAATAGTTACCCTTGGCAACATCCTGCTCTGCGCTGGATGATTTGTAGCTGAACCACTTGGCGCGAACTTCTGGATTTTTCAATACAGTTTGTTCGACCGCGTCCTTCAGACTACTCGCGGCCAGACTCATTTGCATACAGCCCAACAGCAACATCACAACGACAGGTTTTAATTTCATTTAACTACCCTTAGTATGTAAAGATCAAATTGTGCGCCATTTTATTGCAAAAAATCATGTCATGTGGTGTAAATTTCATGACACGGAATATCCGCACAAAACCCACAACTTTATGCCAAGATAATCGCTTCTGCGAATAGCCTTGCGCAGCCATGCACAGAAGCGGTATGCGAATCTTATTTCGAGGCCTCAGTACTTTACTGCTCATTATTTGCATGCCGCTGCTCGTTCTGCCCGCCTGGTCAAAATGGGATTTTGACCAGTTAACCAAAAGCCTTCACCTCAAAAACGCGGCAGCAGCCAATAAAATGCTGGCCGAGATTCAAACTCTGTTTAATGGTGCCAAAACACAGGCTGAAACCGAGCAACTCAAACGGGTTAATGCGTTTTTCAATAGCAAACTGAGCTTTAACGATGACAGTAAAATCTGGAATACCAGCGATTACTGGGCGACGCCACTGGAAACCATCTCCAAAGCGGCTGGCGATTGTGAAGATTTTGCGATCATCAAGTATTTTTCGCTGAAAGAACTGGGCGTCGCCCCCGAAAAACTCCGGCTCAGTTATGTCAAAGCCAAAATTGGCGGCAGTAACAGTACGATCACGCAAGCCCATATGGTTCTCACTTATTACGCCACGCCCGATGCCGAGCCGCTGGTTCTGGATAATCTGATTACCGAGATCCGCCCGGCCAGCCGTCGACCTGATTTAACTCCGGTATTCAGTTTTAACAGCGAAGGCATTTATGCCGGCAGTGGCGCTCAGCCGACCGCTGCCATTGATCGCTTGTCGCGCTGGAAAGATGTACTGCTTCGCATGAAAAGCGAAGGCATCAATTTTTAAGGAAAAAGAATGTCTTTATTTCGTCAGGTCTGGTTCATGATTATTGCTTCGGCGCTGCTGGCCTTTATGGCTGCGCTACTGATCAGCACCTACAGTGCACGCGATTATTTGCAGACCCAGCTCTATACCCAGAGCAGCGATACCGCCTCGGCGCTGGCTTTGTCGATTTCCCAGCAGGCCAATGATCCGGCCATGGTTGAATTGATGACCAATGCGCTCTTTGACTCTGGGCATTTTGAATGGATACGCATCAGCGATCCGCACGGTAAAACAGTCTATGAGCAATTCAATCGCGAGCTGCCGAGCAAAGTACCGGACTGGTTTATCCAGCGCTTTCCGATTGTGGTATTGCCTGGCGAGGCTCTGATCAGCAATGGCTGGAAGCAGGCGGGCAAAGTCCAGATCCGCGCTCATTCTCGCTTTGCCTATGAATCGCTGTGGCTAGCCGGAAAGAAACTGCTGTTCTGGATGCTGCTCGGGGGTATGTTCACCGGGGCATTGATGACATTGCTGCTCAAACATATACGTCGACCGATCATCCAAATGATGCAACAGGTTTCGGCAATGAGCGAGCGCAAGTTCATTCATATCTCACCGCCACCCTATATCGAGCTGCGCCCGATGGCCGATGCGATGAACAGCATGGTCGCCCGCGTCAAATCCATGTTCGATGAACAGGCTGGACATATCGAGCAACTCAAACTCGATGCCAATCGTGATGCCGTCACCGGGCTGGCCAACCGCAGCTTTTTTATGGCGCGCCTGGCCAGCCTGTTATCCGACGAAGAAAGCCTGCCCGACGGCGTTTTATTGATGCTGCGACTGAATAATCTGGCCGACATCAATCGTCACCTGGGGCATCAGGCCACCGATCGTCTGCTGATGGAGCTCGCCACCCGGCTGGCGCAACACGCCGACAGCAATCCGGACTGGCAAGCCGCGCGACTCAATGGCTCCGATTTCGTGCTGGTCGCACCGGGCATGGACGATGAAAAACAGTTTGCCGAGCAGTTACTCGCCGACATTGCCAGCTTGGCACCGGAAGTTGTCAACCTGCTGCATATCGGCTATGGCGAATACGAAAGGGGTGATACGGTCAGCAAGCTGTTGAGTCGCATCGATGCGGCACTCGCGCGTGCCGAAGCCCATCCGCACAATGCCGTATCTGCTGCCCAACTCATTCATCACAAACTCAACCGCCCCAATACCTATTGGCGCGACTTATTGCAAACCGCGATCGAGCACGATCAGTTTGATACCGTCAGCTATGAGGTTCTCGACTTTGCCGGTCAATTGCTGCACAAAGAAATGATGCTGCGCCTGCCTGACCCGCAAACCGGCGCGCTGCATTCGGCAGGGATGTTCATCCCATTTGCCCGCCGTTTTGACCTGCTGCCCAAACTGGATCTGGCCGCCATCCGGCTGGCATTGCAGCAACTGGGCAGGGAGAGCAACGAGCTGGCGGTCAATATTTCCCCAGCCTCGATTAGTCACCCGCCATTCCGGCGCGAGCTGGCCACGCTGCTGGCACAGCAAACGAAGGCCACGCTGAAACGCTTGTGGCTGGAAATCAATGAACATGCGCTGATCGAAGACAGCGAATCACTGGCCACTTTCGCCACCGAAATGCATCAGCTCGGCATTAAAGTCGGTATCGAACATTTCGGTCGCCAGATTGGCAGCATGTCAAAACTGTATGATTTGCCACTCGACTATCTGAAAATCGACAACAGCTATATCCATGAAATTGACCAGCACAGTGGCAACCAGCAACTGGTCAAAGCCATGGTCGGCATTGCGCGCAACCTCGACCTGATGATCATTGCCGAACTGGTGCGATCCAACGCTGAATGGCAAACACTCGAACAGCTGGGGCTCACCGGCGCGACAGGCCCCGTCACCGAAACGCAGCAAGGTATATAGCCACAAAGCTATAAATAAAAGCCCTGCAAGGCAATACCCAGCAGCAATTTCAAACGATAAAAAAGGCCAACCCGAAGGTTGGCCTTTTTTTACTCAGTGCGACTTAATCGGTAATGAGTCTGCCCTTGTTCAGCAAGTCGGCAATGATCGCCTGATCATTACCAACAGTCGTCAAATCAATCCCTTGCAAAGTAATCACCTGATTTTCCTTGCTTGCAATCGTCAAATCACTATCGCCAGAGGCAAATTTGCCGCCCGAACTGATATGGACAATGGTATCGCTGCCCGATTTTTCAAAGTGCAGGTATTGCGTCAGATTACCGCTGTTTTCACCCTGCAGCAGATCACGCAGATCCAGCTTGTCAGCGTCCGCAGTCCCATCGCGACCCAGACCGTTCCGGTTGAAATCCATCACGATATCGCGTGCCGGCGTTCCCGCCGTGCCCTGATCGCCCAGAGTCCATTTGAACACATCAGAGCCTGAATCACCGCGCAATACATCATTGCCAGCGCCGCCATTCAACAGGTCATGACCTTCACCGCCACGCAGACCGTCAGCAGCAGTACCACCATACAGTTTATCGTCGCCCGTGCCACCAAACAGCATATCGGTGCCACCTTCGCCAAACATGGTGTCGTTGCCGGCACCACCATGAGCAATATCTGCCCATTCGGCTGAGGTTTTTGCTGCGGCCGACAATTGCTGTTTGGTATTGAGCATCAGCGTGTTCTGGTCATTGGCCCCCAGCGCCACGGTCATCAAGCCATCAGCAAGAATAAATGCCTGCGACTGATCTCCCGTATTATTGGGTTGAGTTTCACCCAAAAACATCAAGTCGTTACCATTGCCAGCCTCGATGAAATCATTCGAAGAATTAGTAACAAATACTTGATCATTGCCACTCGTGTTCGTCGTCCCATCAACACCCGGGTGATAGATAATATCGGCCGGATTATTGGTTACAAACCACTTGCTGTAATCCGTCCACGCTGGCGTTTGTTGAATCACGCTATTATCGATAGCAGTAAATGTGTCGTTAATTTCACCGCCAGTGAAGACATTACTTCCATCAACGACCTTGATCGTCCAAACCGCAGTATCCACTCCGCCACGGCCATCGCTAATGCTGTAAGTCACCGTCGCATCGCCGGTGAAGCCCGCTGTCGGCACAAAGGTAAGCGTACCGTTTGGATTGACGGTGACCGTGCCATTCGTTGCAACCGGCGTACCGAAAATGCTCAGCGTGTCATTCTGCGCATCATGATCGTTGCCGATGACGTTGTAAGTCACCGACTGACCGGTTTTGGTATAGGTGTAATCATCCACTGCCACCGGTGCCGTATTAGGCAGAGCCACGCCCAGCGTCAGTGTTGAGTTCACCGATGAACCATCCTGATCCTTGGCGGTGTAAGTCACCACTTCCGGACTCATCGTCGATGGCGCAAGGTCATAGCTCAAGCCAGTGACCACATACCCCTGATTGCTTGGATCGGTATATTGCACCACCAGATAATGGAAAGGCAGATCAGCAGTCACCTCTTGCAGCACAGGAGAACCATTGCTGCTGGTATTCATAAAGTTACCGCTCGCAACCAGATTGCCTTCGCTATCGTAGGCAAACCATTTCGCATTCGATTGGCCGCCATTAAATTGCGCCAAGGTCACATGCGCTTGCATCACATCGGTTTTGAAGTCCATGACCAGCGCTTCATCGCCGTTAATGCCCTTGGCTTGCCCAACCCCCAGACCCACTTTTCCCGTACCACCTTGCAGATTGACGTTCTGCCCTGCCGTACCCAGACCACCGATATTCAAGGAACCATCGGCATTGTGCCAGGCCGAGCTGGTCTGACCGTACAAGCCAACGTCCGCATTCCATTGCGCCAGACTCGAATTATCCACCGCCACGGTTTTCACTTCGGACTGATACGAATAGCTACCGTCATTCGCAATGGTCAATTTGCCATTCGGGGTATCCAGTACCAATGAAGAACCATTGGCTGGCAACTGGTAAGTCTGCCCGCCAAAAGTCACGCTGCTCACTTTCATCGGCAGATCAAGCGCCGAATCATTCGTCAGTACATTACCAGCCACCACGCCGAGGTAATCCGCCGTTGCGGTATCAGCCACTGCAGTCGGCGTGCTATCGGCAATATCAATGGTGACTTTTGTCCACGCAGAGGACGCACTGCCATCGTTCGCACGATAGTAGAAACTATCCTGATCCGGCGTTGTATCAGCATGATTGCGCACCGGCGCAACATAGCTGAACGTACCATCCTGATTCATCGTGACCGTGCCGCCCAAGGCCGTGGTAATCGTGTGAGCGCCATCGGCCTGCTGCGCGGCAGTGCCGGATGAGTTGGCTGAAAAGTCGATCACTTTCAGCGACGAAGCAGACGAATCAATATCGGTATCGTTGCCCAGCACTGAAGAAGTAAAGGTCGTCGTTTTCCCCTCATTCGCATTCACCTGATCAGCAACGCCCAGTGGCGCATCATTGAGCGGGTTGACTGTGATCGTGCCGCTGGCCGGTGTTGCATCGCTCAATCCGTTGTTGTCAATCGCGGTATATTGGAAGCTGGTGTTGCCATTCCAGTCTGCATTTGGCTTGAAGTAGATCGTCGCGCCATTATTGCTCGCCGCAATCACGCTGGCGGCATTCAGCGGCTGGGTTCCGGCTGCATCGCTGTAGAACGAGCCATTGGTTGGTAAGCTCGTCAATTTGAAGCTGGCCACCGAGCCATCCACATCACTACCGCTCAGACTCACCGCAATCAGCGTGTCCTCATTACCGCTGGCGCTCGTGTTGTTAGTCACAGGCGCATCGTTGACCGCATTCACGGTAATCGTGCCATTCGCCGGCGTCGCGTCGCTCAGTCCCTGATTGTCAGTCGCGGTATATTCGAATGTCGCATTACCATTCCAGTCTGCGTTTGGCTTGAAGTAGATCGTTGCGCCATTATTACTTGCAGCAATCACGCTGGTGGCATTCAGCGGCTGGGTTCCGGCTGCATCGCTGTAGAACGTGCCATTGGTTGGCAAGCTGGTCAATTTGAAGCTGGCCACCGAGCCATCCACATCGCTGCCGCTCAGACTCACGGCAATCAGCGTGTCCTCGTTGCCACTAGCGCTCGTGTTGTTGGTCACAGGCGCGTCATTGACTGGCGTCAGTTCGATCTTGATGGTCGCGGTGGTCGTGCCGCCGTTGCCGTCGTTAATCAGCACCGTGAAGCTGTCGTTGCCGTTGTAGTTGGCGCTTGGCGTGTAGACGTAGGCACCGGTGGCGGCGTCGATGGTGACGCTGCCGTGGCTTGGCGCGCTGCCTGTGCTGTAGCTGAGCGTGTCGTTGTCAGCGTCGCTGGCGATGACTTTGCCGTTGACCACGGTGTCTTCCGGCACCGAGTGCAGGTAGTCGCCGGTGGCCGGGTCGACGTTAACTGGCGTGTTGCCCGGGGTCGGTACCGGTGGTTGTACGACCGGTTTGTCGTTGGTGCCGACGACGGTGATCGTCAGTGTGCTGTTGCTCGTCGCTGTGCCGTCGGTGACGCTGTACGGTACGGTGATCGTTTGTACTTCACCTTCTTTGAGGCTGTTGTACGCCGGATCAGTGGCGTCGAAGCTGTAGCTGCCGTTGCTGTTGAGCACCAGACCCGGGATGTTGCTGCCGGTGGCGAAGCTCAGTTTGCCTTGGTCATTGGTATCGACGTCGCTGGCGACGAGCTGGCCGTTGGCGACGGGGTCGTTTTCTTTGACGCTCAGTGTGGCGGCCGTTGGGACTGGCGCGTCGTTCTGGCCGTGGATGGTGATAACGATGCTGTGTGTGGTGCCGTCAGCCGATTGAACGGTGAAGGTGTCGGTGAGGCTGCCGCCGTCGTCGAGTGACTGGATGGCGCTTTGACCGTTATTGGCGGTATAGCTCCACGCACCAGTGCTGTCGATACTCAGCGAGCCATACGTGCCTGGTGTATTGGTTTGCGGCTGGAAGTTCTCTTCGGCGGCGCCGTCGACGTCGCTGACGGTGAGCTGGCCGCCAATTTGCAGCGTGTTGCCAGCTTGGACGTTGCTGTCTTCGGTGACTGCACCGCTGTCTTGACCGGCGATGGTGGCCGGGTTGCCGACTGGCGTCAGTTCGATCTTGATGGTCGCGGTGGTTGTGCCGCCGTTGCCGTCGTCAATCAGTACGGTGAAGCTGTCGTTGCCGTTGTAGTTGGCGCTTGGCGTGTAGACGTAGGCACCGGTGGCGGCGTCGATGGTGACGCTGCCGTGGCTTGGCGCGCTGCCTGTGCTGTAGCTGAGCGTGTCGTTGTCAGCGTCGCTGGCGATGACTTTGCCGTTGACCACGGTGTCTTCCGGCACCGAGTGCAGGTAGTCGCCGGTGGCCGGGTCGACGTTAACTGGCGTGTTGCCCGGGGTCGGTACCGGTGGTTGTACGACCGGTTTGTCGTTGGTGCCGACGACGGTGATCGTCAGTGTGCTGTTGCTCGTCGCTGTGCCGTCGGTGACGCTGTACGGTACGGTGATCGTTTGTACTTCACCTTCTTTGAGGCTGTTGTACGCCGGATCAGTGGCGTCGAAGCTGTAGCTGCCGTTGCTGTTGAGCACCAGACCCGGGATGTTGCTGCCGGTGGCGAAGCTCAGTTTGCCTTGGTCATTGGTATCGACGTCGCTGGCGACGAGCTGGCCGTTGGCGACGGGGTCGTTTTCTTTGACGCTCAGTGTGGCGGCCGTTGGGACTGGCGCGTCGTTCTGGCCGTGGATGGTGATAACGATGCTGTGTGTGGTGCCGTCAGCCGATTGAACGGTGAAGGTGTCGGTGAGGCTGCCGCCGTCGTCGAGTGACTGGATGGCGCTTTGACCGTTATTGGCGGTATAGCTCCACGCACCAGTGCTGTCGATACTCAGCGAGCCATACGTGCCTGGTGTATTGGTTTGCGGCTGGAAGTTCTCTTCGGCGGCGCCGTCGACGTCGCTGACGGTGAGCTGGCCGCCAATTTGCAGCGTGTTGCCAGCTTGGACGTTGCTGTCTTCGGTGACTGCACCGCTGTCTTGACCGGCGATGGTGGCCGGGTTGCCGACTGGCGTCAGTTCGATCTTGATGGTCGCGGTGGTTGTGCCGCCGTTGCCGTCGTCAATCAGTACGGTGAAGCTGTCGTTGCCGTTGTAGTTGGCGCTTGGCGTGTAAACATAAGCGCCGGTGTTTTGGTCGATGGTGACGCTGCCGTGGCTAGGTGCGGTGCCTGCGCTGTAGCTGAGCGTGTCGTTGTCAGCGTCGCTGGCGATGACTTTGCCGTTGACCACGGTGTCTTCCGGCACCGAGTGCAGGTAGTCGCCGGTGGCCGGGTCGACGTTAACTGGCGTGTTGCCCGGTGTCGGTACCGGTGGTTGTACGACCGGTTTGTCGTTGGTGCCGACGACGGTGATCGTCAGTGTGCTGTTGCTCGTCGCAGTGCCGTCGGTGACGCTGTACGGTACGGTGATCGTTTGTACTTCACCTTCTTTGAGGCTGTTGTACGCCGGATCAGTGGCGTCGAAGCTGTAGCTGCCGTTGCTGTTGAGCACCAGACCCGGGATGTTGCTGCCGGTGGCGAAGCTCAGTTTGCCTTGGTCGTTGGTATCGACGTCGCTGGCGACGAGCTGGCCGTTGGCGACTGGGTCGTTTTCTTTGACGCTCAGTGTGGCTGCGCTCGGTACTGGCGCGTCGTTCTGGCCGTTGATGGTGATAACGATGCTGTGTGTGGTGCCGTCAGCCGATTGAACGGTGAAGGTGTCGGTGAGGCTGCCGCCGTCGTCGAGTGACTGGATGGCGCTTTGACCGTTATTGGCGGTATAGCTCCACGCACCAGTGCTGTCGATACTCAGCGAGCCATACGTGCCTGGTGTATTGGTTTGTGGCTGGAAGTTTTCTTCGGCTGCGCCGTCCGGATCGCTGACGGTGAGCTGGCCGCCAATTTGCAGCGTGTTGCCGGCTTGGACGTTGCTGTCTTCGGTGACTGCACCGCTGTCTTGACCGGCGATGGTGGCCGGGTTGCCGACTGGCGTCAGTTCGATCTTGATGGTCGCGGTGGTTGTGCCGCCGTTGCCGTCGTCAATCAGTACGGTGAAGCTGTCGTTGCCGTTGTAGTTGGCGCTTGGCGTGTAAACATAAGCGCCGGTGTTTTGGTCGATGGTGACGCTGCCGTGGCTAGGTGCGGTGCCTGCGCTGTAGCTGAGCGTGTCGTTGTCAGCGTCGCTGGCGATGACTTTGCCGTTGACCACGGTGTCTTCCGGCACCGAGTGCAGGTAGTCGCCGGTGGCCGGGTCGACGTTAACTGGCGTGTTGCCCGGGGTCGGTACCGGTGGTTGTACGACCGGTTTGTCGTTGGTGCCGACGACGGTGATCGTCAGTGTGCTGTTGCTCGTCGCTGTGCCGTCGGTGACGCTGTACGGTACGGTGATCGTTTGTACTTCACCTTCTTTGAGGCTGTTGTACGCCGGATCAGTGGCGTCGAAGCTGTAGCTGCCGTTGCTGTTGAGCACCAGACCCGGGATGTTGCTGCCGGTGGCGAAGCTCAGTTTGCCTTGGTCATTGGTATCGACGTCGCTGGCGACGAGCTGGCCGTTGGCGACGGGGTCGTTTTCTTTGACGCTCAGTGTGGCGGCCGTTGGGACTGGCGCGTCGTTCTGGCCGTGGATGGTGATAACGATGCTGTGTGTGGTGCCGTCAGCCGATTGAACGGTGAAGGTGTCGGTGAGGCTGCCGCCGTCGTCGAGTGACTGGATGGCGCTTTGACCGTTATTGGCGGTATAGCTCCACGCACCAGTGCTGTCGATACTCAGCGAGCCATACGTGCCTGGTGTATTGGTTTGCGGCTGGAAGTTCTCTTCGGCGGCGCCGTCGACGTCGCTGACGGTGAGCTGGCCGCCAATTTGCAGCGTGTTGCCAGCTTGGACGTTGCTGTCTTCGGTGACTGCACCGCTGTCTTGACCGGCGATGGTGGCCGGGTTGCCGACTGGCGTCAGTTCGATCTTGATGGTCGCGGTGGTTGTGCCGCCGTTGCCGTCGTCAATCAGTACGGTGAAGCTGTCGTTGCCGTTGTAGTTGGCGCTTGGCGTGTAGACGTAGGCACCGGTGGCGGCGTCGATGGTGACGCTGCCGTGGCTTGGCGCGCTGCCTGTGCTGTAGCTGAGCGTGTCGTTGTCAGCGTCGCTGGCGATGACTTTGCCGTTGACCACGGTGTCTTCCGGCACCGAGTGCAGGTAGTCGCCGGTGGCCGGGTCGACGTTAACTGGCGTGTTGCCCGGGGTCGGTACCGGTGGTTGTACGACCGGTTTGTCGTTGGTGCCGACGACGGTGATCGTCAGTGTGCTGTTGCTCGTCGCTGTGCCGTCGGTGACGCTGTACGGTACGGTGATCGTTTGTACTTCACCTTCTTTGAGGCTGTTGTACGCCGGATCAGTGGCGTCGAAGCTGTAGCTGCCGTTGCTGTTGAGCACCAGACCCGGGATGTTGCTGCCGGTGGCGAAGCTCAGTTTGCCTTGGTCATTGGTATCGACGTCGCTGGCGACGAGCTGGCCGTTGGCGACGGGGTCGTTTTCTTTGACGCTCAGTGTGGCGGCCGTTGGGACTGGCGCGTCGTTCTGGCCGTGGATGGTGATAACGATGCTGTGTGTGGTGCCGTCAGCCGATTGAACGGTGAAGGTGTCGGTGAGGCTGCCGCCGTCGTCGAGTGACTGGATGGCGCTTTGACCGTTATTGGCGGTATAGCTCCACGCACCAGTGCTGTCGATACTCAGCGAGCCATACGTGCCTGGTGTATTGGTTTGCGGCTGGAAGTTCTCTTCGGCGGCGCCGTCGACGTCGCTGACGGTGAGCTGGCCGCCAATTTGCAGCGTGTTGCCAGCTTGGACGTTGCTGTCTTCGGTGACTGCACCGCTGTCTTGACCGGCGATGGTGGCCGGGTTGCCGACTGGCGTCAGTTCGATCTTGATGGTCGCGGTGGTTGTGCCGCCGTTGCCGTCGTCAATCAGTACGGTGAAGCTGTCGTTGCCGTTGTAGTTGGCGCTTGGCGTGTAAACATAAGCGCCGGTGTTTTGGTCGATGGTGACGCTGCCGTGGCTAGGTGCGGTGCCTGCGCTGTAGCTGAGCGTGTCGTTGTCAGCGTCGCTGGCGATGACTTTGCCGTTGACCACGGTGTCTTCCGGCACCGAGTGCAGGTAGTCGCCGGTGGCCGGGTCGACGTTAACTGGCGTGTTGCCCGGTGTCGGTACCGGTGGTTGTACGACCGGTTTGTCGTTGGTGCCGACGACGGTGATCGTCAGTGTGCTGTTGCTCGTCGCAGTGCCGTCGGTGACGCTGTACGGTACGGTGATCGTTTGTACTTCACCTTCTTTGAGGCTGTTGTACGCCGGATCAGTGGCGTCGAAGCTGTAGCTGCCGTTGCTGTTGAGCACCAGACCCGGGATGTTGCTGCCGGTGGCGAAGCTCAGTTTGCCTTGGTCGTTGGTATCGACGTCGCTGGCGACGAGCTGGCCGTTGGCGACTGGGTCGTTTTCTTTGACGCTCAGTGTGGCTGCGCTCGGTACTGGCGCGTCGTTCTGGCCGTTGATGGTGATAACGATGCTGTGTGTGGTGCCGTCAGCCGATTGAACGGTGAAGGTGTCGGTGAGGCTGCCGCCGTCGTCGAGTGACTGGATGGCGCTTTGACCGTTATTGGCGGTATAGCTCCACGCACCAGTGCTGTCGATACTCAGCGAGCCATACGTGCCTGGTGTATTGGTTTGTGGCTGGAAGTTTTCTTCGGCTGCGCCGTCCGGATCGCTGACGGTGAGCTGGCCGCCAATTTGCAGCGTGTTGCCGGCTTGGACGTTGCTGTCTTCGGTGACTGCACCGCTGTCTTGACCGGCGATGGTGGCCGGGTTGCCGACTGGCGTCAGTTCGATCTTGATGGTCGCGGTGGTCGTGCCGCCGTTGCCGTCGTTAATCAGCACCGTGAAGCTGTCGTTGCCGTTGTAGTTGGCGCTTGGCGTGTAGACGTAGGCACCCGTGGCGGCGTCGATGGTGACGCTGCCGTGGCTTGGCGCGCTGCCTGTGCTGTAGCTGAGCGTGTCGTTGTCTGCGTCGCTGGCGATGACTTTGCCGTTCACCACGGTGTCTTCCGGCACCGAGTGCAGGTAGTCGCCGGTGGCTGGGTCGACGTTGACTGGCGTGTTGCCCGGGGTCGGTACTGGTGGTTGTACGACCGGTTTGTCGTTGGTGCCGACGACGGTGATCGTCAGTGTGCTGTTGCTCGTCGCAGTGCCGTCGGTGACGCTGTACGGTACGGTGATCGTTTGTACTTCACCTTCTTTGAGGCTGTTGTACGCCGGATCAGTGGCGTCGAAGCTGTAGCTGCCGTTGCTGTTGAGCACCAGACCCGGGATGTTGCTGCCGGTGGCGAAGCTCAGTTTGCCTTGGTCATTGGTATCGACGTCGCTGGCGACGAGCTGGCCGTTGGCGACGGGGTCGTTTTCTTTGACGCTCAGTGTGGCGGCCGTTGGGACTGGCGCGTCGTTCTGGCCGTGGATGGTGATAACGATGCTGTGTGTGGTGCCGTCAGCCGATTGAACGGTGAAGGTGTCGGTGAGGCTGCCGCCGTCGTCGAGTGACTGGATGGCGCTTTGACCGTTATTGGCGGTATAGCTCCACGCACCAGTGCTGTCGATACTCAGCGAGCCATACGTGCCTGGTGTATTGGTTTGCGGCTGGAAGTTCTCTTCGGCGGCGCCGTCGACGTCGCTGACGGTGAGCTGGCCGCCAATTTGCAGCGTGTTGCCAGCTTGGACGTTGCTGTCTTCGGTGACTGCACCGCTGTCTTGACCGGCGATGGTGGCCGGGTTGCCGACTGGCGTCAGTTCGATCTTGATGGTCGCGGTGGTTGTGCCGCCGTTGCCGTCGTCAATCAGTACGGTGAAGCTGTCGTTGCCGTTGTAGTTGGCGCTTGGCGTGTAAACATAAGCGCCGGTGTTTTGGTCGATGGTGACGCTGCCGTGGCTAGGTGCGGTGCCTGCGCTGTAGCTGAGCGTGTCGTTGTCAGCGTCGCTGGCGATGACTTTGCCGTTGACCACGGTGTCTTCCGGCACCGAGTGCAGGTAGTCGCCGGTGGCCGGGTCGACGTTAACTGGCGTGTTGCCCGGTGTCGGTACTGGTGGTTGTACGACCGGTTTGTCGTTGGTGCCGACGACGGTGATCGTCAGTGTGCTGTTGCTCGTCGCAGTGCCGTCGGTGACGCTGTACGGTACGGTGATCGTTTGTACTTCACCTTCTTTGAGGCTGTTGTACGCCGGATCAGTGGCGTCGAAGCTGTAGCTGCCGTTGCTGTTGAGCACCAGACCCGGGATGTTGCTGCCGGTGGCGAAGCTCAGTTTGCCTTGGTCGTTGGTATCGACGTCGCTGGCGACGAGCTGGCCGTTGGCGACTGGGTCGTTTTCTTTGACGCTCAGTGTGGCTGCGCTCGGTACTGGCGCGTCGTTCTGGCCGTTGATGGTGATAACGATGCTGTGTGTGGTGCCGTCAGCCGATTGAACGGTGAAGGTGTCGGTGAGGCTGCCGCCGTCGTCGAGTGACTGGATGGCGCTTTGACCGTTATTGGCGGTATAGCTCCACGCACCAGTGCTGTCGATACTCAGCGAGCCATACGTGCCTGGTGTATTGGTTTGTGGCTGGAAGTTTTCTTCGGCTGCGCCGTCCGGATCGCTGACGGTGAGCTGGCCGCCAATTTGCAGCGTGTTGCCGGCTTGGACGTTGCTGTCTTCGGTGACTGCACCGCTGTCTTGACCGGCGATGGTGGCGCTATCGTTGACTGGCGTAACGCCGATCTTGATCGTCAGCGTATCGCTGCCGCCCTTGCCGTCGGTAACGGTGACAGTGAAGCTGTCGCTGCCGTTGTAATCTTGGCTTGGGGTATACGTCCACGAACCATCTTTGTTAACAACAACCGAGCCATGCCCTGGCTGGGTATTTGGCGTATAAACCAGAGTATCGCCGTCCGGATCTTGGGCGACGAGCTGGCCACTGACCGGCGTATCTTCGGTCGTGGTCACACTGACATCGTTGCCCTGTGGCACATTATTTGAACCGGTATCGCCGGGGTCTGTACCATCATCAACCTCACCGGATTGAGGCGTCGCTTCGCCTGATGAAGCTGGGGTAACTGGCTCGGTCCGAGCTAAAGTCGTCGCAAAATCAAAACTGATTGGGTCGACTTGTTCGGCAATACGGAGCAAGCGGACAAAACCACTGCCTTCGCCTTCCGGCCCTGCGCCATTCAAACCGGCAGCCGGCGCTTCGATAAGTTCGTTAAGATCGGTATTCTGATTCAGCGCGTTGATAATCTGGTTTGCACTGGTGTCGGTGTTAGCCACTTTAGCTTCGGTCGCATCCGTCGGCTGGGTGGCGGCCAGATCGCCGTCGAGCAGCAGGCTGCGATCAGCGCCCACTTCGATGACCTGTCCATTAGGCAACAGCAGCGTGACGTGGCCGGTGGCCGAGGTGAAGATCACCTGACCTTCCTGCAGCTGCTGGCCTGCGGCAATGGGCGTGACTTTACCGCTGGCATCGCGAATAAATGCTTCGCCTTCAACTACGACGATTTTTTGTGCTTCTGCGCTGCTGATAACGGTTTCGGCCATGCCCACGACTCCCAGATTGATTTTTTCCGATGCTGGAATGTACGTGAGCAGACAGGGGCTGGCGACTGTACCAAAGTACAGTTTTGGCAAAAAACCGACACTAGCTTAAAAGCCAGAGAAATCAAGGCATCCTATGGGAAATCACTCAGACCAGACCGTTGACGCGCAGCACCAGCTGGACACGGTCGCCGACGTTCAGTTTTTCAAAGATGGTCGTCAGATGCGCCTTGACCGTGCGCTCGGTGATCTCGAGCTGGCGGGCGATTTCCTTGTTGCTGAGGCCTTTGGCCGTCAGCCGGGCAACTTGCGCTTCACGATCCGATAGACCCTGCAGCACGTTTTGCTGCGCAGGCAGCCGGTTGATCGCGCCAAGCAGCCGCTGCACCAGCGAACGTCCGGCCCAGATTTCGCCAGATTGGATCACCTCGACAATCTGCTCCAGCAATGGCGCTGGCGCATAAGCATGGCAATAGCCGCTAAAGCCCAGTTGCAGAGCCCGATAGCCCTCTTCGTCATTGGGCGTCGAGCTGGCGAGCAAGACCACATGCGCCTGTAGCTTGCCTTGCTCGGCCAGACGCTGCCAGGCCATCTCGCCACTGCAGGCAGCGTCAACAATCAATGTTGCCCCGGCGGGCAAAGGCGCTGCGCCCGTCTGTTGCAGCGGATACGCCGCCAGACTTTGCTGCCAATGCGCCAGCAAGACCGGATCATCGCTGATCAAATAAAGAGTTCGGCTCATCGTTCGCTCAATGCGCTGGATTTAGCGCGCAACACGGGTTTTAGCAAATAGGACAGCACGGTTTTCTTGCCGGTCAGCACATCGACTTCGGCAATCATGCCCGGAATAATCGGTAAGTGTTTGCCGTCTTTTTCCAGAAAACCTTCGGTCGTGCGTACCCGGATCAGATAAAACACATTGCCTTTTTCATCCTTGACCGTGTCAGCGCCGATCTGCACCACTTCGGCGGCCAGACCGCCATAAATCGAGAAGTCATACGCAGTGAACTTGACGGTGGCCTGCTGCTTGGGGCGCAAGAAGGCAATATCACGTGGCTGGATTTTCACTTCCAGCATCAGGCTTTCACCGGCAGGCACAATTTCAATAATGTCTTTGCCCGGCTGCACCACGCCACCGACGGTATTGGCAAACAGCTGTTTAACCGTACCATCCATCGGCGAGCGGATTTCCGATTGTTTGACGCGATCAGCCAAGCCCACATTACCTTCGGATAGCGAACTGAGTTTGCCGCTGGTTTCACTCAGCTCGGTACGCGCCTCATTGCGAAACACCAGCTCGACTTCCTGAATCTTGCGACTGGCTTCGGAAATCGCAGCCTGAACCCGCGGAATCTGCGCACTGGCACTATTGCGTTCACCCAGATAGCGCGACACATCACGCTCCAGCCGCAATACTTCGACATCCGAAACGGCACCGCTTTTTAATAGTGGCCGGGTTGCATCGAGCTCTTTCTTGGTCAATTCATAACCTTGCGAGGCTTGCTCACGACGGGCACGAATTTCATTGAGTTCCTGTGTACGCTGATTCATTTGCTGACGCGCCACACCCAGGCTGGCATCAAGCTCGGAGAGTTTTGATTCGTACAGCATCTGTTCCTGATTGGCGATATCAGGCGCTTCAGTCGTGACATCGTCCGGCATTGCAAATGCCTTGCCATTGGCCAGCGCATCAAGCCGTGCAGCTTTGGCTTTGAGCGACAAATATTGAGCCCGGCTTTCTTTCAGCGTCGAAACAAAGCGCGTTGAATCAATCTTGAGCAACAGCTGGCCTTTTTTGACCTGCTGGCCTTCGCGCACCAGAATCTCCTGCACGCTGCCGCCATCCAGACTCTGAATGATCTGTAACTCGCGCGAAGGGATCACTTTGCCTTCACCCTTGGTCACTTCGTCGAGCTCGGCAAATGCCGCCCACAAAATCAGCACCAGCATTGCCAATGCAGCAACCCGGATCAATACCCGTGCGCCATGCGGGCTTTGCTCGACAATCGTATGGTTGGCATCGGCGATGTAATCGCGATCATCAATCAGATCTGATTCTTCGGAAAAAAAGATATAACGATCAAACAAGATATCGCTGCGTTGGCTGATTCTCGTCCAGATGCGTTTGAACAGATTGGGTTTAAGCTCGGTCTGCATATCGATGGGTTCCTGCATTATGCCGCCCCTCCTGCTTTGGGAATCCGGCCTTGTTGCAAGGCCTCGACGACTTGTGCTTTCGCCCCGTCAGCCATGACCTGTCCCTGATCGATCACAATCAGCCTATCGACCAATTCGAGCAAGGAAGTTCGATGCGTCACCAACAACATCGATTTGCCAACCAGATAATGACGTAAATGCGATTTCAAACGATCTTCACTCTGATGATCCATCGCGCTGCTCGGTTCATCCAGAATCAGCATCGGCGGATCATTCAATACCGCTCTGGCAATCGATACCGCTTGCCGCTGACCACCCGATAAGGATTCTCCGCGCTCGCCGATCGGCATATCAAAACCACGCGGATTGGCATTTACAAATTCGGCAATCCCGGCCAGCTCGGCGGCGGCGAGCACCTGTGCATCATCAGCCGAAGCATTACCCAATGTAATATTCTGCTTGAGCGTACCGAAAAACAGCAGCGGGTCTTGCGGAACAAAACCAATGGCACGACGCAGCTCAGCCGGATCAATCTGGCGGGTATCGATCCCATCGATAAGCACCGCGCCCTCTTCCGGCTGATACAGTCCCAAAATCAGTTTTTCTATCGTCGTTTTTCCCGAACCGACGCGGCCAATCACGCCAACCCTTTCACCCGCCTTCATTTTGAAGCTGACATTTTTCAGCGCAAAATCATCACGATCCGGGTATTTGAAAGTCACATTGCGAAATTCGATTTCACCGCGGAAAGCATCGCGATGCAAAAACGAGCTATTGGCCGGGCGCTCGATCGGCATTTGCATATGGCTTTCCACCGCGCCGAGTGCTGTTTTGGCATTCTGGTATTGCATCAGCAAACCTGCGACCTGACCCAGCGGCGCCATTGCGCGCCCCGCCAGCATCGAGGCAGCAATAATCCCCCCCATCGTGATCTGCCCGTCGACAAGCAGATACACGCCGACAATCACAATCACAATCGAAACCAGCTGGGCAATCGCTTGAGCAAAATTCACCGTCGTCGTCGAGAGCAATTTAAGCCGGCCACCAATTTGTGCCAGAAAGCGCGTTGCACGTTCGTAGCGGCGCTGCATTTCCCCCTCGGCACCCATGATTTTGATCGTTTCCAGACCCACCATGCTTTCAACCAGCGTGGCATTCCGTTGCGCTGCGGCGCGCTGCGTCAACTCGACCATCTGGTTCATCTTGGCCTGTGCCAGCCACGAAAAACCGACAATCAATAACGCACCGATCAGCGGTGGCAACACCAGCCACGGTGAAATCCAGATCAGCACCAGAAAGAAAATGAAAACAAAGGGCAAATCCACCAGCGTCGTGATCGACGCCGAAGCAATAAAATCACGAACCGATTCAAAAGCCCGCAAATTGGCGGTAAACGAGCCGACCGCAGCGGGCTTGGCGCTCATTTTCACGCCCAGCACCCGCTCCATAATCAAGGCCGACAGCGAAATATCGATCCGCTTGGACGCGACATCAAGGATGTAGCCGCGTGCAGTACGCAGAACAAAATCAAAACCCAGCACCAGCACAGCTCCAAGCGCCAGCACCCATAAGGTTTCAATCGCATGATTGGGAACGACCCGATCATAAACATTCATCGAAAATAGCGGCATCGCCAGCGCAAAGACATTGATCAGCAAAGCGGCAATCAGTGCATCGCGGTAAATACGCCAGTTGTCATACATCGCACCCCAGAACCAATGCCGCTCGCGAATCTGCCCCATTTCTGGCGTGCGCAAATCAAAGCGGAAACGCGGACGGACGATGATCGCAATGCCGGCATATTGTGCCGTCAGCTCGGCTTCGGTGAAAGTCTCAACCGCCTCGCCGGTTTCGGGTAAGCGGACGCGAAACCGGCCATCGGCGAGCTTTTCGAGCAGCACGCAAGCGCGCTGATCATGCAGCAAAATGATCGTTGGAAAGAGCCGTTCCGGAAGTTGATTCAGACTTTGACGCAGCACTCGCGATGAAAGGCCGGCACGGGCTGCCGCACGCGGCAATAGCGAGGGCGTCAGCCGGTTTTCAACCAGCGGCAAGCCCGCGGCCAGCGCCTGTGCAGTCCACGGCTCGCCATGTAAACGCGTCAGCTCAACCAGACAATCCAGCAAGGGATCAAAATGCGCCTGACTTTCCGGAATATGCCATTCAAATTCATGCTTGCTGCTACTCGCGTCCGACTGCGTCATTTCATGCCTTCAAGTGGATTGATCGAAAAACTGGCGCGCTTAAAATCTACAGCACCTTGCCCGGATTAAAAATGCCCAGTGGATCGAGCGCAGCCTTGATCTGCCGCATCATCGCCAACTCGAGCGCCGGGCGCGCCTGCTGCAATGATTCGCGTTTGAGCTGGCCGATACCATGCTCGGCACTGATGCTGCCGTTGAGTGCAGCAACATGGCGATAAACAATCTCGTTCACTGCGTGCTCTTGCATGTAAACACCCGCGGTTTGATCAGCCAGAAACAGGTTGTAATGCAGATTACCATCGCCCAGATGACCAAAGGCCACAATGTTTGCCCCGCTAAAGTGAGCGATCAACTCGGCACCGCATACTCGCAGAAAGTCAGGAATCACGCCAATCGGCAAACTAATGTCGTGCTTAATGCTGACACCTTCAACACGTTGCGCGTCAGGAATTGATTCGCGCAACAACCAGAAATCGGCTGCTTCGCTGGCGCTTTGCGCGACATAGGCATCGATACAACCGTGGGCAAACAGATATTCGGCCAGCCTGTCGATCAGCGCGGCGGTTTCGCCACCATCAGACAGCTCGATCAGCACACACCAGGCCGGGATTGAGTCAAATGGCTGCGCCAGCCGCGGGAAGTGTTTTTTCAGCAGATCCAGACAAGGCGCAGAAATCAGCTCGAATGACGTGATCCGATCTCCCACCTCGGCCTGCAAGCCACGCAGCAAATCAATCGCCGCCGCCGGGTTTTCCACCGCGACCAGCGCTGTGGCGTGTGCGGTCGGCAATGGATAAAGCCGCAGCACCGCCTGGGTAATCAGCCCCAGTGTGCCTTCCGAGCCGACAAACAATTGCTTCAGATCGTAGCCGGTATTGTCCTTGCGCAAGCCGCGCAAGCCATCCCAGACTTCGCCGCTGGCGAGAACGACTTCGAGCCCCAAGGTCAGCTCGCGCATATTGCCGTAGCGCAGCACATTGACGCCGCCCGCATTGGTTGCCAGCGCGCCGCCAATCTGGCAACTTGCTGCAGCGGCCCAGTTGGCCGGAAACAGCCGGTTCGCCGCCAGCGCGGCTTGCTGCACCTGCGCCAGCGTCACGCCGGCCTGCACGATCATCGTATTGTTGTCAGCATCGACACGGACGATTTGCTTCATCCGCTCGAACGAGATAATCAATGATTGCCCGCTGGACAGCGGCGTTGCTGCACCGCACAAACTGGTATTGCCGCCCTGCGGAACAATCGCTACGCCATGTTCAGCACACAGACGCACCAGTTGCTGCACCTGTTCGGTGTCTTTGGGTCGCGCGACGGCCAGTGCCTGACCTTGATAACGGCGGCGCTGATCAAGGCAATATGATGCCGTATCGGCACCAAATAAAATCGCATGGCTGGTTTGCCATGCGTAAAGTTGCTCTAGCAATGTCATTAATGACTCCGATCAGAGCCAGAAATCGTTACGCGCTTTGTGATGTTCGATCACCCGCTGGAAATGGCCTGGGTCTTTGGCGAAAGTCATTTCACCCGCAGCCGGTTTGTGAAAATCTAGCAGGCGCGAAACCCAGAAACGCAGCGCAGCGGCGCGCAGCATAATCGGCCAGTCGGCGATTTCTGCTGCGGTCAGTGGGCGTACCGACTGATAGCCCGCCAGCATGGCTTTGGCTCGTTCGGCATCAATATCGCCATTCTCCAGCACGCACCAGTCGTTCAGCGTAATGGCCAGGTCGTACAGCAGGATGTCATTGCAGGCGTAGTAAAAATCGATAAAACCGCCAACCTGATCGCCATTCATCAGCGCATTATCGCGGAACAGATCGGCATGGATTACGCCCTTCGGTAAATTCATCTGTAGTTGATCGAATTTGTGCTGCGATTGCAGTTGCACTTCGGCATGCAGCAGCGCTGCGTCGGCTTCGCTCATAAACGGGTACATATCCTGCGCCGTTGCCGACCACCATTGCGGGCCGCGCGGGTTGGCCATCTGGCCGCTGTAGCTGGCGGCTGCCAGATGCATTTGCGCCAGCATTTCACCGACCTGAGCGCATTGCACCGCGTTTGGGCTATCGGTCACCGCTCCGGGCAGGCAAGGCACCAATAATGTGGGTTTGCCGTTCAGCTCGTCGACATAGTCGCCATTCAGATTGGCAATCGGTGCGGCAATCGCAATGCCGTGCTGACCCAGATGCACCATCAGATTCACGTAGTACGGCAGCTCGTCGGCGCGCAGTGTTTCAAACAGCGTCAACACATACCTGCCATGGGTCGTGGTAACGAAGTAGTTGGTATTGGTGACGCCTGCGGCTATACCCTTGATCTCGACGAGTTGCCCGAGAGAATAACGCTTCAGGAACGGAATTAAATCTTCACTGCTGACGGTAGTAAAAACAGACATTCAATTTTCTCAAAATTCCAGCAAAACCCAGGTCGGGACAGCAATATCCTCACCCAGCTCGCGGCGCATGAAATCGCCTTTGCCGGTCGGATCGATCAGGAAATAGGGCTTGCCCACTTTCGGCGTGACTTTGACTTGGTACAGTTTGCCACGCAAACGATATTCGGCGATGGTAGCGTCGGATTTTTCAATGATGCGAACTTCGGGTGCTTGTTCGATCACAGCGGGGGTATCTTCGGTCGGCATCGGTGGCGGCATGTCGGCGACCACTTCGGCATAGGCTGGCACCGCCAGCGAGCCCAGCAGCAGGGCAATCAGTAAATGGCGCATGGTTCACTCCCTTAACAGGTTAATAGCTCGTTTATAATGGGCGGCACACCCAATCACAGTATAGAGAACTCCCGCATGGCGACGCTGCTTTTAATCGACGGATCATCGTATCTCTACCGTGCCTTTCACGCCATCCGCGAATTAAGCGCACCCGACGGTACGCCGAGCAATGCCCTGTTCGGCTTTGTCAACATGCTCAAAAAATTGCGCACGCAAACGCACGCCGATTATATCGCGTGCGTGTTCGATGCCAAAGGCAAAACCTTTCGCGACGACATTTACCCGCAATACAAAGCGCAGCGCCCACCGATGCCGGATGAGCTGCGCGTGCAGATCGAGCCGATTCACGCCGCCGTCACCGCCTTCGGCATTCCGATTCTGATGATAGCCGGCGTCGAGGCCGACGATGTGATCGGCACTTTGGCGCGGCAAGCCTCCGCGCAAGGCATCACGACCATTATGTCGACCGGCGACAAAGACATGTCGCAGCTGGTCGACGAGCACGCGCGAATCGAAAACAGCATGACCGAAGAAGTGCTCGACCGCGACGGCGTATTTGCCAAATTCAACGTCTGGCCCGAGCAGATCGTCGACTATCTGGCGCTGATCGGCGACACCGTCGATAACGTGCCGGGCGTTCCCAAATGCGGGCCGAAAACTGCGGCCAAATGGCTGGCTGAATACGGCTCGCTTGATCAAATCGTCGCCAAAGCCGACGAAATCAAGGGTGTCGTTGGCCAGAATCTGCGCGATACGCTCGCGTGGCTGCCAACAGCGAAAGAACTGGTGACGATCAAATGCGACGTCGACCTAAGCGCCGAGCTACCCAATGGCCTCGCCGATCTGACTTACAAGACTGAAGACAGCGCGACGCTGCTGGCGCTGTTCAAACGCTATAACTTCCGCACCTGGCTGCGCGAAATGGAGGGCAAAGTCGGCGCCGCTCCAGCAGCAGATACCGCTACAGGTATCACTTCAGATTTGTTTGCAGACAATACCCCTGAGGCAATACCCCCTAAACCAGCAATTACCACAATCCCCGCTGCGCCGCTGGCGCGCCGTTATGACTGTATCAACACGCCCGAACTACTGGACAAATGGCTAGCCAAAATCAACGCAGCACCAATGACGGCGTTCGACACCGAAACCGACAGCCTCGACTCGATGCAGGCGCGGCTCGTTGGCATGTCGTTCTCGGTGCAAGGCGGCGAAGCGGCCTATCTGCCGCTGGCGCACCACGGCGCGGACACCCCTGAGCAGTTACCGTTTAACGAAACGCTGGCCAAGCTCAAGCCGTGGCTGGAATCAAACGAGCACAAAAAAGTCGGCCAGAATCTGAAATACGATCAACATGTGATGGCCAATCTCGGCATCAATCTGGCCGGGATCGCCGACGACACGCTGCTGATGAGCTATGTGCTCGCCAGCCACGAAAAACACAATATGGACGATCAAGCGCTGCGCGAGCTGGGCGAAACGACGATCAAATACGAAGACATCTGCGGCAAAGGCGCTAAACAGATCGGCTTTGCCGAAGTTGATCTCGATACCGCTACTAAGTATGCGGCTGAAGACGCCGATATTACTGGCCGTCTGGCTAATACCCTGTTGCCGCGTTTAACGGCACAGCCCGGCCTGTATTACGTTTATCGCGAAATCGAAATGCCGTCGCGCGACGTGCTGTACGTGATGGAGCGCAACGGCTTTCTGGTCGATGCCAACAAACTCAACCGTCAAAGCCACGAAATCGGCCTGCGGCTGATCGAGCTGGAGCAGCAAGCATACGAGCTCGCCGGTCAGCCGTTTAACCTCGGCTCGCCCAAACAGCTCGGCGAAATTTTCTTCGACAAACTCAAACTGCCGGTGATCAAAAAAACGCCAAAAGGCGCACCATCGACCGACGAAGAAGTATTGAGCGAACTCGCCAAAGATTACCCGCTGCCCAAAGTGCTGCTTGAACACCGCAGTCTGTCGAAATTGAAATCGACGTACACCGACAAGCTGCCGCTGATGATCAACCCGAATACCGGTCGCGTGCACACCAATTTCAACCAGACCGTCGCCGTCACCGGACGACTGAGCTCGACCGACCCGAACCTGCAAAACATCCCGGTACGCACCGCCGAGGGTCGCAAAATCCGCGAAGCGTTTATTTCGCCAGCCGGTAGCAAAATCGTTTCGGCCGATTATTCACAAATCGAGCTGCGCATCATGGCGCATCTCTCTGGCGACGCCGCGCTGATCCGCGCCTTCGAGCAGGGTCTCGACATTCACAAAGCGACCGCCGCCGAAGTCTTCGGCATCGCGCTCGATGAAGTCACCAGCGAGCAGCGCCGCTACGCCAAAAGCATCAACTTCGGCCTGATCTACGGCATGGGCGTATTCGGCCTCGCCGCCCAGCTCGAAATCACCCGCGAAGCGGCGAAAACCTTTATCGAACGCTATTTCAACCGCTTCCCCGGCGTCGCCGAATACATGGAAGTCACCCGCGCCGCAGCGAAAGAAGCCGGTTTTGTGGAAACCGTGTTCGGGCGCCGCCTGTGGCTACCGGCGATCAAATCATCCAACGGCGCGCAGCGTGCAGGGGCTGAACGTGCGGCAATCAACGCGCCGATGCAAGGCACGGCGGCGGATTTGATTAAATTGGCGATGGTGGCGGTGAATAACTGGCTGATTGCTGAAAAATTGAGCAGTCGACTGCTGTTGCAGGTGCATGATGAGTTGATCTTAGAAGTACCTGACGATGAGCTGACCGTAGTAACATCGCAATTACCAATCATCATGGCGGGCGTGGCTGAATTGAAAGTGCCATTGCTGGCGGAAGTGGGGGTTGGGGAGAATTGGGAAGAGGCGCATTGACCTCTCCTCAACGCCTAACTAACTCTCTTATAAATAAAAAATGAAATCCATACAAAGAAAATTTATATCCAGAACCCAAAATAAAAAGCCATCCTTCATTAAGGAGAATTTTTCGGTCATCGTCACTGGTATAGCATCGATAGCGGCCATTGGTGTAAGCGCTGCTCAGATATACATTGCATCAATTGATAAGGATAAAGAGCTTCAACTAAGCAAAATTAATGCGGAAGAAACTCGTGTACTTGAAGAAAAAAAAGCAAAGCAAGTCTGGATGCTAGATGTCGCAAAATTTATGACAGAGCATAAAAAAGATATTTTTGGGAAAGGAGAAAAGAGCAAGCAATTACAGCAAATAATGCTTGTAACATTTCCCGAAGAAATAACCTACAACATCTTCGAAGGATTAAGCAAAATTTCTGAAGATCAACAACTATGGGCAGACGCAAAAAAAGCAGCAAGAATTTTGAAAGACCCAAGCACAAAAATTTTCTACGAAACAGATTTCCCCAAGGAAATATTATCCTCTATTGCAGACACTTTAGCTGAGGGTGATATTCAGTATCCTTATCAAGATCATCCAATACCCAAGGGATTGACTAATGGTGACATAAGATACTTCAGCGAAAAAGACAAACTACTTGCCCAGCAAATTAAAAACAACTTTGAAAATCATGCTTGTAATGAAGGATACGAACTAAAATTAAATCTCATTCCCCTTACGGAAGCCGACATAAAAAAACCAATAGGTTATGTAGAAATTTGGCTATCAACCAAAGCAATCTCCGTTCACAGCAAGCGCTGTAGTGCGTAATCGCCGCAGGCATTACACCACATGCATCAAACCCCAAAACCGCCAACCATGGCGGTTTTTCTTTGCCTGCAACGTTCATCCACCACGGATTGGCGGCTATGCGCCGCGGCATCCGCGTCCCGCTACGCGGGATTGTTAGCCTAAGGCCACGGCCTTCGCTAGGGCAGCAAGCTGCCAAGCTCCGTCACGCCTCGCTGCGGACTGTCGAGGCGGCGGTTGCGCTTAACAAAACAGGCGCAACCGAAACCCCGCCCCGCCTGTTTACCCCAAGGGCACAGCCTTCGCTAAGGCAACAAGTTGCCAAGCTACGGCATGCCTCACTCGGCGCCGATGCAGGGGAATCTGCGCAGCCCAACCATTTCGGCATATACATGCCATGGTGTTGCCCTGAAGGGCAATTTGATTCCTGCTTTGATTGATATACCCCATGCCAATTTAGTTCGCGCTCTGTGGTCTGGGGCTTTAATCCCCTGTCGCCCATCGCCGAGGGAGTGGAGTGAGACAAACAGTTTTATCGTTTGGCTCGCGACCGACTGAGGGCAGCCCGGAGGGCCGCAGGCGGGGGGCTCCTTTGGGGTGTAGGGGGCTTTGGAGAAGCAAAGCCCCCCTACCCGTCTGCGCGGCGGAACGCGCATCAAAACATCGCGGCGTAGCCGCATAAAACCAAGAACTCGTAGCTCCGAGGATCAACATACCATTTGTGGGTATGCTAACGAACACACTGTAAAATAAGCTAGGCAACTAAATACCCATAGATAAATATTGCGGAGCTTTGCGAATTCAGCACCAGCACATTTGCTTACATTCATTTGGCCGCTTGAGCCTAAAATGCGGTTTTCTCTGCCAGATCTAATTCGTCACCCTCAATGAATCCCGCTGCTTCCCAACGCTTTGTCGTTCTCGATAGCTTCCGTGGCCTGTGTGCCGTTTCGGTGGTGCTGTTTCATATCCATTTGTGGCAGAGCGTGGCCGAATGGTCTTTTTTCCGCTCGGCAGGCTTGCTGGTCGAATTTTTCTTTGTGCTCAGCGGCTTTGTGCTGGCGCATCGCTATCACGACAAGGCAATGAATGGCGCGGGGCTGCGCGATTTCATGATTAGCCGGACTTGCCGGATTTTTCCGCTGCATCTGGCGACGTTGCTGTTGATGTGTGCGCTGATTGTGCTGACTCCGCTGCTTGATCAGGCCAGGCTGAGCGATTTGCCAGATATGGTGCTCGATGGCGATTTAATCGTGCAGTTGCGTTATAACGCGCTGCTGCTGCAAGGCTGGCTGCCCGAGGCCGAGTTGTTTGCATTCAATGGTCCGTCGTGGAGCATCAGCGTTGAATATTATATTTACGTCGTTTTCGGTTTGATCGTGTTGCTGGCGCGCCGGCGAACCACAGCGGCCATGCTGTTGATGGTTTTTCTCTGCTCGCTGGCCAGCTTCTTGCTGGCGCCGAAGCTGGCGCACAGTCCGGGTCTGCGCGGGCTGAATTGTTTTTTCATTGGGGCGGCAATGTATGCGGCTCACGTCAAAACCCGTGAATTCGTCCCGTCCCGCCGCTGGATGAACGCGCTGGAAATACTGACGCTGATCGCGCTGTATTTCATGATCACGCTGAACTATCCGCAGAAAAGTTACTGGGCCAGCTGGGGTTTTGCTGCGGCCATCGGGGTGTTTGCGCTAGAGCGTGGCGTCATTTCAGATTATTTGAAACGACCGGTTTTTGTCGCGCTGGGCGAGTGGTCGTATTCGATCTATCTGATGCATTTTATTGTGCTGTTTATGCTCAATGTGCTGCTCGCGCGTTTTATTCCGGAATGGCAGTTGCAGGGTGAAAAAGCGCTTTATATTCATACCGGCAGTGCACTGAGCAATCATTTGCTGTTGCTGGCGACGCTGGGCGTGGTGCTCTCGTGCGCGCGTCTGAGTTTCATCTGGATTGAAAAACCGGGGATGAGACTGGGCAAATACTGGCAAAACCGCCGTCAGCGGGCGGCACTAAAGTTGGCTTACAGCAGCAACTCGCGCAGTTTTTAAAATCAGCCTTGCAACAAAACCAGATTTAATCCGGCAAGAATGTGCGAAATGATTTAAAAAAGAACCATTGTGTGTCGTTTTCAATCACATTTTATTCTTTCAATCAGGCTGATTTGCCCATTGACCATGCCCGTGCTCCTGCCCAAAACTTTGACTCTGACCCATCGCCTTGCGCTGATTAGCGTGTTGCTGCCTGCTGCTGGCCATGCGCTGACACTGGGCGAGCTGCAACTGCAGTCGTATATTGGCCAGCCATTTCGCGCCACCATTCCATATACGCTTAATGCCGATGAAGCCCTGTATAGCGACTGCATCAGCTTGAGCAAGGCCGACGGGGATATTCCCGATCTGGATAATGCCAGTATTACGCTGCGCAGCCGCAACGAGCGCAGCGGCATGCTGTTGATCAGCTCAGCCAATTTACTCGGCGAGCCGGCCATCAAGGTCGGCATCCGTATTGCTTGCGAAAATCTGAATCTGTCGCGCAGCTATACGGCTTTTCTGGAAGTCGCTCCGCTCACGGCAAGCAGCCTGCCGGTCAGCAGCCGGACGAGTACAAAACAGCAAACCATCACAACGCGCTCATCGACGACGCTGGCCGACATTGCCAGCCGCTATTATCCAGCCAGCTCGTCACAGTATTCGCTGTACCTGGATAAATTGCTCGACGCCAATCCCGACTATGGCCGGGACACACCCATCGCAATAGACTCTGAAATTGTCATTCCTACGCAGTTGCGTTCACGCAAAAAACCGGAGCCCAAGCCGGTAGCAACAGAAACCGGCTTGTTGCGGCTCGATGGTGCTTTATCAAGCACGCCCCAGCCTCAGACAATGCGCGGCAGCGATGCCGAATACGCCCGCTTGCTGGAGCAAAAAATCGCCGAACTGAATCAATTGCAAGAAAAAATGCAATTGGAAGTCACACAGTTGAATATGCGGCTGGTTCAGATGAATTCCGCCGCCAGCGCACCGCAAGCCGCGTCGGCCAGTATGGCAAGCAGCGCAACAACCATCATCGCCAGCACAGCCAGCGCGACCAGTATTCCGCAACCCGCTCCCGCAGAGCTTACTGAACATCAAGCACCCGTCGCAGAAGACCGCAGCTCATCGCTGGTGTTCTGGGGGACTCTGGGCGGCTTAATCTTTGCGAGTCTGGTCGCGTTAATCGTGTTCCTTCGCCGCCGCAGCGCCAACGGGTCTGCACAATGGCAGCAGGACGATGAATTATCACCGGCAGACGACATCAGCACACAAGAATCGCCTCGCACCATCGTCGGTTTTTTGACCAAGAACACCATGCTGTCTATGCTCACCCGACAGGAGAGACCGCCAAACATCGAAGTGCAGGACATCGCCTACGATATGGAACATGCTCAAGCCTTGATTGCCCAAGGCGAAGTCGTCGAGGCCATTGATGTGCTGTATCACTGCATTGACGAAGATCCGACCGACATCGAGCGCTGGCTGATGCTGTTCCGTCTGTTCCGTCAACAGGGAATGAAAACCGAATACGCGCAATTGGCCAGAAACTTGAGACACCATCCCCACGATGCTGCCGACTGGGAGTTGGTACGCAATATCGGCGCCAAGCTCGATCCGGAAAATCCGCTGTATTTACGCGAACAGGCTAAGCCGATAACTCAGGCGGCATCAGAAGCCCCCGCATTTGAGCATACGCCAGAATATGCCCGCACTCTGGCGCCAAGCAAACCGATTGCCAATGATTTGCAGCTGGATTTGGCCTCGCCGGAAAACCCGGATATTTCTTTGATGACCACGCTGATGCAAAGCAGCAGCGCGATGCCATTCCCCACCCAAGTTGCCGAGCCGGAAAATCATATGCTGGATTTGCCCGATTTATCGGCTACGGGCGAAGAAATAACGGCAGTCTCTGTCCACGACAAAGAACTTGAAGAGCTGGCATTGAAAATCCAGGCCGAACCGGATGAACAAATCGGGATTTTGGAGCTGGATCTGGAGCCGCCAGAGCCTCCCAAAGACGACAAAAAATCAAGCTAATACCAAGCCCAATCGCTGATTGGGCTTTTTCTTGTTCAGCTGCGGACTCCCGCTGAAAATCCCGACAAATCGAGTCGTGGTAGACTTGCGTTTTTGCCATTGCTAAAGAGGTGTTGCTGATGTCCGAATCGACCCATTTACGACGCGTCGTAATTGCCACTCGGGAAAGTCCTCTTGCGCTGTGGCAGGCGCACTTCGTCAAAGCCTGGCTGGAGCAAACTTACCCGTCTTTGCAAGTCGAATTGCTCGGCATGACGACGCAAGGCGACCGGATTCTCGATGTCACGCTCAATAAAATCGGCGGCAAAGGACTGTTTGTTAAAGAACTCGAACAAGCCTTGCAGGATGGTCGCGCCGATCTGGCCGTTCATTCGATGAAAGACGTGCCTATGGTCTTGCCCGAAGGTTTTAGCATCGCCGCCGTCGGCGAGCGGGAAGATCCGCGCGATGCCTTTGTCTCAAACCAATACGCCAGTCTGGATGAATTACCTGCCGGCGCCATCGTCGGCACCGCCAGCCTGCGCCGCGAAAGCCAGCTACGGATGCGCTACCCGCAGCTGACGATCAAACCATTGCGCGGCAATGTGAATACGCGTTTACGCAAACTCGACGATGGTGAGTTTGACGCGATTATCCTCGCTGCAGCGGGCTTGAAACGCCTAGGGCTGGGCGAGCGAATTCGCAACGAACTCTCACCAGAAATCAGCCTGCCTGCACCAGGTCAGGGTGCGCTGGGGCTGGAAATCCGCAGCGACCGAGCCGATCTGGCCGCTCTGCTCGCGCCATTCAATCATCCGGCCACTGCCGCTGCGGTTGAAGCCGAGCGCTCGCTGTCACGTCGCCTCAATGGCTCGTGCCAGATTCCGCTCGCAGCGTATGCAACCAGCGATGACGGCTTTTTACGCTTGCGCGGTCTGATTGCGCTGCCCGATGGCTCGCAAGTCGTGACTGCCGAATCAAATGGCTCGTACGCCGCCGCCGACGGATTGGGTCGCACCGTCGCTGATCTGTTGTGTACTGAAGGCGCGCGCGAAATTCTGAAACAAATGGCGCATGACTGAAGCGGCTTCACAACCCTTGCAAGGCCGCCGCCTGTGGGTCACGCGACCCGCAGCGCAAGCGGCCGAGCTGGTTTTGGCACTGAATGAACAAGGTGCCGAAGTTGTCACTTTTCCTTTACTGAACATTGCACCGCCGCCCGACCCGCAAGCGCTCGAAAACGCACTGGCGCAGCTTGAGAGCGTTGATCTGGCCATTTTTATCAGCCCGTCCGCGATTGATGCCGTCTTTTCGCGTTTATCAACCGGCTGGCCAGAGCATGTTCCCGTCGCCGTGATCGGCCCGGGCAGCGCCAAACGGGCTCAGGCGCTGGGAATTCAAACGCTGATTTCTCCGCAAACCCAGTTCGACAGCGAGGGATTACTCGCGATGCCGCAGCTGCACAATCTGGCCAACCAACGAATCATGATTTTCCGTGGTCAGGGCGGGCGCGATCTGCTGCCACAGGCGCTGGCCGAACGCGGCGCGCAGATTGAACTGGTCAGCGCGTATCAGCGCCAGGCGCCGGGCTGGACTGCCGAGGAATTAATCGCGCAACTGGATCAAGGTTGCGATGGCTTGATTGTTTCCAGCTCGGAAGCAGCACAACACTTGTTCGCCATTGGTGGAGAGCTGGCGCGGCACAGGCTACAATCAGTACAGTATTTCGCCCCGCACCCGCGAATCATCAATGCCTTGCAAGCTCAAGGAGCTTGCCGGACAGCGCTGACTCAGGCAGGCGATAGTGGCATCACCCGTTCGATTTGCCTGCACTTTAGCGAAGCTGCGGGCACGGCACTTGCCGCGATAACCGTTCGCTGACCTCATCTTTGATGCAGAAATCTATGACCCAAGAAAATAATTCCGATACTCTCGCCGCCGCACTGCAAGTACCCCAGCGCCGTATCTTGCCCCAGCCAGCAATTGCGCTGGCTTTGGTGGCAATACTATCAAGTGGCGCAGTCTGGTTACATCAGCAATATACGCTGACGCAGTTGAAAGCCGATCTGGCCAGCCAGCAGACCAGCAACCAGAAACTGCAGCAGCAATTGCAAAGCAATCACCAGCAGATCAGCAAAGATCAGCAGCAACTGCAAGTCCAGCTGCAGAATCAGGCCGGCAAGCTGGCCGAATCGGATAGCCGTCAGCAAGCGCTGACCGATATGTACGACGCACTGACCCGTGCAGAATCAGCCCACACGCTGGCCGAACTTGAACAAATGCTGACTTTTGCCAGCCAGCAATTGCAACTCTCGGGCGACGTCAATCTGGCGCTCAACGGGCTCTCGAACATCGAACAGCAGCTGGCACGACTCAACCGTCCCGAACTGATCAGCGTACGTCAGGCCGTAAGCAGTGATATGGATGCGCTCAAGGCGACGCCGTATCTGGATGTCGTCGGCATGATTGCCAAACTCGACAGCCTGATCAGCAAGGCCGACACCCTGCCACTGCTGATTGATGAAGGCCATGACATCCCGAAAAAGCAGCCTGCCGACAGTGCAGGCCAAAGCACGGTACGTCAGCTAATGAGCGAATTGTGGGCCGAATTCAGGCAATTGATCCAGATTCGCCGGATGGACAAACCGGAAGCGGCGCTGCTTACACCTGAACAGGCGTTCTTTTTGCGTGAAAATATCAAGCTGCGACTGCTGAGCGCACGTATTTCGGTGTTACAACGCAATGAAGCGACTTTCCGCGCCGATATCACGGCCGTGAAGCAATATCTGCAAAGCTATTTCGATCAGCAAATGCCAGTAACACAAAACGCCATCTTGCAGCTCAAGCAACTGGAAACCCAGCAATTGCATATCGCCATCCCGGATCTCTCCGCGAGCCTGACCGCCGTACGTAGCGCCCGCACGACAGCAGAAAGGGTGAAACCATGAAGCTCTTGCTCTGGCTGATCGGCCTGTTTTCAATCGCAGTCGGCATGACGATGTTTGCCCAGCTCAATACCGGCTACGCATTGATTTTCCTGCCGCCGTGGCGAATGGAAGTGTCGCTGAATGTCTTTATTGTCCTGCTGCTGCTCAGCGTGATCGCCTTGTATTTGCTGGTGCAAATGCTGGTCGAAATCGCCGGACTGCCGCAGCGGGTACGCCGCTATCAGGCCGAACAGGCCAAAGAAGCGTCGGTCAAACTCGAACGCGATGCACGGATTGCCTTTTTTGAAGGTCGTTTCCAGCGCGCCGCACGACTGGCTTCCGAAGCCATGGTCAACAGTGCCAAGAGCGGTGAAGACGATGCTTTTGCTGTCAACGGCATCCTCGCGGCACGCGCTTCGCATACCATGCGCGACTTTGCCCAGCGCGACCAAATCCTGCAGCAGCTGAAACAGCGTCTGGGTGATGATCACCTCGCCACACTGATCACTTGCGGCGAGTTATGGCTCGATGAGCGCCGTTATAGCGAAGCCGGTCAGGCGATCAGCACGGCGCGCGAACAAGCGCCGAAACTGACCAATGCACTCAAACTCGAGCTGCGCTTGCGCCAGCGCGAGCAAAATCCGGAAGCCATCCTCAAGCTCGTTGAGCAATTGAGCAAAACCGACGCGCTTGACGCCGAGCAGGCCGCGCATATTCGTATTGCCGCGCAGCTGCAATTGCTGAAAAAACACCCGATGACACCGATCGAGCTCAAAGACTGGTGGAAAAAACTGCCTACACAGGAACAGCACAATCCTCAGCTGGTGCAGGCAGCAGCTAATTGTTATATCGCGCAGGATGCGCCCTTGCAGGCTAAAGATGTACTGGAAAAAGCGCTGGGCGCCGACTGGCACCCCGAGTTACTGCTGACCTACGGTCTGCTCGCTCTCGATGCCGAACAGCAAACCGCACAATTGCAGCAAGCCGAAAATTGGCTCAAAGCGCATCCGCGCGATGAGTTGTTGTTGCTGACGCTGGGTCGGCTGTGCCGCAAACGCGAGCTCTGGGGCAAGGCGCAAAGCTATTTCGAAGCGAGCATTGCCGTACAACCTAGTGCCATTGCACATGCCGAGCTGGCCGAATTACTCACCCAGCTTGAACGTGGTGATGAAGCGGCCAGTCATTATCGTGCGAGTCTGGGCTTGGCACTGCAATAAATTTCTGCGGGAAATACCGCGCAACAAAAAGGCTGCCTCGGCAGCCTTTTTCAATATACCCTGCAATGTATACACCTGTAGAGCAATACCAAATTAATATACAGGCACATACCCACTAGGTCCTTGTTCCGGCGATGAGCTCGCTCAGCATCACGCCCTGAGCCGAACGCTGCTTGTCGCCGCGCGCGACTTTACGGCGGTAGCGACCGTCAGAGAGCATTTCCCAGGCCTGAGTGTTATCGACCAGGAAAGGCCGGATACTTTCGCGAATCACCCGGCGTTTGACTTTCGGATTGAGCACCGGGAAGGCAATTTCGATCCTGCGGAACAGATTACGCCCCATCCAGTCTGCGCTCGACAAATAAACGTCTTCGGCACCATCGTTAAAGAAGTAATACACGCGGTGATGCTCAAGGAAACGGCCAACAATCGAGCGCACGCGGATATTTTCCGAAATCCCCGGCAAACCCGGCCGCAACGCGCAAACGCCGCGAACGATCAGGTGGATTTTCACGCCGGCGCCGGAAGCTTCATACAATTTGTCGATAATCGTCGGCTCAAGCAGCGCATTCATTTTGGCGATAATGACGGCTTTCTTGCCTGCTTTGGCATGGGTAATTTCGCGGTCGATCGCGGCGATAAAATTGCTATGCAGCGTAAACGGCGCTTGCCAGAGCTGATGATGATCGCCCGCCAAGCCAAGGCCGGTCAGCTGCATAAAGACGTCATTAACGTCGCTGGTCATTTCCCGGTTGGCAGTAAACAGGCCGAAATCGGTATACAGCTTGGCAGTACGCGGGTGGTAATTGCCGGTGCCGACGTGCGCGTAGCGTTTAAGCTGGCCTTCTTCGCGTCGCACCACCAACAACATTTTGGCGTGCGTTTTATAGCCATATACGCCATACACCACATGCGCGCCGGCACGTTCGAGTTTGGCCGCCCAGTTGATATTGGCTTCCTCGTCAAACCGCGCCATCAGCTCGACGACGACGGTGACTTCCTTACCCCGTACCGCAGCCTCCTGCAGCGCATCCATCAGGATCGATTCGGCACCGGTACGATAAATCGTCATTTTGATCGCGACAACCGCAGGGTCGCGCGCAGCCTGCTGCAGGAAATCAACCACCGGCGTGAAGCTCTGGTAGGGATGGTGCAGCAAAATATCGGCGTGGCGGATTGCGGCAAAGAAATCGCTCTGTTTGCGCAGCTCCGGCGGAACACCCGGCATAAATGGCTGGTATTTCAAATCAGGCCGGTCAACCTGATCGGGGACCTGCATCAGCCGTACCATATTGACCGGGCCATTGACGCGATAAACGTCAGCGTCGGTCAATGAAAACTGGCCGGTCAGGAAGTCCTGAATATGTTTCGGGCAATTGTCGGCCACTTCGAGCCGCACCGCATCGCCAAACGGACGTTGCGACAATTCGCCCTCAATCGCAGCGCGCAAATCCTTGACGTCTTCATCATCGACCGAAACATCCGAATCGCGCGTGACGCGGAACTGGTAGCAGCCCAGCACATGCATGCCGACAAACAGTTCATCAATATGCGCATGCATGATCGACGACAGGAAAACAAAGCCATGCTCGGTACCGGCAATGTCGGCTGGCATTTTGACAAAACGCGGCAAAATTCGCGGCGCCTGCACAATCGCGATACCGGAATTACGGCCAAACGCATCACGGCCTTCGAGCTCGACGACGAAGTTCAGAATCTTGTTCGACAAACGCGGGAAAGGGTGCGATGGATCAAGCCCGATCGGCGTCAGAATCGGCATCAATTCACGGAAGAAATAGTTGCGCACCCATTCACGCTGCGCATCAGTCCACAAGCTGCGGCGGAAGAAGTAAATGCCTTCGGCTTCCATCGCAGGAAAAATCGTTTCGCGTAATACGCGGTATTTGCGCTCGACCAGATCATGCGCTTCGATACAAACCAGATCAAACGCCTGATGCGGCGTCAGCCCTTCGGGCAGCAGCCGCGTCGGGTTGTGCCGCATGTTTTCTTTCAGCCATGCGATGCGAACCTCGAAAAACTCGTCCAGGTTACTCGACACAATACAGAGAAATTTCAAGCGCTCCAGCAAGGGATTACGCGCATCTTCGGCTTGCGCCAATACGCGGCGATTGAATTCCAGTAGACCCAATTCACGATTGAGCATCAGCTGATTGTCGGCAGGTTTATACGTCATGGCTCACTTGTCGCTCAAATCAAAAGACAAAAAAGGCCGCATTATGCGGCCTGAATCATTACAACATTATTGCGGAACAAAACCCTGAATCATGTCAGCGCCGGCACCCCAGAAATAATTTTCCATTTGTTGCTGCAGGTATTTACGCGCACTCGGATCGGCCAGGCTCAGACGGTTTTCATTAATCAGCATGGTCTGGTGTTTCACCCAGGCTTGCCATGCTTCTTTGGATACGTTGTCGTAGATTTTCTTGCCCAACTCGCCCGGAACCGGCGGAAAATCCAGACCTTCGGCCTCACGACCCAATTTGACACACACAACAGTACGGCTCATGGTTCAACCCTCGATAATTCGGCGATTCAATCAGTTGATTATACCCGAATGCCCTGCGTGTACCGGCCAAAACCGGTTATCCGCTGTCAGCAAAAAACATACCGCCAGATGCAGAGCAATCAACAACCATCAGATCGAATACAAACAACCCGACTTATAAATATTTACACTTAGACGTTAAACAGGAAATTGAGCACGTCGCCGTCTTTCACGACGTATTCCTTGCCCTCGGCGCGCATCTTGCCGGCTTCTTTGGCGCCTTGTTCACCCTTGTACTGGATGAAATCGTCAAATGCGATGGTCTGCGCGCGGATAAAGCCGCGTTCGAAGTCGGTGTGAATCACGCCGGCGGCTTGTGGTGCAGTATCGCCTTTGTGAATGGTCCACGCGCGTACTTCTTTTACGCCTGCGGTGAAGTAGGTTTGCAGGCCAAGCAGGTCGTAACCGGCGCGGATCAGGCGATCCAGACCTGGCTCTTCCTGACCAATCGACTCCAGAAACTCAGCTTTGTCAGCGTCATCGAGCTCGGCGATTTCCGATTCAATCGCAGCACACACCGCAACGACTGGCGCGCCTTCAGCTTTGGCGTGGGCGGTCACTTTATCGAGCAGCGGGTTGTTGTCAAAGCCGTCTTCAGCGACGTTGGCAACGTACATCGCTGGTTTGATCGTCAGCAAGCACAGCGATTTAATCGCCAGTTTTTCTTCGTCAGACAGCCCAGCCGAACGTGCTGGTTTGCCTTCGTTCAGATGCGGCAGCAGTTTTTCCAGAACCGCCACTGTGGCCAAAGCTTCTTTATCGCCCGAACGCGCTTTCTTGCCATCACGCTGGATGGCTTTTTCTACGGTAGTCATGTCCGCCAAAGCCAGCTCGGTGCCGATGACGATAATGTCGTCAATCGGGTCTACGCGGCCAGCAACGTGAATGATGTTGTCATTTTCAAAGCAGCGCACCACATTCACAATCGCGTCGGTTTCGCGGATATTGGCCAGAAACTGATTACCCAGGCCCTCGCCTTTCGAAGCGCCCGCGACCAGACCGGCAATATCGACAAACTCGACAATCGCAGGCTGGATTTTTTGCGGGTTGATAATCGCCGCGAGCTGGCCAAGGCGAGGATCGGGCACTTCAACGATGCCGACATTGGGCTCGATGGTACAAAACGGATAGTTGGACGCTTCGATCCCAGCTTTGGTCAAAGCGTTAAATAGTGTGGATTTACCCACATTCGGCAAGCCGACGATGCCGCACTTGAGGCTCATAAATATCCTTGCACGGCGAGACATCGCCGTTATTCAAAAACAAAGCGCTATTTTACCCGATAGGGGCAAGGCGCGCAGTCAATAAAAAACCCCATCAGAACAGCATGCTGTGATGGGGTTTTGCAATCCAAGTAATGGATCAATGCAGTCGGTGCTTGCCCGACTCGCTGATTTGCCGGTTACGGAAAAAGTCGCGGATTTCGAGGACGATTTCCGGCAGCTGTTCGGCAATTTCATTGTCGTGCTGAACCAGATTGATGCCTTCGCGCTGCATGTCGGCGCGCATTTCGTCGTCCGAGCCGCTCATGATCGCCATAAACATAAACTGGCCTTCTTCTTCCTCGAGCAAAGGTTGCCATTCTTCTTCGGCCAGACCCGCGCCAAAACAGAAGCCCAGACTCCATTCTTCGATGCTTGAATGTTGCTGGCTGTCGTCTTCCCAGTACAGCAAGGGCTCGTAAACCGGCGGCTCTTGCGCCAGCTCGTCGGCGATCTGATTGTAAAGTCGCATCACCAGATCAATCATCGCGTCGGCTTCAGGCTGGGCGAACATCACCGCTTCGGGCTTGTCCCAGATTTGCCCCAGCCATTCGGTTGGCATCACTTGCGCCGGACCGATCAGAATGGCTGTCAGGTAGCCGTGCAGCATTGACAGCGACATGGCGTCTTTTCCCACCGCGTCGGAGTACAAAAACTGATCGAGCTGATCAAGCTCTTCGTCAGTCAGCGCCTGGTCCAGCATTTTTGCCATGATGTATTTACCTGAAAAGCAGATTAGAATTGGCTTGCGGCAATATACCCCAAATATGTATGGGTGCTCGCCTGATTACTCAACATTATACCTTTACCGCCTAGCGATGTTGGCATTTGTTTTGCAGTTGCACATTTTGATTTGCGCGACGAATCAAGACATTACTCGCTTGAATGGAATTTCTTTTCGGGCAAGACATAGACGAAAAATCTGTCTTTAAGCTGACATCAAGCAGGTTAAAAATACATGCCTTGGGTTTATTGCTAAGATTCAAGCTTATTTGTCCGTCAGCGTTTAGCCACCATGCTCAAAACCTTGTTTCGCAACACCATGAAAACCTTGTTCCGGGTCTGTTTTCGCCTGACGATCAAGGGTGATTTCAGCGTGTTTCATAACCCGCGCACGCTGATTGTCGCCAATCACGAATCATTTCTCGACGGCATTTTCCTCGCCGCCTACCTGCCGATCGACGCGACTTTTGTTGTTCATACTTCGGTGGCCAAACACTGGTTTTTCCGGATTTTCTTGAGCCTGGGCGATTATCTGGCGGTCGACCCGACCAATCCGCTGGCGATCAAGGCCGTGGTTCGCTTGCTCGAAGCGGGTAAGCCGGTGGTGATTTTCCCTGAAGGGCGCATTACGACGACCGGCTCGCTGATGAAGGTGTATGACGGTGCCGCATTCGCCGCAGCGCGCACCGGCGCGATGATTGTTCCGGTTCGGATTTCTGGCGCGGCACGAACCTTTTTCAGTCGTTTGGGCGGTATTTACCCGCGCACGCTGTTTCCGAAAATCAGCCTGCAAGTGCTGGGACGACGCCATATCGCGATGCCCGACCTCCCCTCCGCCAAAGCGCGCCGCCGCAAAGCCGGGCAATTGATGCGCGAAATTCTGCTTGAAATGCTCGTCGCCACCCGCCCGGAGCGGACATTATTTCAGGCTTATCTCGACGCACAACAGGCTTTTGGCCGCAGCTTCGGGCTGGTCGAAGATATTTCGCAAAACGAAGAAAACTATGGCAGCCTGACGAAAAAAATCCTCGGCTTGTCGTGCATTGTTGACCGGATTTCGACACCGCATGAAGCACTCGGTATTTTGCTGCCCAATACCACCCCGACCCTAGCACTGCTGCTGGCAATGAGCGCCAGAGCACGTATACCCGCGATGCTCAATTACAGCGCGGGTCGCGAAGGCATACTGGCGGCCTGTATCGCTGCCAATATCAAAACCATCGTCAGCTCGCGCGCCTTTATCGCCAAGGGCAAGCTTGAAGCACTGGTCGATCAGCTACCCGGCATTGACGTGTTGTATCTGGAAGACCTGCGTGGCCTGATCGGGCCGGGCGACAAACTGCGCGTGCTGTGCGGAATGGCATGGCCGGGCAGTTTTGCCATCAAGCAATCACCCGATGACGCCGCGGCCATCCTGTTCACCTCGGGCTCGGAAGGCAAACCCAAAGGCGTCGTCCACAGCCACAATGGCCTGCTTGCCAATGTCGCGCAAATCCGCGCGCTGGCCGACTTCACGCCGCGCGATAAATTTATGGTCGCCTTGCCACTGTTCCACTCGTTCGGGTTGACGGCCTGCGCGCTGCTGCCACTCGTTACCGGCGTTCCGGTGTTTCTCTACCCCAGCCCGCTGCATTACCGAATCATTCCGGAGATTGTTTACGACCGCGGTTGCAGCGTGCTGTTTGGCACCAGCACTTTCCTCGGCAATTACGCCAAATACGCTCACCCTTATGATTTTGGCCAACTGCGCTACGTTGTCGCCGGTGCGGAAAAACTCAATGAAAACGTCCGCAAGGCGTATATCGAGCAATTCGGCATCCGGATTCTGGAAGGCTACGGCGTGACCGAATGCGCGCCAGTCGTCGCGGTGAATGTGCCGATGGCCAACCGCAAGGGTACTGTCGGACAGCTCGTTCCCGGTATGCGCCACAAGCTGATACCCATTCCGGGTATCGATGAGGGCGGCCAGTTGCTCGTCAGCGGGCCAAATGTAATGAAAGGGTATCTGCGCTATGAAAACCCCGGTCAGCTGGATACGCTGCCCACCGAGGACGGCATCGCCTGGTATGACACCGGTGATATTGTAACGATTGATGCCGATGGTTATATCTGCATCCAGGGTCGCGCCAAACGCTTTGCCAAAATCGCCGGTGAAATGATCTCGCTCGAAGTTGTCGAAGCCATTGCACGCAAAGCGTCACCCGAGATGCAACACGCCGCCAGCGCGCGCGCCGACGAGGCCAAGGGTGAGGCGCTGGTTCTGTTCACGACGCAAACCGATTTGAGCCGCGATGCGCTGCTCGCCGCAGCGCGTGAACTCGGTGCGCCCGAACTCGCCGTCCCGCGCGATCTGCGCATCGTCAGCGCGATTCCGCTGCTGGGGACGGGCAAAACCGATTATGTGACGCTGAAGAACTGGGCTGTTGCGAGTTAAGTTTTAGTCCATTCAAACAAAAAGGCCGCTTTACGCGGCCTTTTTAATAGGTATATGCCAGCAAGCAATATTAATAAAAGCCCACAGCCATATACCCCTATTTTTTAACTGGCCGCTGCCAGCCTGCAATCGTCATCTGCTTCGCCCGCGCAACGGTCAATTGCCCTGCTGGCGCATCCTTGCTGATCACCGAACCCGCGCCGGTCGTTGCGCCTTCACCAATCGTCAGCGGCGCAACCAGTACATTGTTCGAGCCGATCCGCACATTATCCTCAATTACGGTGCGGAATTTGTTCACGCCGTCGTAATTGGCGGTAATCGTTCCCGCGCCGACGTTCACACCCGCCCCCATCGTCGTATCGCCGATATAAGTCAGGTGATTAACCTTGCTACCCTGGGCGATTGTCGATTTTTTCACTTCAACGAAGTTGCCGATATGCACCTCAGCCGCCAGCTCGGCACCGGGGCGCAGGCGCGCGTACGGACCAATCAGGCTGCCCGCGCCGATCACGGCGTCTTCCAGATGGCAGAAGGGATGAATCACTGCACCATCAGCAATCGTGACGTTTTTCAGGTAGCAATTCGCGCCAATGCTGACGCCTTGACCCAGCGTTACCGTGCCTTCAAACACGCAATTGACGTCGATGCTGACGTCCTGACCGTGTTCGATCTTGCCACGCACATCGATCCGCGCCGGGTCAGCAAGCCCCACACCCGCGGTGAGCAGTGAACGGGCGATTTCCAGTTGATGAATGCGTTCCAGCGCAGCCAATTGCAGTTTGTTGTTGATGCCTTCGGCTTCCCAGTGATCCTGCGGATGTACCGTCGCAATCTCGACGCCATCGCGTACGGCGAGCGCGATCAGATCGGTCGCATAGTATTCGCCTTGGGCATTGTCATTTTTCAGCTCGGACAGCCAGCCCTTCAGACGCGCAGTCGGCAAAACCAGAATGCCGGTATTCATTTCACGAATTGCGGCTTCAGCGGCTGTGCAGTCTTTCTGCTCGACGATGTGCGTCACCTGACCCGCCGCATTGCGAACAATCCGGCCATAGCCGGTCGCATCGTCGAGAATGTCAGTCAGAATACCAAGCTTGCCGCCATCACATACAGCGAGCAGTTTTTGCAGCGTCGCCAGCCGCGTTAATGGCACATCGCCGTACAGCATCAGCGCTGTGTCGCCATTCAATTGCGGGACGGCTTGCGCCAGAGCATGGCCTGTGCCGAGCTGCTCTACTTGCAGGGCAAAGCCGAGATTCTGACCTGAGAGCGCATCTTGCAGCTTTTCGCCACCAAAGCCGTAAACGACAACGAGTTGATGTGGATTCAAGCCATGAGCAGTATCGATCACATGCTGAACCAGTGGTTTACCAGCCAGCTTGTGCAACACCTTGGGCAGGGAAGAATACATTCGCGTGCCTTTACCGGCGGCGAGAATCACCACATCGAGTACCGAGCTCATTGCTTAAATCCATGCAATCAAAAGTAGCGCTATTCTAACCGCAAGCGCATGGCAGCACAGCAAGGAAAAGACTGTAGTCGCATTTTCTTTATCAGCGGCAAATATGGGTATAGCTACGCAGAGCATGGCCAGCCTAGCCCACAAGGCAATACCCTCTTTCTCTCGCCCAGCAAAAAGCCCAGCTCGGTTGAGCTGGGCTTTTCTTTTAGGGAGTCTGGCAATGTCCTACTTTCACACGGGCAATCCGCACTATCATCGGCGCTGAGGCGTTTCACTGTCCTGTTCGGGATGGGAAGGAGTGGGACCACCTCGCTATGGTCACCAGACAAAACTGGGTGAGTTGACTGCTTAGGTTTTTACCTTTGCAACCACTCGAAATCAATAGAAGAAGTAATCTTTCATCAGCTCGCTTTCACTCGCCGGTTCATCTCTTTATTCAACAATTCGCAATCGGGTCGATTGCACCTTCATCGCAACAACGCGTCTCAGGTTATAGGATCAAGCCTCACGGGCTATTAGTATCGGTTAGCTTAACGTATTACTACGCTTCCACACCCGACCTATCAACGTCCTGGTCTCGAACGATCCTTTAGAGGTCTTAAAGACCTAGGGAAGTCTCATCTTGAGGCTAGTTTCGCGCTTAGATGCTTTCAGCGCTTATCTATTCCCGACTTAGCTACCCGGCAATGCCACTGGCGTGACAACCGGTACACCAGAGGTCAGTCCACTCCGGTCCTCTCGTACTAGGAGCAGCCCCCCTCAAACTTCCAACGCCCACTGCAGATAGGGACCAAACTGTCTCACGACGTTTTGAACCCAGCTCACGTACCACTTTAAATGGCGAACAGCCATACCCTTGGGACCGGCTACAGCCCCAGGATGTGATGAGCCGACATCGAGGTGCCAAACTCCGCCGTCGATGTGAACTCTTGGGCGGAATCAGCCTGTTATCCCCGGAGTACCTTTTATCCGTTGAGCGATGGCCCTTCCATTCAGAACCACCGGATCACTATGTCCTGCTTTCGCACCTGCTCGACTTGTCGGTCTCGCAGTTAAGCCGCCTTTTGCCATTACACTATCAGTACGATGTCCGACCGTACCTAGGCGACCTTCGAGCTCCTCCGTTACAATTTGGGAGGAGACCGCCCCAGTCAAACTGCCTACCATGCACGGTCCCCGATCCGGATAACGGACCAAGGTTAGAACCTCAAAGGGGTCAGGGTGGTATTTCAAGGACGGCTCCACTGAAACTAGCGTTCCAGCTTCAAAGCCTCCCACCTATCCTACACAAACCACTTCAAAGTCCAATGCAAAGCTACAGTAAAGGTTCACGGGGTCTTTCCGTCTAGCAGCGGGGAGATTGCATCTTCACAAACACTTCAACTTCGCTGAGTCTCGGGAGGAGACAGTAGGGCCATCGTTACGCCATTCGTGCGGGTCGGAACTTACCCGACAAGGAATTTCGCTACCTTAGGACCGTTATAGTTACGGCCGCCGTTTACTGGGACTTCAATCAAGAGCTTGCACCCCATCATTTAATCTTCCAGCACCGGGCAGGCGTCACACCGTATACATCCACTTTCGTGTTAGCACAGTGCTGTGTTTTTGATAAACAGTCGCAGCCCTCATTTCTCTGCGGCCTCATTGGGCTCCAGTTGTACACCTTCACCTACTAGAGGCACACCTTCTCCCGAAGTTACGGTGTCAATTTGCCGAGTTCCTTCTCCCGAGTTCTCTCAAGCACCTTAGAATACTCTTCCTACCCACCTGTGTCGGTTTGCGGTACGGTTCGATATTAGCTGAAGCTTAGTGGCTTTTCTTGGAAGCAGGGTATCGCTCACTTCGTCGACAAGTCGACTCGTCATCACGCCTCAGCGTTAAAGTAGCCCGGATTTGCCTAAGCTACACGCCTACACGCTTAAACCAACTCTTCCAACCGTTGGCTGAGGTAACCTTCTCCGTCCCCACATCGCACTAATACCAAGTACAGGAATATTAACCTGTTTCCCATCGACTACGCATTTCTGCCTCGCCTTAGGGGCCGACTCACCCTGCGCCGATGAACGTTGCGCAGGAAACCTGGGGTTTTCGGTGAGGGGGCTTTTCACCCCCTTTATCGCTACTCATGTCAGCATTCGCACTTCTGATACCTCCAGCATCCTTCTCAAGACACCTTCACAGGCTTACAGAACGCTCCTCTACCATATGTACATCGTACATATCCGCGTCTTCGGTTATCAATTTGAGCCCCGTTACATCTTCCGCGCAGGACGACTCGACCAGTGAGCTATTACGCTTTCTTTAAATGATGGCTGCTTCTAAGCCAACATCCTGGCTGTCTGTGCCTTCCCACCTCGTTTTCCACTTAATTGATCATTTGGGACCTTAGACGGCGGTCTGGGTTGTTTCCCTCTTGTCCCAGGACGTTAGCACCCCAGGACTGTCTCCCATGCTCGCACTTGACGGTATTCAGAGTTTGCCATGGTTTGGTAAGTCGCGATGACCCCCTAGCCATAACAGTGCTTTACCCCCGTCAGTGATACATGAGGCACTACCTAAATAGTTTTCGAGGAGAACCAGCTATTTCCAAGTTTGTTTAGCCTTTCACCCCTAGCCACAGCTCATCCCCTAACTTTGCAACGTTAGTGGGTTCGGACCTCCAGTGCGTGTTACCGCACCTTCATCCTGGCCATGGCTAGATCACTTGGTTTCGGGTCTACGCCCAGCAACTGTGCGCCCTATTCGGACTCGGTTTCCCTACGCCTCCCCTATTTGGTTAAGCTTGCTACTGAACGTAAGTCGCTGACCCATTATACAAAAGGTACGCAGTCACCCAACTTGTGGGCTCCCACTGTTTGTATGCATCCGGTTTCAGGTTCTATTTCACTCCCCTCCCGGGGTTCTTTTCGCCTTTCCCTCACGGTACTGGTTCACTATCGGTCGATGATGAGTATTTAGCCTTGGAGGATGGTCCCCCCATCTTCAAACAGGATTTCTCGTGTCCCGCCCTACTTCTCGTACGCTTAGTACCACCCAATGCTTTTCATATACGGGGCTATCACCCACTATGGCGGCACTTTCCATTGCCTTCTATTAAGCTTTGAGTTATCACGTACAGGCTCTTCCCATTTCGCTCGCCACTACTTTGGGAATCTCGGTTGATTTCTTTTCCTGCGGTTACTTAGATGTTTCAGTTCACCGCGTTCGCTCTACATCACCTATGTATTCAGTGATGAGTGACCCAAAAGGGCCGGGTTTCCCCATTCGGAAATCGTGGGATCAAAGCGCTTTGCCAGCTCCCCCACGCTTATCGCAGGCTATCACGTCCTTCGTCGCCTATCATCGCCAAGGCATCCACCAGATGCACTTATTCGCTTGATCCTATAACCTCAAACACGTTTTACCGTACTCTTGGTCAGAGTTTCGTATTTACGACTTGTTGTAGGGTTTCTCAGGTCCTACAACGGCTGATCTTTCGATCAGCAGATACAATCAACCCAATTTATTACTGTAAAAACAAGTTACCCTGTTTTCACATTGTTTAATTAGGAGATATTACTTCTTCTATTTTGTTAAAGAACGATACAGTCACACATTCCTGTGTGGGTCTGATTTAAGAAACCAGAACAAAATCACCAGACCGAATCATTATTTCTGATTCGTCTACTGACTGAATTCTGAACTCTTGTTTGCTGCGCCACCGCTTGCACAGTGCTCGCCGCAAGGCGTGGTGGAGGATGACGGGATCGAACCGACGACCCCCTGCTTGCAAAGCAGGTGCTCTCCCAACTGAGCTAATCCCCCAATCTGGCATGACTAAGCTGTTTCCATTGACTCGTCAATGGTGGGTCAGATAGGAATCGAACCTATGACCCCCGCGTTATCAACACGGTGCTCTAACCGACTGAGCTACTGACCCAGCTTCCAACTCAACAACTTCTTTCATTTATGAATGAAGTCGTCTCTGTATCTTCAAATTTACAGCCGATGAGTGTGAGTCCTTGACCCGCAGGTCTTGCTCTTGAAAGGAGGTGATCCAGCCGCAGGTTCCCCTACGGCTACCTTGTTACGACTTCACCCCAGTCATGAATCCCACCGTGGTAAGCGGCCTCCTTGCGGTTAGCCTACCTACTTCTGGTGAAACCCACTCCCATGGTGTGACGGGCGGTGTGTACAAGGCCCGGGAACGTATTCACCGCGACATGCTGATCCGCGATTACTAGCGATTCCGACTTCATGCACTCGAGTTGCAGAGTGCAATCCGGACTACGATCGGTTTTGTGAGATTGGCACCCCCTCGCGGGTTAGCGACCCTCTGTACCGACCATTGTATGACGTGTGAAGCCCTGGTCATAAGGGCCATGAGGACTTGACGTCATCCCCACCTTCCTCCGGTTTGTCACCGGCAGTCCCATTAAAGTGCCCAACTGAATGCTGGCAACTAATGGCAAGGGTTGCGCTCGTTGCGGGACTTAACCCAACATCTCACGACACGAGCTGACGACAGCCATGCAGCACCTGTGTTACGGCTCCCGAAGGCACTCCTCGATCTCTCAAGGATTCCGTACATGTCAAGACCAGGTAAGGTTTTTCGCGTTGCATCGAATTAATCCACATCATCCACCGCTTGTGCGGGCCCCCGTCAATTCCTTTGAGTTTTAGTCTTGCGACCGTACTCCCCAGGCGGTCAACTTCACGCGTTAGCTGCGTTACTAAGCTCCGAAAAGCCCAACAACTAGTTGACATCGTTTAGGGCGTGGACTACCAGGGTATCTAATCCTGTTTGCTCCCCACGCTTTCGTGCATGAGTGTCAGTATCAGCCCAGGGGGTTGCCTTCGCCATCGGTGTTCCTCCACATCTCTACGCATTTCACTGCTACACGTGGAATTCCACCCCCCTCTGCCGTACTCTAGTTAGCCAGTTCGCAATGCAATTCCCAAGTTGAGCTCGGGGATTTCACATCGCGCTTAACAAACCACCTGCGCACGCTTTACGCCCAGTAATTCCGATTAACGCTTGGACCCTACGTATTACCGCGGCTGCTGGCACGTAGTTAGCCGGTCCTTATTCTTCTGGTACTCTCATCCCCGGTGGGTATTAGCCACAAGGATTTGCTCCCAGACAAAAGCGCTTTACAACCCGAAGGCCTTCTTCACGCACGCGGCATTGCTGGATCAGGCTTGCGCCCATTGTCCAAGATTCCCCACTGCTGCCTCCCGTAGGAGTCTGGACCGTGTCTCAGTTCCAGTGTGGCGGATCGTCCTCTAAGACCCGCTACTGATCGTCGCCTTGGTGAGCCTTTACCTCACCAACTAGCTAATCAGCCATCGGCCGCTCCAATAACAAGAGGTCTTGCGATCCCCCTCTTTCCCCCGTAGGGCGTATGCGGTATTAGCTATCCTTTCGGATAGTTATCCCCCATTACTGGGTACGTTCCGATGTATTACTCACCCGTTCGCCACTCGCCACCAGACCGAAGTCCGTGCTGCCGTTCGACTTGCATGTGTAAAGCATGCCGCCAGCGTTCAATCTGAGCCAGGATCAAACTCTTTCGTTTAATCGCTATGCTATGTTTACTACTTGGCTTGTACTTCAATACTCAAAGAAACTGCGAGATAAACTCTAAAGAGTTCGTCTTTCAATTTTCTTTTCAATTGAGTGCAAGCACTTGATTTGACTTACGAATCAAGGGCTCACACTCATCGGCTGTAGATTGTTAAAGATCGGGCTGAACAACCAAGAAACACACTTCGTTTCGTTGCGTCATCAGCAGAGAGGCCGAACTATACCAACCGGACCGGAACCCGTCAACTGCTATCGAGCAAGAAAATGCCACAAAGGCGTTAAGTCACTGAAAACAAAAAGAACCTATAAAACGCATCGCAGCAGGCTAAAGGCTGAAAAGCACAAAGCCCGCTGACGCGGGCTTTGTGGATCATGGCTTAGCTCAGCTAAATCGCATCGATAAATCGATGGCCTGGATGTCTTTGGTGAGTTTACCGACTGAAATCCGGTCAACGCCGGTTTCGGCAATCGCACGAATGGTCGTTAGATCTACGCCACCCGATGCTTCCAATATGGCTTTACCTTGCGCCATTTCAACCGCACGGCGCATATCAACCAAACTCATATTATCTAACAGCACTGACACAGCGCCGCCAGCGAGTGCTTGCGCGAGTTCGTCCAGATTTTCGACTTCAATCTGGATCGTGACATGTTTGGGCGCAAGTGCTTGCGCTGCGGCGAGTGCGTTCGCGATGCTGCCTGCGGCTAGGATGTGATTCTCTTTGATTAAAATGCCGTCGTATAAAGCCATACGTTGATTGGCACCGCCACCGACGGTCACGGCGTATTTTTGTGCGCGGCGCAGGCCGGGAATGGTTTTGCGCGTGTCGTGAACGACGGCATTGGTGCCAACGACAACGTCGGCGTAACGACGAGTTTCAGTCGCGACGGCAGATAAAGTCTGGATGAAATTCAGTATGCTACGCTCGGCTGTTAATAAAGGGCGGGCATTGCCCTGCAGAACGCACAACACTTGATCCGCAGCCACATACTCCCCCTCAGTAATTTTCCAGTCGATTTGAATGCTAGCGTCGACTTGGCGGATAACTTCATTCGCCCACGGCAGGCCACAAATCACGGCGGCTTCTCGGACGATGATTTGCGCCTGCGCGGTGTTCGTTGCGGGAATGAGCTGAGCGGTCCAGTCACATTCGCCGATGTCTTCGGCAAGCGCTGCGGCGACGTTGGCGGCAATCAGGTGGTGCGGAGGAAGCTGGGTCATTGATTCAAACTGTATTGAGGAAAAGGAAGCGGCGCGATGGCCGCGGCGAGTTCTTGTTCGATGCGATGCAGCGCGGACGCGTCATCGGCTTCGATACGTAATGTGAGTACCGGCGTCGTATTCGACGCGCGAATCAGGCCAAAACCGTCGGCGTATTCTATTCGCAAGCCGTCAATGAAGCTAATGCTGCTTGCGGTGGGAAATTGTGCCTTGGCTGCGATGTCTTTGACCAGCAAATGCCCGGCTCCGGTCAGCGCAATTTGCAATTCGGGCGTGCTCAGACATATTGGCAATTTGGCCAGCAGGGCATCGAGTTCAAGCCCGTCAGCAATCGAACAGAGCAATCTGGCGCCTGCGTACAAGGCATCATCAACGCCCCAGCCGGCAAAAGCGAAATGCCCCGACAACTCCCCCGCCAGCAGCGCTTTACTTTGCTTGAGTTTGCGTTTCATATGCGAATGGCCGGTTGGAATCGCTTCCGATGTGCCGCCCAATTGCCTAACCCACTGCGCGACGGCGCGGCTCGATTTCACATCGTAGAGCACATGGCCGGATTGCTGCGCCAAGACGATGCTGGCGAAAATCATCAACAGCCGATCACCCGGAATAATCTGCCCGCTGCGCGTGACGACGCCAAGGCGATCACCGTCGCCGTCAAAAGCGATGCCGATATCAGCGTTCAATTCGGCGACTTTGGCACGCAGCTCGCGCAAATTTTCAGCGACTTGCGGGTCGGGATGATGATTGGGGAAATGACCGTCGACGTCGCAATACAACTCGATCACTTCACAACCCAGTTCGCGAAATAATCTCGGCGCGACAGCACCAGCAATCCCGTTGCCGCAATCAATCACGACTTTGATCCGTCGACTGATGTCATTAGCCAGCCCGATGGCCTGTTTTAATTGCCGCAAATAATCAGCGTGAACATCGATATGCTGCACCACGCCACCAGTGGCCAGCGGTAAATCATCAGCCTCGATTTGTTCGCGCAATTGCTGCAGTGCAGCGCCATCGATGGTTTCGCCACCCAGCACCAGCTTGATGCCATTGTATTCGGGCGGATTATGACTACCGGTAATCATCACCCCAGACGCGTCCGCATGATGTTTTGCAGCGAAGTATAGCAATGGAGTGCTAGCTAGACCTAGCTTGCAGACAGATACCCCTGCCTCAAGCAATCCGTGCTCGGTAGCCTGCATCAATTCAGGCGTCGATAAACGGCCATCTCCTGCCAGCGCAATCGTTTTGATATGGCGCGCCCTAGCTTGTGCGCCAACGGCACGACCTACCCAGTAAGCCACTTCACTGCTCAACAATGAAACCGGGCCGCGCACATCATAAGCTTTAAAAATTTCAGCAGGCACGCGATTCATTTATTTCACCAGCGGCGTGTGATATTGAAAAAATTTCAGCAAGGTATCCGGCAGCCAGTTCAAACGGCCCGGCGGCCAGCCGGAAACAAAACCGACATGCCCACCGTTGCGGGGTTGAATCAGTTGCACATGTTCCGAAACATCATTTTCACCCGGCAAACTATGCGCAGGAACAAAGGGATCGTCCAGCGCATTGATCATCAAAGTCGGCACGGCAATTTGTTTGAGCACGCTTTTGCTGCTTGCACGGCTCCAGTAATCTTCGACGCCAAAAAAGCCATGCAATGGTGCAGTCACCAGATCATCAAACTCGCGCAAGGTGCGTACTTTTTTGACTTGCTGCCAATCAATAAACGGATTTTCGGAAAATTTGAGCTTATATTGGGCTTTTTTACGCATCGTTCCCAGAAAGCCGCGCGTATACAGATGACGGTTCAGCCCCGAATCAAGTTGATTGCCGCATGCGGCCAGATCCATGGGGGCAGAAACCGCAGCAGCGGCATAAAGGATCTTGCCAGCCTGTTCGCCCTGCTCACCCAGCCATTTCAGCAAAGCATTACCGCCGAGCGAATAACCGACGGCAAACAAGGGAATATTGGGAAATTGTTTTTTCAGTCGTCGCAAGATCCAGTCAATTTCGGCTGAATCACCGGCATGGTAACTGCGCGGCAAGCGATTGGGCACATTGCCACAAGTCCGAAAATGCGGGACAACACCGCGCCAGCCTTGCCGATACGCCTGAGAAAAAAGCGACAACACGTAGTGACTATGCGAACTCCCCTCCAGACCGTGAAACAGCACAATCAAGGGTGTGCCTGCGCGTCCTCCAGTCCAGTCGACGCCAATGGCATCCAGATCGGGGGTCGTCCAGTGTTCGCGCTGGTATTTGATCGGTCGCTGCCAGAGCAAGGTCGCAGCGTAAATGGTCTGGGCATGACCACCAGGCAGCCAGCTTGCCGGGCGATAACTAGGAAGTTTTAAGTGTTTTTCACGTGCCATAGACAAAGTTTGGCTGAAAGCCGCGAGACTATCCAGCAAAATTTGCCACCAATAGACAGCAAAAAGCCCATCCTAGGGATGGGCTCAGTTCAAGCAGCAGGATTGATTAAAGTAATAAATTAGCCAACTGCTCGGCACGATCACCGACAATCAGGTGAACCACACCATCGTTCAATGGCACAACCGCTTCGATGCCCTGTGCTTTGAGCGCATCAAGATCGAGCAGTTTAGGATCAACCAGCTCAACCCGAATTCGCGTCACTGCGGTAGGCAAAGCACTACGGATATTGGCTTTACCGCCCAGCGCCGCTTGCAAGGCCAAATTCGACGAAGCCTCTGGCATTGCCTGAGTCGCGCCAGACTTCATATATTCCGACATGGCAGTTTTCAGATTTTCCGAACGGGTGCCGAAAATAGCCTGCATATTGTTACCAACCTGCATAACTCCAGTAGCGCCCAATGATTTAAGTTTTGCCTGGTTGACTTTGGCCACATCGGCAACAGAAACGCGCAAGCGAGTGATACATGCATCAAGCGAAGCGATATTGCTTGCACCACCAAAAGCCAGAACCAGATCATGCGCCATGCCACCACTGCTGGCAGTCGCTACCGTCGCCGTTTCAGCGCTGTCATCTTCACGACCCGGCGTTTTCAGATTCCATTTGGTAATGACAAAGCGGAATATGCTGTAATAGATCGCGGCATAAATCGGCCCGACGATCAGCACATACCACCAGTTTTTCGCATACACACCGAAGGCATTGAAAATCAGGAAATCGATCCCGCCTTGCGAGAAGGTAAAGCCCATGTGCATATTCAATGTGCTTGCCACAAACTGACCAGATGCGGCCAAAAACGCATGGATCACATACAGTACAGGCGCAACAAACATAAACGCGAATTCGATCGGTTCGGTAATCCCGGTCAGAAATGAAGTCAGCGCAGCCGACACCATCATTCCGCCAACGGCGACTTTTTTCTCGGGTTTGGCGGTATGCCAGATGGCAAATGCGGCAGCAGGCAAACCAAACATTTTGAAGAAGAAAGCACCCGACAAGATACCGGCCGTAGGATCACCGGCAAAGAAACGCGCGATATCGCCATGAACCACTTTGCCTGCAGCATCGGTAAACGAGCCGATTTCAAAGAAAAACGGTACGTTCCAGATGTGGTGCAGACCGAATGGAATCAACATCCGTTCAACAAAACCGTACACGGTCGCCGCGCTACGCGGGTCAGAATGCGCAGCCCATTGCGAGAAGTTGTTAATTCCACCCTGAATTGTTGGCCAGATCAAAGACATGAGCACACCAACAAAAATCGCCGCAATGCCGGTCACAATCGGAACAAAACGCTTGCCGGCAAAAAACCCGAGATAAGACGGCAATTCGATCCGGTAATATTTATTAAACAGCGTTGCTGCAACACCACCGATGATAATCCCGCCAAAGACGCCGGTTTCCATCGATTTCATTCCCATGACCGTAGCAGGTTCAACGCCCATGACTGGCGCCATTACCCCCATCGTTGCCAGCAACACGACAAAACCTACTGTCGCTGCGATAGCGGCTACACCATCATTTTCGGTCAGACCCAAAGCAACGCCGATGGCGAAAATCAGTGGCAAATGTCCAAAAATAGCACCGCCACCTGCTTCCATCAAATCCGAAACAATGGCTGGAATAAATGAAAAATTCGAAGCACCAATCCCGAGTAATAAACCCGCCACCGGCAATACCGCCACCGGCAACATCAGCGCCTTGCCAATTTTTTGCAATGTTGAAAATGCATTTTTAAACATCGACTTTCTCCTAAGTGTCTAGCAGCCTGTCAGGCTTTCGACTGTTCTGCTGCGGAAAAGCCGGATTTGGTCATATTTCATCGCATTTCCTTGTTACACAAGGGTTATTCGCCCCGAAAATGCGTGAAATCTGTCTCAAACCGGACTCTCCCTCGCTACGAACTCGAAAGTCCAAGAGGCTGCCGCCGAGCCAAATGGCCAACTTTAAAACCTGAATAATCTGGAATTAATTATTCGTGGGTATAGAGGCGAGAGCAATACATTAAAAAGCCTACATTGAAATACCAGTACGGGGTATTTATTGATCCAGATCAAAAAAAAAACCGACCCACCAAAAGACGGGTCGGTCGGCAGACGAGATCGACAAAGCGATTGAAGCACTGCAACAGTCCTTGTACTCAGGTTTCACAATCGCGCTTCAGCAATACCATCGACCGACCATCCGTGTCATCCTGCTCAAACCGCCTGAGGTCCAACAATCAAGTGAAATACCTGCGCATTGATCGGTACAACCGCCTGCACACCCGACTGGGTCAAAGCGGCTTCATCCAAGCAATTACCATCTTGCAGGCTGACCCGAACCCGGGTTGCTGCGATGGCTTGTGCCTGTTGCACATTTTTTTCACCGCCCAGAGCTGCAAGCCATGCTTCCTTCAAAACGGAAAGCGGTTCTACATTCATCTGCGGCGCAACAGGCGTTTTGCTGCGGACAGTATCAGCTGTTTTGCGCTGCAACTGCATGGCAACAACACCGACAAGCAAACCCAGTAAAAAACTGATTATCAACGCCATAGAGGCAACTCCTTAATCAAGCAATTGAGACAAACGGGAACGGACTTCAGCCACTGTCCCCAATGGCAGAACTTCTGCTGCCAGCTTCTGGCATTCGGCCTTATCCAGAGTACGGATCAATGCCTTGATGGCCGGAATTGCGGGTACGCTGACCGACAGTTCATCAACACCCATACCCAGTAATAACGGAACAGCCATCGGATCCGAGGCGATGCCGCCGCATACCCCCACCCATTTGCCATGTTTATGTGCGCCTTGCACCGTCATATTGATCAGATTCAATACGCCGGGGTGCAATGCATCAGCCTGTTTGGCCAGTTTTGGATGACCGCGATCCATCGCGAGCGTGTATTGCGTCAGATCATTGGTACCGATCGAGAAAAAATCCACTTCGCGGGCAAACTGCTCGGCCAATACCGCAGTCGCCGGAACTTCGACCATGATCCCGACCTGAACGTCCTCGGTAATCCCTAAAGCCGCTTTTTCTTCTGCAACAACGCGTTTGACTTCGCGCACCTCTTCCAGACTGGTAATCATCGGAAACATGATGGCCAGTTTGGAGAATGGCGCAGAACGCAATACAGAACGAACTTGCGTATGCAAAATTTCCGGTTCGGCCAGACACAAACGCACCCCGCGCACCCCCAGGAAAGGATTTTCTTCGGCGGGCATTGGCAAATATGGCAATGGCTTGTCACCGCCAACGTCCAGCGTACGAACGACGAAGGTTTTGTCATTGCCCAGTGCTTTGGCAATATCGCTGTAAATCTGGCTTTGCTCTTCCTCGGTCGGTGCATCGGTACGCTCAAGGTACAGGAACTCGCTGCGCAACAGACCGACCCCTTCGCTCCCCAATTTAACGCCCTGCTGGGCATCAGCCAGACCACCAATATTGGCAACCACCTCAACATGTGTGCCATCTTTGGTGACGGCAGGTTCGAACGCGGCGGCCAGTTCAGCTTCACGTTTGCTCGCTTGCGCGGCTTGTTTTTCACGAATCGCAGCAACTTCGGCTTCGGATGGATTTTTGCGCAAAGTACCGCGTGTCCCATCCAGAATCACCGGCATCCCGTTGCTCAATTGCATTACATCTTCGTCAATACCACAGATTGCCGGGATATTGAGCGAGCGCGCCAGAATCGCCACATGACTGGTCGCGCCACCGCCGGTGGTACAGAAACCCAGTACGCGAGTCCGATCAAGGCTGGCGGTATCAGAAGGCGTGAGTTCCTGTGCGATCAGGATTGAATTTTCCGGAACGACCATCGCCGCTTCGGCAACGCCGGTAATCAGCCGCAAGACACGACGACCCACGTCGCGAATATCGTTAGCTCGGCCGGCGAGCACTTCATTTTTCAGTGCAGCCAGTTTATCGGCGTAGGTGTTAAACGCAATTTTCCAGGCGAACGCAGCGCTTTTATTTTTACCGATATGGGCAATCGCAATTGCCAGCAGATCCGGATCTTCCAGCAACTCCTGATGCGCAGCGAAAATTTCGGCTTTGCTGGCGTCTGAAATTTCGGCTTTCAGATTTTCCAGTTGCTGATGTGCATCTTTCAACGCCGCATCCAGTCGACGTTTTTCAACGTGCTGGTCTTCGCCCTGCTCACACACTGAAATTTCTTCCTGTTTCAGGTGGAAGACATTGCCTACTGCCAGACCGGGAGAGGCAGAAACACCGCTCAATACATTCGGATCACTCGATTTGGGTTGTGGCGTTGCAGTCTTGATATTGAGCGGGGCCGGTTTTTGTTTTGGTACCGCGCCCCCCACGTCTTCGCCGCAACCACTTTGAATCAGCGTGGCCAATTCTTTGACTGCCGTTGCCGCATCGGCACCAGCGGCTCGAACGCGAATTTCGTCATTGTGCTGAACTTCCAGCCCCATGATTGCAACAATGGACTTGGCATTAGCATCTGCACCGGCACGCACCAAGCGGATATCCGATTGATATGTTTTGGCAGCATTGGCCAATACGGCAGCCGGGCGGGCATGCAGACCGGTGGGATTGGGGACTTTGATCGGATCGGAATAGGCTTCACCGCTTGGCGTTGCCGCATCGGCAACAGCAGCAAGGCCTGCAGCCAGTTGCAAAGTCAATGCCGTATTCACCCCGGCCACGACCAGACCGGTCGCAGGGAGAAATTGACCCACCTGATCACTGTTGGTAATCACGATCTGCGTCAGCAAGGAAACCGCTTTTTGCGCCACCATGTCCATATCGAATTCGATCAAAGGCTGACCAACATCGACAATATCGCCTTCTTTGACTTTGGCAATAAAACCATGGCCTTTGAGCATCACCGTATCTAGACCAATATGCATCAATACTTCAATGCCGTTTGCGGCAGTAATAGTCACAGCATGTTTGGCCGAATGCAGCTGCGTTACTTTCCCGGTGACCGGCGCGAGCAGAACATTGCTAGTAGGATCAATTGAAATACCATCGCCAACCATTTTTTGAGCAAAAACCGGATCGGGTACTTTTTCCAAGGCCACCATGACCCCGGACAAAGGCGCTTTAATTTCCATTTGAGCATCAGTCGACATAACTTACCCCGTAATTTTTACGAAATCTAATCAAGGTGCAGGAAATCATTTCGCGCCAAGATAAGGTGTTTAATTTATTTACAAATCAATTAGCAATTAATTGAAACAGCTTTTTTTATTCTGCAATATTTTCGCCGAATACAACTTGTTTTTGATCATATTTCAGGCAAGTTCTACTTTGGCAATCGAAATTGCATTCATCATAGCCAAGTTTCGGACTGCTGTAGCTGCGGGATAGCCTTTATACTTTCAACCGTAACGCTGATATATAAACGCTTTCAGTCTGTATCGCATCCAGATGCAAATCCCAAGACTCGGCAGGCAGATGATCGACTTGCTGAACGGCAAAAGCCAAACCGATTAGCTTGGGTTTTTGCCATTGGCGGCGTTGGCGACGAAAAGCGAAGGTCGTATCGTAATATCCGCCACCCTGACCCAGGCGCGCCAACTTCGCATCAAAACCCAGCAAAGGCATAAACACAGTATCGAGCGCCCTCGGCGGGCAATGCTCAGCGTGATCAGGAACAGGAATATTGAATTTGCCCATTTGCCAACGTGAATGCGCGTTAAGCCGAACAAATTTTAAATGGCGGCCAAAGCGGGGAACTTGCGGTAAATACACTGCGCAACCCCGATGCAATGCGGTCAAAATCAATGGCCAGGCAGGAAACTCTCCGCCGACTGGCACATAGACTGCGATTTTTTTACCCCGGCGCAGTCGACGCAAAATGGGAATTGATCTGGTCACTTCCCAGGCTGCAGCTTGTCGCTGTTGCGGATCGATTGCCGCACGAGCCCGACGCAGTTGGCGACGTAGCTCAGATTTACTAAGGGGGGTTACTTGGAATGCTTGCATGGAGAGGGGCTTCCCGCGAATGCCGTTTCGACTCGCATCTTGAACCCAATGGTTCAAGTCGTTACCAGGTCGATGCCATCAGGTGCATTCGGAAACTGTCGAAACAGAGTGAATGCTCACAACAGGCGTCGGGAGACCCGGCAAACATGCTATACAGCTTATCGGTTCAAAGAATCTGAGCCGTCACGAACACCGCAGGAAAGCAAAGGTGAGATCGACGCTTTAAAACAGCTCAGGCTGCTCGTTTAACACCGCATCAATCGTTGAATTCATGTTGCCGATTCTACGCTGAAACGAAGCGATGTCAATTCCGCCCTCGACCTTGGTTTGCAGGAATTCATGCGTCATATTGAGCGCAGCCATAATCGCAATTTTTTCCAGACCGATGACTTTGCCATGATTGCGGATGTCATTCATCCGCCCATCGAGCAACTGAACCGCTTGCAGCAAAGTCGCTTCTTCGTTTTCCGGACAGGCAACCCGAAATTCACGCCCCATGATGGAAACATCCAACTGCTTGATGACCTCACTCATGCATATCCTCCGGCAATTTAGCCAAAATAGTGCTAACGCGCTCTTTGGCACCCGCCAATTTTGTCGTCAGCCGCTGATTTTCCTGAGTCGCAAGCAGTAAATCCTGACGAAGAGTACGGTTTTCATCGCGCAACTGGCGGCAAAGATCGGCCAGTTGTTTGACTTTGTACTCCAGATTCCCCAACTCGGTATCCATATCATCATCCAATCTTAAAAATCACTACCGCAATATTAAGTCAATTTTCACAAAATACGTGATACAAGCAAGCAGCTCGCTTTATATCCTACATACATCGAAGGGTATATGCCGCTATCGCTTATTTAAAGATATTTAGCAGGCCATACCCAATGTATTTTAAGCTTCATCAGCAAGATGACTGTCTTCTGGTGGAACATCTTCACCTGAACCTAAATCGACGCCGATAAAGTCATCCGGCGTTTCCAACGTCATCCGCCCGATCGCCTTGGTTCGATAGTCGGTAATAATCAAATCAGCGGTTTTCTGTTCATCAATTACACCGCCACTCATCACTGCGCCGCGTTTGCGACCGATTAGCTGAAACAGCTCTTCAACTTCGCCATTGAGATCAGGCAATTTATAGCGCTTCATCAGCTCGGCAGGGTAACGCGCCTTCAAAGCTTCAATCGCAAAATAAGCCACTTCAACTTCATCGTATGCATTGCGGCCAATCGAGCCGCCCAGCGCCAAGCGGAAACCCGATGGTTCATGCTCGACTTTCGGCCACATTAAACCGGGCGTATCGTACAAAATCACCCCACCCAGCGTTTCTATCCTTTGCTGCGATTTGGTTACGCCCGGCGTATCAGCCACTTTGGCCACTTTGCGCTGCGCCAGTGTATTGAGTAGTGTCGACTTGCCGACGTTGGGAATACCCATGATCATCGCGCGCAATGGTTTTTCAACCCCGGTACGGAACGGCGCCAGTTTCAGGCACAGTTGCGGGATTTTCTTCAAAGCTTCGGCTTTATTATCTTCGCCCAACAGCATCGCTTCGGTACCCGGCTGGGAACGAAACCATTCGAGCCAGATTTTATTGAGCGCAGGATCAGCCAAGTCAGCCTTGTTCAAAATCTTCAGCGCCGGACGTTGCCGATGCAAACGCAATTTTTCAATCATCGGATTACTGCTCGACAAAGGCATGCGGGCATCAACAATCTCGATCACAACATCGACTTTGGCCAAAGTTTCGGCCACTTTCTTGCGAGCCACATGCATATGTCCCGGAAACCACTGAATCGCCATCATGCACTCCCAAGAAAAAGCGCGATTATACGCTGCAGGCAAGACTGTTCATATCAACATTCGCAGTAGCAGACGCAGTATAAAACGACTGCTTATGCACAAAACAATAAAAAATCAATGACTTGTCATGTGGAAAAAACTCAGTCGCCTTGTGGATAAATAAGGCTACTCAGCAATGACTAAAACTCTCACCAAATTACCCACAGGCAATACCTAAAGCGTCAGATCACTTGTGGATAAAACAAATTCATGATTTATAAGGAAAAATATCCTTATCCACAGCTTGGCTTCACCCTTATTTATTATTACTATCTTTTTCTTATCAATATATATGTAAAGAAAACCCGAACAGCAACGAGGCAGAACGCGGCTTATCTGAAAAACCAGAACATTTAGCCAAAAACAAGGTCAATCCTGCATACTGCACATCAAAAATACCTGTCAGACCAAGGAAAACCATGAAAACCCGTCTACAAGTGATCTCTGTTATCTTGCTTGCACTGACAACAGGCAGTTACCTGTTGTACTCAAAGACTGAAAATCTGCCATTGATGGAAAAAATGCAGACCATTGATGGTCAACAAATCAGCTTGGCTGACTATCAAGGTAAAGTTGTACTGGTGAATTTCTGGGCAACCAGCTGTTCAGGATGCATGCAGGAAATGCCGGAGCTCAAAAAATTGCAGCTCAAATATGGCGAACAACGTTTACAAACTATTGCAGTGGCGATGAATTACGACAATATTGAATATATTAAAAATTACAATAAAAAAGCATCATTGCCGTTTAAAATTATTCATGATAAAGATGGAAAAATTGCTGAAAAATTTGGTGGCGTAAATTTGACACCAACCAATTATCTGATTGGCAAAGATGGTAAATTGATCAAGAAATATATTGGTATTCCTGACTATGCTGAAATTATAAGTAAGCTTTAATTTATAAAGTAAATAATAAAAAAAGGGCTGCAAATGCAGCCCTTTTTATCTGGTTTTTATTTAAAAACCGGTAAATGTAAATGTAGTCGTATTTCCCGGAGTAATCGCTTTGCTACTCCAGCTACTCCAGCTATTGTCTGAAGTATTACCGCACTGCAACTGAACATTGGCTGTTGCACCAGCCAGAGTACAAGTCGTGCTGTAATTTCTGATATCAGTACCATTACCACTTGTTACCGCAGTAGTAGTCCAGCTGGTTGCCGCACATACAGTTCCAACTGTCTGCACTTGCAGCGTACAGCTAGTACCATCTTTTTTATTACTGTTTGACATATTAATTGAAATTTGCACGGTTGCTGGCGGTATTGGTGTCGCTGTTGCTCCTGGCTCTGGTGTTGGCGACGGAGTAGGTGTTGCCGTTGCTACTGGCGTTGCCGTTGCTACTGGCGTTGCCGTTGCCACTGGTGTCGCAGTAGGTTCCGGTGTTGCTGTTGCTACTGGTGTCGCAGTAGGTGCTGTTGTCGGGCCTGGCGTAGCTGATGTACAAGCATTACTACTCTGACACAGACTCAAATTGACATTACTTTGAGCTGATGAATATGGCCCGATTGGTCCCATAATCGTTGTACCGCCTGCACCATCTTCAATTTCACAACGGGCAATCAGATATTCAGATTCGCCAGCTTTAAGTGCACAGGCATATTTAGTTGACAATATACCAATACCGGAAAGCATATTCGGGCTGCAACGACGACTTGTTACTGCCTGATTAATTTTGGTTGGATCTACTGTGCCATTGGGTTTAGTGCCAAATGCAGTAACTTCACTATTAAAACGGATTTCACACACAGAATGTGTTGATGTGTTATTGGGCGTCCATTGCAATATGCCTTCAACAAAATTAACCAAACTCCAGTTGGGATCATTACCAGTGGTCGTTGGTGCGGTTGCATCCCAAGCTTCGCTTACATTTTTATTAGCCATATAATATTTGGTATCGCCATTGCTATCTTTGTATTTAACAATGACGCCGGTTTCATAATATTTTCCCGGTTTCCAGTCAACCGCTGTTTGAATCGGTGCTGTAGTTGTACTCTCTGCAGCTGCTAAATCGGCAAAAGTCACCGAAGTAAAATCGGTTATATAAGAATAAATAGAAAAGCTTTTTTGCTGATTGTTTTTATTGGTCCATGAAATACTCACCTGAACCAGTTTTGAATTACCGGTTGGGCCATCGCTGACCGTCCAGCTGCGGGTGAAAGTTGATGTGAAATCGGAATTGAAACTTGTCGGACTATCAGTCTGGGTAACCGAAGTGCTGCCTGATGGAATAGCAGGCAAAAGGGCAAAACCACCCTGGCGCAATTGTTCCATTTTCTGTTTAGCCAGCGATTCAACCACGCTGTTTTCCCTGCTACTGACGCCATAATCAACCAGCTTGGTTTGCAAACCGGCTAAAGCCAGCAAACCCACTGAAAATACGACGATGGCGACCATGATTTCAATGATTGAAAAACCGGACGAGCTGGATTTAGGGTTGATCATGATATTCTCCTTGTGTCCGATTACCAATCACGCCAGGAACCACTTTGCATGGTAAAGCCGGCCGGAATTTGTTCGCTATTTTCTTTGCTGTCAGCAGTATACAAAACAGTCAAAGTACCATTACCACTGACCGCACCACCTACCGAAACAGCTCCATTTATATTTGGTGTGCCTGTTACAGTCAAACTACCCGATACATACAGCATGCCATTAATTACCGGGCTGCCAGTAATGGTCGCTGCACCATTCAGAATAATAATCACTGGTGCATCTGTCGAACCATAAGTGCCATTTCCCAAATCAAATAATCCTTGCTCGGAAACCCAGATCACCTTGCCACAGGTTTTACTGCAATCACTGCCTGAATTGGCAAAGGTGTTTAATGATTGTGATGAAGTAGCATGAGCGCCACCCAAGCGTTCATTGGCATTTTGATAAATATAACTTTCGTTTTTATCAAAAGTATATTTAAAGAAACTTGATTCAAGGTCTGCCGAATAACCAGTATCTGTTGTGAATTTGTTTTGCAAAGTACCATTCATTGCAGCCAGATTTTTATCGGTGGTACCAATGGCACCATATAAACCATTGGCATTAGATGCCGCACAGCCTGTACCTTGCAAATTATTGGTGGTATCCAGACCCATGCCGGCACGGGCAGCAAAACCGCCATTGCCTGAAGCATTCTGCGCACAAATTGAACCGGTAATCCCAATATACCCTGGTGATGACACGGCATCGGGCGGCATTCTGCCAAATAATGGATCGGTGCTAAGCAAAACATCGATGACACTTTTGGTGCAAGTAATCCCACTTAAACAACCCTGTTTGCCGCCTATGCTTCTGATTCGGATCGGGCCACTCGGATCGGAGCGGGTAATAGTGGTGGTAAAGGCCATACCTGATGTGCTCAGTGCGGTTTCGGCAATCACAAAGGCATTACCTGCATTGGCCGAGCTTGGTGTGGCACAAGCAGTTGTGTTGCTGCGGATATAATTACCACAGAAATATTGAGCACGCGTGCCGTTATTATCCAGTTGTGCCAAAGCATAATTAATCCCCGCTTCGGCGGCTTCCTTGGCTCTGCTTGACTGGGTTTGTGCCGATGAATTGAGCATATCAATCAGTGTGACCCGGTTAACCAGAAACACACTAATTGTCATAATGAATAACGCAACCATTGCTGTCAGCAAAGTGGCTACGCCGTTCTGTTTTTTTAAAGATGACATGATGGGCCTCATGCGCAGGAAGTTGCAGGTGCACGGCGAATTTCGTCGTTTCTTAATCGGATGGTTTTTTCCAGGCTTTGTTTAACCGTCGTATCTTTAACCAGATTGGCTGCAATCCGGATTCTGATTTCGCGTACGCAAACCAGCCCGCCATCCGAAGTGAATTGGTGGGCATTGCTTCCCGTTGTGACTGTTGGATTGATGATTTGAAATGACAGCGATGTAATTCGGATCGAATTGGGATTACTGACTGTATTCCAGCTGCTGATATCGTCACAACCATTAATAGTGTCATCCGGAAATCCGGTCACAATGGCATTGTTACTGAGTGCAAAGCCGAATATTTCATTGGCTGCTGGTGTGTTGGAAGTATTATCCCGGTCATAAGAAAATGTAATGCAATCAGCTGCAGTATTAATGGTGACAGGCAGCGTGGGAAAAGAATACGGATTGGAAACAGTCGAATTACCCAGCATGCTTTGCGTATTATTCCAGTATCCGGCACGGCGCAAATCATCAGAAATGATATCCATTGCTGTGCGCATTTCCTGATTCAATTTCAGCATATCGATTGAACTACGACCATAAGCCAGATTATTGGTCAGCAAGCTGATAATCGCAGCCAGCGCAAACAGGCTGATGAGCATGGCGACCATGAGTTCGATCAGAGAAAAACCTTTTTGCGCCGTTTGGGGATTCCTTAGCATGTTGGGTAATCTCCAATATGAGTTGTACCGCTGGGTGAACATAATCTGACTTCACCCGTTGCGTTTAGATTGACGGTAACTTGTTTGTTACGTGCTGATGTAAACGTCAGTGAACCGCCGGTACCACTGAGCAGGCCACGAATACTGTCAAAATTTTGCCCAGAAATCGTGTTGCCGCTGGCTACGCTGACACTGGCAAAGCTGTATTCATTATCGCTTGAGCTAACTTGCTGGATATTGCAGGCATTGGCAGTGCTGCAATTACAGGCCGCAGTACCAGCATGAATACCGTAACACCATCCACCCGAGCTGCTAGTTACCGAAATAAAGATATTTTCACTGCGTGATCGTGCAAGACTGCGGGCTTTTTGCAAGCTGCCATACAGACTTTCGGCCGCATCTTTCAACCTTTGCCTGTCTATCATTTCGAGGTAGGAAGGCACGGCGACTGCGGTAATGATTGCAATAATGGCAACCGTGATCATCATTTCGATCAGTGTAAATCCGCGTTGGCGCATTTTTTGCCCCGTTTAAATATTAGATATTGATAATATTATAAAGCCGGTGTTTTAGTGAAACTCATTGTGACGAGCTGCGGTTTTGTCGGGATAAAAGGACAAATTCGCTGTTAAAACAAAATGATTGTGAAATTAATCACAATTCACAATAAACCATGAGCCACACATTGTCGCTTTTGAATGATTAACGCTTGATTGCAAGGAATGAAAGGTAGTTTGACTAGCTCAGTAAATGCCAGTTCTGAACGTAACAAGGGGTATATCAGCCTAGATTCCATTTATAGAAAGCTAGGTTGATATACCCCTTGATGTATTTTGAGGTGCTGTTCTTTTAGATCTGTTTCAACACGGTTTTTGCTGCGATCAGGGTGTTTTCAATATCAGCGGTACTATGCGCGGCACTAACAAAGCCGGCTTCGAAGGCTGATGGTGCGAGGTAAATGCCTTGATCGAGCATGGCGTGGAAGAAGGCGTTGAAACGGGTTCGGTCGCTGTTCATTACGTCGTTGTAGCTGTGCGGAATGATGTCGCTGCAGTAAATGCCGAACATGCCGCCGACCGCTTGCGCGCAAATTCCTTGGCCGATGGCGTTGAATCCGTCGGCGAGCAGTTTGGTTTTGGTACTCAATGCATCAAAGAAACCGGGCTGGCTGATTTCCTGCAAAGTCACCAGACCGGCAGCAACGGCGAGCGGATTGCCCGAGAGCGTACCGGCCTGATAGACCGGGCCGAGCGGGGCGAGCTTGGCCATGATGTCAGCCCGACCGCCGAATGCCGCCAGCGGCAGGCCGCCACCGACGACTTTACCGAGGCAAGTCAGATCGGGGGTAATGCCGTGCAGGCCTTGTGTACATTGGAGTCCAACGCGAAACCCTGTCATCACTTCGTCGTAGATCAACACCGCACCGTGGTCTTGCGTCAGCTTACGCATCGCGGCGACGAATTCTTTGGATGGCTGGATCAGATTCATATTGCCGGCGATAGGCTCGACGATCAGTGCGGCAATCTGTTCGCCTTGGCTGGCAAACAATTCTTCCAGCGCGGCGACGTCGTTATACGGCAGCACGATGGTATCGGCTGCCACCGCAGCCGGAACGCCGGCAGATGATGGGTTGCCAAAGGTCAGCAATCCGGATCCCGCTTTGACGAGCAGGCTGTCAGCGTGGCCGTGGTAGCAGCCTTCGAATTTGACCAGTTTGTCACGGCCGGTAAAACCGCGCGCGAGGCGAATCGCGCTCATCGTGGCTTCGGTGCCGCTGGAAACCAGGCGAACTTGTTCCAGTGACGGCAGCATCTGACACAGCAGATCGGCGATTTCGATTTCGCCTTCGGTTGGTGCACCAAAGCTCATGCCGTTCTGTGCGGTGCGGGTGACGGCTTCGATGACGGCCGGGTGCGCGTGGCCGAGAATCAATGGACCCCACGAGCCGACATAATCGATGTATTTTTTATCGTCGGCATCCCAAACATATGCGCCTGCGCCTTTTTTGAAAAAACGCGGCGTGCCGCCGACCGATCCGAAAGCACGCACGGGTGAATTGACGCCACCGGGAATGTGTTGCTGCGCGGCAGCGAAGAGTTGTTCATTGCGATTCATAGATACCTCTTGGTGGTATTACTCTGTAGCTACTTATTTAATTGATTTTCAGAGCAATACCTGTAATTTATATTTAGTGGTGCAATTTGCTGCGCTCAGTGCACCCTAGGATTGACGAGTGATTTACCAACTTGAATACGGTTTTTTCGACAGCGCACTATTGTAATAACGCGCGTCGCCCGAGACTTCGGCGCCTAACCAGTCGGGCTGCGGGTAGCTGGCGGTTTCGCTCTCCAGCTCGATTTCGGCGACAATCAACCCGTCGTTCAGTCCGTGAAATTCGTCGATTTCAAACGTGTGGCCGTCGATCTCGACCAGATGACGGGTTTTATCGAGGACGTTCGGGCAGAGTTTAAGCATTTCCAGTGCATCGGCAATGGGTATCGGATATTCAAATTCAAGCCGGCTGATACCCTCATTTTTGCTCTTGATCGTCAGAAAACCGGTGTCGCCTTTAATGCGAACCCGCACGGTGCGTTCGGGATCGGCGTTGAGATAGCCTTGTGCAATGCGGGTGCTCTGGCGAACCTGAGCGCGCCAGCCCTCGTTGAGCAGCAAAAATTTACGCTCGATTTCGATAGCCATTATTCGACGGCCTGCTTGATGGTCGTCGCAGCTTTCAAATGGTAAGCCTGATCGTCGGCGAGGTAGACGCCATTTTTCCAGTCAGTATCGATCTGGTAAACCAGCCAGTCCTGATAGCCCTGTTTTTCAATCGATGCTTTGGCTTCGTCGATTTTGCAAAACACCTGCATGCCACGGTAATAGCCGTCTTTATCGATCAATTGAGCTGGAAAATCGGCGGGAAGTTTGGCTTTTTCGGTGCGTCCCGGTGCCGGATCAGCTTTGTTTTCCTTGATCAACTCGCTAATTTGCTGGGGACCAATAGCGTATACGCCGCAATCGGCTTGTGGGTCATTACAGGCTGATAACAGGGTGGCGAGACTGGTCGCGATGAGGATCGATTTCATTGCATACTCTTAAAAAGGTTTAACGACGACCAGAATCACCACCGCAATGAGGATCAGGACGGGAACTTCATTGAAAACACGATACCAGAGATGGCTGCGGGTATTTTTGCCTGCAGCAAAATCGCGATAAATTTTGCCACACCAGGCGTGATAGGCAATTAAGGCGGTCACCAATGTCAGTTTGACGTGCATCCACGCCCAGCCTTGTCCCAGATAAAAGCCATAAAAACTCCAGTTCCACAGCCCGAAAATCAATGCCAATATGGCAATCGGTGTCATAAAGCGGTACAGCTTTCTGGCCATCAGACCCAGCCGGGTTTGTTCGGCTGCTTCGCTCGCCATCGCCTGATTGACGAAAATCCGCGGCAGATAAAACAGCCCGGCAAACCAGCTGATGACAAAAATGATGTGGAATGATTTGACCCAGAGCATGGCGTTTTCCATATATGAAATAGTCCTGTAGGGTCGACTTTAGTCGACTCAGTTGATCCGGCTCTCTGATGTTTTAAGTAGCAGCAGGCTTGCCCGCGACCTAGATGATTTTGCGGGCAAGCCCGCTCCTGCAATGTTCAAACTTTAAAGAGGCGGATCAATAGGCTGCTTACTTTTTCTTTTTAGCGGGTGTCGCTGCTGATTTGTTGGCCGCTTCATACAAGGGCTGAACGACCGGAATTTTGGCTTCCAGCTCGGCAATCCGCGTCTGGCTTGACGGGTGGGTTGATAAAAATTCCGGCGATGAGCCTTTGCTGGCAGCGGCCATTTTCTGCCAGAGCGTCACCGAGGCACGCGGGTTGTAACCGGCGCGGGCAGCAAGCTCGAGACCCATCATGTCGGCTTCGGATTCATGTGTGCGGCTATTGGGCAAAGCCAGCGTCAGATCGTATGCCGTACTGCCAACGCTCAAGGCGGTGTTGGTCAGATCGGCGTATTTGCCGCCACCGAGGATAGAGGCTGCAATCGAGATGCCCTGAATACTCAGTTGCTTGGTGTATTGCTCGCTCATCCGTTCGCGACTGTGTTCGCGCAAGGCATGGCTGATTTCGTGCCCCATGATCTGGGCGATTTCGTCGTCGGTGAGCTTCAGTTTTTCAATGATGCCGCTGTAAAACATGATTTTGCCACCCGCCATGCAATAGGCATTGAGCTCGGGGCTTTTCTCTACGTTGACTTCCCATTCCCAGTTGGCCGCTTCGGGGCGAAAAATGCCTGTTTGCGGAATCAGCCGATTGGCAATTTTTTTAACCCGGATTGTCATTGGATCATTTGCAGCTAACAGAACATTTTTTTGCCGGGCTTTGCTAAGGGTTTCGTTGTACGAAGCCGCGGCCATCTGGTCGACCTGATCGCTAGAGAGCAGGGTGCTCATTTTCTGCGTGCGATTGGCGCCCACAGCACCGCTTTGGGTCGTATTGACCTGCTGACAGCCAGCCAGCAAGGCCATGCTGGCGATAATCAGAGTCTTTTTCATGATGATTCTCCATGATCTGGTCATTGACACCCCTGATCAGGTGTCTACCTCAACGTGCTTAAATCATTGAGCTGTAGGGTCGGCTTTAGCCGAGCTTTGGTCGCTTCCTGATTATATTTGGTCGGCTCAAGCCGAGCCTGCATATTAAGCGGAGATAGCTACCCAATCAGCTTGATATTAGGGGTATTTGTTTCAACAATATATTGGTAAATGCTTGGGTGAATATACCCTATATGGTATGCAACAGGCTTTGCAGCTTAGATTTCAACCATTTCAAAATCGCTTTTGCGTGCGCCACAATCAGGGCAGGTCCAGTTGACCGGGACATCTTCCCATTTGGTTCCGGGCGCAATATTGTCTTCGGGGCGGCCTTCGGCTTCGTCGTAGATAAACGCACAAATCAGGCACATATATTTTTTCATCAGCGTAAACCCATGCAGAGTGGTTTAGAATTCACAGACCGATTTTAAACTTATTCTGGGCTATTTCCACTTATGATTTCGACTCCGCCCACTGTGCTGGTTTTTGCTGCCAACGATCCTTCCGGCGGTGCAGGCCTGATGGCCGATGTACTGACTCTGGCGTCCTTAGGTTGCCATGCTCTGCCTATCGTGACTGCGATGACGGTGCAGGATACCGCTGGTGTACAGGTTTTCCAGTCGGTTGATAGCGAGTTTCTTGACGAGCAAGCGCGCTTTATTCTGGAAGACATCAAAATCGATGCAATCAAGGTCGGCATGGTCGGGACGGTTGAAAACCTGGCCGTGATTGCCGAAATTGCTTCGGACTATCCCGAAATTCCGCTGATTCTCGAACCGGTTTTCAGCATGGGTCGTGGTGAAGAGCTGGCCGATGAAGATCTGTATAGTGCGATGCGCGAGTTATTGCTGCCGCACAGTTTTTTGGTGAGCTGCAATAGCAATGATGCACGCAAGCTCGGTTCGGAAGACCCGGATGAGCAGGAAGACTTGCCGCTGGATGCCGCTGCGCAGCGGATTTTGCAATGCGGCTGCGAATATGTGCTGATCGCCGGAACGCATGAAAAAACGCCGAAAGTGATTAATACACTCTATAGCCGCATGGGTCGGGTTCGCAGCGATAACTGGGACAGACTGCCGGGCAGTTATCATGGTGCCGGTGCGACGCTGGCTTCGGCGCTGGCCGGTGCGATGGCCAACGGCGCCGATATTGCGACGGCAATGCAGGAAGCGCAGGACTATACCTATCAGGCGCTGTCCAATGCATTCAGGCCCGGCATGGGGCAAATGATTCCTGACCGCCTGTTCTGGGCGCGACCACCGGCTGATGAAGTGCCGCCGAGTGTGATCGAGTTTGATGCGACCGACGATGACGAACCCAAATCGATTTAGTAAAAAGCACAGCCCGATTTTAATCGGGCTTTTTTGAGTCTTTAAAATGTCCAATTTACCGCAGGTTATTGTTCTTAATGGCTGCAGCAGTTCGGGTAAAACCAGTATCGCGCGTGCCTTGCAGGAACAGCTGCCACAACAATTTTTGAATTTCAGCATCGATGCCATTCTGGATGCCTTGCCCGCGAGCGATCTGCAAGCAGTGCAAACGGGCTTGGCAGTACAACGGCGTGGGCATGACTTTGCACAGCTGGTGCGTGCCTATCATTATGCTTTGCCGGGCCTGTTGCAGGCCGGTTGTTTGCTGATTATTGACAATGCCTGGTGTGAACGCGATGAAAAGCGCGAGTTGCTGACTGAGCTGGCCGGTTATCGGGTTTTGCTGGTCGGGGTGTTTTGCGATCAGGACGAGCTTGAGCGCCGGGAAATGGCGCGCGGCAATCGTCCGCAAGGGCAGGCCGCATGGGAGCTGGAGCGCGTCCATCAGGAAATGAGTTATGATTTGCAAGTAAATACCATGGGTATATCGCCAGAAGATAATGCTGGATTGATTTGTAGATATATACATGATGGACGTATATTGAATGGTGCGATTGATACGCTGGAACACTTGAATATGCTGGCTTAAACGCCATGCTTAAGTGTTCTATGCCCACTGGAGAATCATAATGTTCAGTTATTATCAATTATCAGTTCCGGTTTATGCCCGTGCTTTGCAGCAACTGGCTCATTTGCTCGATAAAGGTGCCGATTTTGCACTGAGTAAAAAAGTCAGCGACGAAACGATGCTGGGTTTGCGTCTGGCTCCGGATATGCTGCCACTGGTGAAACAGGTTCAGATTGCCTGTGATAATGCCAAATTCTGCGTCGCGCGCTTATCTGACACCACGGCACCCAAGCATGACGATAATGAAAAAACCTTTGCCGAGCTGAAAAAACGGATCGACGAGACCATCAGTTTTATCAATTCGGTTCCCGAATCGGCTTTTGCCAATGCGGCAGGCAAAACCATTGTGCTGCCATTTATGCCGGATAAGCCGATGAGTGCCGAATTTTATCTATTGTCTTTTTTGACACCGAATTTTTATTTCCATCTGACCACGGCTTACGATTTACTGCGCAGTAATGGGGTTGAAATCGGCAAGGCGGATTATATTGGTGAAGTTTGATGGCTGATTGGAGTTATTGCGACGAAAAAAACCGCGCCCCCTGAAGGAGCGCGGTTTTTTTATTCTGCTTGATTCAGCGACTTACCAGGGTCTCCGTTTGCCCTGACTCTGCAATAGCTGCTGGCGCAAATTTTCAACTGATTCGAGCCGACTGGCACGCGCGATTTCGATTTCGCCTGTGGCGCTGACCCGATATAGGCCGTAGCGCATTGATTCAGGGCGGCCGGTGGTTTCCCACACAGGATGGATGGCATAGGTCATGATGTTCTTCTTCTGGATACGCGGCAGATGCCGTTTTTCCTGTATCCATATGCTTAATATCGTCGCTATTGGCCAAATATTCAGTCCCTTTTTTCCCCTAGCACTTTTGTCCTAGGAGTTATGGGTGAGGCGGGTGCCAGCACCAGTGCCAAGGTTCATACACATAAGCAAAAGCATTATCGCGCGGGAAAGACAGCGTAAAGCCGTAAATCTTGGCGTATTGCTGCAACCAGGCAAATGCCGTTGTCGTCTCAAAAGCTTCTTCAACGACAGGGCCGCCGGGCTGGTAGATGTCGAGTGCGCGGCCGGTGTGGTGTTCGCTGCAACCGGGTGGGGCGAGCACTTGCAGGATTTCATTGATGCTTTGGCCTAAATCGAGCTTGCGTTGAATCAGCTCGACTTGTCGCGAGCTGGCGCGGTAGGCCGAAGCGATTTTCAGCTCGATGCCGTCGGTCAATGCGGCGGCCTGCATCGCTTGCCATGCTTGTGCCGCAGCTGGCGTGAGTTGCCAGACGCGGCCGTCAAAAGTGGTTTCAACGTCGACGAGTTCCTCGGCTTCGTCAAACACGCACAGCGATTTCTGCTGCAAAACCTCGGGTTCAATGCCGAGGTCTTGCCAGATGGTTTGCAAATGAGCGGGTAAATTCATCGCGGTTTAAAATCCGGGAAATTTCAAACCGGCATTGATCGGTTTGCCTTTACGCGCGCGTTTGCCGATATATGGCGCCATTTCATTGGCGTCGAGTATCATTTCTTTTGGCGCGCCGCCACGACCTGTTCCGGCTAATTTAAGCGTATTTCCGTCGCAAATCGTGATCGCGGCCAGTTCGTCCTTGTCGTCGAGCGCCATCGTAATGACGCCGCGGCCACCGCCTGCGAGTTGCTTGAATTCGCTGTACGCGAACAGGTGCAATTTGCCGGCTTTGGACAGACACGCCACAATTGCACCGTCGACCGGCGTAAACGGCATCACGCGCAGCAGCGTTTCATTGCCTTCGAGCGTGATAAAGCTCTTGCCCGCCTTCTGGCGGCTAAGCAGATTATCGGCCTGACACGCGAAGCCATAGCCTGATGAATTGGCGATCACCAGCCATTCGCCGGCTTTGGCGGCGAGCATTTGCGTAATGCGCGTTTTGGCGACCAGATCAACCAAGGTCGTCACCGGAACGCCATCGCCACGCCCGCCGGGAATCACTGAGGCCTGAACGGTGTAAACCCGCCCATCGCTGCCAAATAGCGCGATTTGATCGACAGTGCGGCATTCGATGGCGGCAAGCAGGGTATCGCCGTCTTTGAAGCTCAGGTTCTGGAGATCCAGCCCATACCCCTGACGTGAACGTAGCCAGCCTTTTTCCGACAGGATAATCGTACACGGCTCGTCGACGACGGCGACTTCGACCGAAGCCCGCTCGGCGTGCTCGATCAGTGTTCTGCGCGGGTCGGCGTATTTCTTTTTATCCGCTTCGATTTCTTTGATGATCTGTTTCTGCATCGCCGACGGATTGGCGAGCAGGTTTTCCAGCTCGGCTTTTTCATCGCGCAAATTCGACAATTCCTGCTCGATTTTGATGCCTTCGAGCCGCGCCAATTGGCGCAAACGGATTTCGAGAATATCTTCGGCTTGACGCTCGGATAAGGCAAACGCCGCCATCAGATCGGCTTTCGGGTCGTCGGCGTTGCGGATAATGCGGATCACTTCGTCGATATTGAGTAAGACCAGCAAGCGGCCTTCCAGAATATGGATGCGGTCGTTGACTTGACCAAGGCGATGCTCGACGCGACGCGTGACGGTGACAAAGCGGAAATCAATCCATTCGGCGATGATGTCGCGCAGCGTTTTTTGCGCCGGGCGACCATCGCGACCGATGGTGACCATATTGATCGACAGGCTGGTTTCCAGACTGGTGTGCGCCATCAGCAAGTTCATCAGCTCGTCGGCATTCTGGCGCGATGATTTGGGCTCGAAAACCAGCCGCACATCGCAATCACGACCCGATTCATCACGCACGCGATCGAGTACGCTCAGGATCAATTGCTTGGTTTGAATCTGTTCCTGAGTCAGCGCTTTTTTGCCTTTTTTGACCTTCGGATTAGTCAGGTCTTCGATTTCTTCGAGGATCTTCTGACTCGAAGCACCGTGCGGCAATTCGGTAATAATCAGTTGCCATTGGCCACGTGCGAGGTCTTCTTTTTCCCAGCGTGCGCGTACTTTCAGGCTGCCACGGCCATTTTCATACGCGGCGGTAATATCGCGTGTCGATGAAATAATCTGGCCGCCACCGGGCAAATCCGGGCCCTGAATATAGGCCAGTAATTCGGCGGTGGTGAGTTTGGGATTGCGAATCAGTGCAACGCTGGCGTCGGCTACTTCGCCCAGATTATGCGACGGCATTTCGGTTGCCATACCGACGGCAATGCCGGAAGCGCCATTGAGCAAGAGCATCGGCAGGCGGGCAGGGAGCAAGACAGGCTCTTTGAAAGCGCCGTCATAATTCGGAATGAAATCGGTCGTTCCTTGGTCAAGCTCGCCGAGCAACAAATCGGCGACCGGCGTTAAACGCGCTTCGGTATAACGATAGGCCGCAGCGCCATCGCCATCGCGCGAGCCAAAGTTGCCGTGGCCGTCGATCAATGGATAACGCAGCGAAAAACTTTGTGCGATGCGCACTAGCGCGTCGTACGCCGACTGGTCGCCGTGCGGGTGATATTTACCCAATACATCGCCGACGATACGCGCCGATTTCATCGGCTTGGCCGTTGCGGTGAGCCCCAGCTCGTGCATCGCGTACAGAATACGGCGCTGTACCGGTTTCTGGCCGTCTTCAACTTGTGGCAAAGCGCGGCTTTTCACGACGCTCATTGCATATTCGAGATAGCTTTTTTCGGCATACAGGCCAAGCTGCACCGATTCGCCGTCGTCGGGCGTGGCTGAGACTTGCGCTTCGATAAAGCGGCCGCCTTGCCCGCCGCCGTTCACTGGCGTGGCTTCGCTGGCTGATTCTAAGGTGTCGTCGAGCAAATCGATGGTTTCAGACATGGTTTCCGTGGGCTGCAAATGAAATGATTGCGGCTATTTTAGCGGGTAAATCCTGAAATTAGCCATTTACCCTTAGCGCTGCAGCGCAAACGCCTTGTTTCACGTGAAACAAGTTGGCAATCGTTGCCTTTTCTATGCATGAGAACTGTGTTGCAGCGTTGCTTTACCGACTTGACTTATACTGTTCGGATTATTGGGTAATGCAGGGGATTTCAATGTTTTTTGGTCAAAAGAAGTTGATTGCCAGTCTGTATGAAAAACTAGCCCAGCTTGAACAAGAAAATCAGCGCTTGAAAAAAGAAAACACCAAGCTGAATAAAGATCAGGATTTCATTGCCAGTCTGCAAAATCAGGATAATGGCGAAGGAAAATACTATGTGTCCGTGTTTGAGACTCTGGCGCATTTTGGCGAATCTTTGAGCGGATCTTCACATTCACTGGGTGTGATGAATCAGAAAATGCAAGAAGAGCTGCATTGTGCAACCGAGTTAAGTCAGGTTGCCAGCCGCAATAGCGCAACGATCAGTCATATTGCCGATGATCTGACTCATTTGTCGCAAACCGCTGCGGTTTCTGTGGCGGAAGTGGACAAGCTTGACCAGCAATCGGTCGAGATCACCGGCATTGTGCAAATGATCAAGGAAATTGCCGACCAGACCAATCTGTTGGCGCTCAATGCCGCGATTGAAGCTGCACGCGCAGGTGAGCAGGGGCGCGGTTTTGCCGTCGTTGCCGATGAAGTGCGCAAACTGGCTGAACGTACCGGTTCAGCAACCAAAGACATTACCCAGTTGGTTGGCGAGATTCGTTCGGAAACCCAGTCGGTCAAGCAAACGATGAACAATATGGCCGAACAGACTGCGCAATTCAGTTCACTGGGTCGTAATGCGGCACAGGATATGACGCATCTGATTGAAGCAGCCGATCAGATGAAAACACTGGTCGGTAAAAATATGCTGCTCAGTTTTGTTGAAGTTGCCAAGCTTGATCATCTGCTGTTCAAATTCCGTGTTTACCAGCAAGTCAGCGGAACAGGTCATGGCCATGCCCATCCGACTAGTGATCCGCATCAATGCCGTTTTGGTCACTGGTATTACGGCGGTGAAGGACAGGCGCTGGCCGGGAAAAATCCGGCTTATCGTGAACTTGAAGCGCCGCATAATGAGGTTCATCAGTCCGGTAGCGCCGCACTTAATGCCTGGAATTCGGGTCAGAAAACACAAGTGCTGGAGCAGTTGCAGCGGATGGAAAATAGCAGCAGCAAGCTGGTTGCTATTCTGGATCGGATATCGCATTGATCCGGTTTTACTTGCCATAACAAAATCCCGCTGCAGTAGCGGGATTTTTTATTGCTTCATACTGATCGTCTTGCCTTAACTAGCGAACCTTTGTGATCCAGGGGTATTGCCTTGGCAACAAGTTAGGTCTTAGTTTCTGTGGCAATACCCTTGATGGGTAATTAAAGATCGGCCTCAACCTCATTCCCGCGCGCTTCCAGCCAAGCGCGGCGGCTACTTGCTTCGCCCTTACCCATTAGCATATTCATCAGATCGCGCGTATTGGCTGTGACGTCCTGAGGAATCGATACGCGCATCACGCGACGGGTGTCGGGGTTCATCGTCGTGTCGAACAATTGCTCGGCGTTCATCTCACCCAAACCCTTGAAGCGCGAAATGCTCCATGCGCCTTCGCGAATTTTTTCGGCACGCAATTTATCGAGCACGGCAGTGAGTTCACCTTCGTCGAGCGCGTAGAATTTACGCGGCGGCTTGGCTTTGCCAGAGCCAGCGACGTCGACGCGGTACAGCGGTGGTTGCGCGACGTAGATATGGCCGTTCAAAATCAGCTGCGGGAAATGACGGTAGAACAGCGTCAGCAATAGCACCTGAATGTGCGAGCCGTCGACGTCGGCGTCGGACATGATGATCACTTTGCCGTAGCGCAGGCCGGATAAATCGGCGGGGCTGGTTAGCGTATGCGGGTCAACGCCGATCGCGACAGCCATATCGTGGACTTCGTTATTGGCGAAAATCTGGTCTTTATCGACTTCCCATGTGTTCAGCACTTTACCGCGCAGCGGCAAAATGGCTTGGAAGTCTTTATCGCGCCCTAGCTTGGCCGAGCCGCCAGCCGAATCACCCTCGACGAGGAATAATTCACAGCGTTCGGTTTCATCCGACGCGCAATCGGTGAGCTTGCCCGGCAGCACCGCAACGCCCGATGATTTTTTCTTTTCGACTTTCTGCGCGTTTTTCTGCCGCGATTGCGCAGCGCGAATCGCCAGCTCGGCGAGTTTTTTGCCCAGATCGACGTGTTCGTTCAGCCACAATTCAAACGGCGCACGAACCATTGCCGAGACGAGTTTCAGTCCATCACGGCTGGTCAGTTTGTCTTTGGTCTGACCTTGAAATTGCGGGTCGAGCACTTTGGCGGAGAGCACAAACGAGCAGCGGCTGAACAGGTCTTCAGGCAGCAACTTGACGCCCTTGGGCAGCAAGTTATGAAAATCGATAAACGTTTTGACGACCTGAAACACGCCATCGCGCAGGCCGCTTTCGTGCGTGCCACCGGCTGGCGTCGGAATCAGATTGACGTACGATTCGCGGTTGACCAGCCCATCTTCGGTCCACGTCAGCGCCCAAGCGCAGCCTTCGCCGCGGCTGAAGGTGTCGTCTTCGCCTTCGATGTATTTCTCGCCCTGCAAAATCGGCACGATCTGCGTGTAGCCGGTGACTTGCTCGTTCAGATAGCCTTGCAGGCCATCGGGGTAGCACCAGCGTTTTTCGAGCAGTTCGCCATTGGCTTGCTCGACATTCAGAATCACCACCAGGCCGGGCAGCAGCACCGCTTTGGATTTGAGCAGGTGTTCGAGTTCGGCTTGCGGAATCGTTGGACTATCAAAATATTGCGCGTCGGGTTGGACGAAAACGCGCGTGCCTGTGTCTTTTTTGGTCGTTGTACCGAGGACAGTCAGCGGCTGTGTGACTTCTCCGCCGGAGAAGACCAATTGATTAATCTGGCCTTCGCGGCGAACTTCGACTTCCAGCCGCGTTGACAGCGCATTGGTCACTGATACACCGACGCCGTGCAAACCACCCGAAAACGCGTACGCGCCGCCGTCTTTCTTGTCGAATTTACCGCCAGCGTGCAGCTGGGTGAATACGACTTGTACCGTCGGTACGCCTTCTTCCGGGTGCAGACCGACCGGAATACCGCGACCATTGTCGATGACGCGCATCGACTGATTGCGGTACAGCGTTACCTCGATTTGCGTCGCATAGCCACCGAGCGCTTCATCGGCGGCGTTATCGATGACTTCCTGGCAAATATGCAGTGGATTATCGGTGCGGGTGTACATGCCCGGACGGTGGCGGACAGGGTCAAGGCCTTTTAAAACCTTGACCGAGGATTCGTCGTATTTAGGAGCTGCCATTGTTTCACGTGAAACCAGATGATGAATTGCGGCTAAGTCTAGCAGAGAACGCGCTGGATGGAGATTGGCACATGCGTTTTCATGCGGCACAAATACGATTTATGCTAATCGCTGTGTATTGCGTCAAATGCGAGCGCGCTTGCTGGCGTCGTTGGTATCGTTGGAGAAGCGAACGGCTTGGCAAAACTGAATGCGCACGCGTTTGAGCCATTGAGCCGCAGTAAACCCAAAGCGGCTTTGGCTTCAATCAGCGTTGGCGTGTGGCCGACGGGAATCCACCACAGCACCAGCGTGGGGCCGTCGATTTTCTCAAACCAACTACGGCGCCGCTTGAGTATGGCCAGATGATCGCCGGTATAAACGTAGCGCTGCAAGTCCTCCAACGAGTTCCAAACCGACAGATTGGCGATTATGAGTGGGTCGGCATCATAAGTAATATCGGTCGCGTTGCCGCTATCACCTTGCAGCCGCCAGACAAAGCCGGGGCTTTGTTCGGCGAGCTGATTGATCGCATCGAGCTGCTCGGTAAAACCCGCCATCAGCGGGTCGTCCAGTGGCGCGATGGCGCGGCCGATATTCAATTGTGCTGGCTCTGTTGACGTTTGGTTTGCGAGTCGCGTTTGTGCTGGTTTTGGCCTGAAACAAGACGCAAAGCCCGCTGCATAGTCATTCTATGCGAGGGTTTTGCAACGCAGTGTCAGGCCAAAACCAGCCAAACCCTCCGGGCTGGGCGCTTTTTGTGACGACTCTGCGTTATTGCCTGCTCACATAGAATGACTATGCATCGCAGCCAATGTCTTGATTCGTCACAAAAATCGCGCCAGCGCGACCGTAAACCAAACGTCAACAGAGCCTAGTTGCCATTGCCTCATATACGTACACCGCCAAATTGTTCGACCAGATTGTCATAGGGCAGGCGCGCACTTTCGGCCTGCGCAGCGGCTTCCCATTCGCGCATCGCCGGATGGGACAGCATCGTGTCGATATAGGGCTGAAGATCGGCTGGGATTTTGACGCCATAACAAAATAGTCGCCACACTACCGGCGCATACATTGCATCGGCAATTGAAAACTCGCCAAATAGATAATTGCCTGCGATATTTTGTTGTGCCGCCAACTCGCGCGCATTGCGCCAGATGGCGAAAATCCGCGTCAAGTCGGCGTCGACTTCGACGCTGTTGGCGATACCTTTGGCGCGTAGGCGTACATTCATTGGCAACTGGCTGCGCAATCCGCCAAAGCCCGAATGCATCTCGGCGCAAATGCTGCGAGCACGAGCGCGAAGCTGACGGTCTGCTGGCCACATGGCAGGGTATTGCTCTGCAAGGTATTCACAGATTGCCATAGAGTCCCATACCCTAAAATCATCGTCATGCAGGCACGGCACCAAACCATTATCGGCGTAGCCGCGATGGCTGGCATTGGCGCCTTTGCCGCTGACCGCTACGACGGTTTGGCTAAACGGGATATTGAAGTGTTTTAATAAAATCCACGGGCGCAAAGACCACGATGAGTAATTTTGATGGCCGATATACAGTTGGAACATAGAGCTTCCTTTTCAAACTGCGCGGGTTGGTCGCGCGATGGTTTTAAATTGGGGGCGAATATTGAGTTCATGGCCAGAAAAACGCAGCTCGGCCTGACCTTCGAGTAGCAGCAAACCGGGTGCTAATCGCTGATGCTCGCCAGCGTTTAAGATTAAATCAGCCGCGTTGCGATTGCTCGCGAGCCAGACCGAACCTTGCTCGCAATGTAGTTGAGCGGCGCTGGCCAAATCGGCGATCAGGATTTCATCCGGGTGTAGCGTCAAGCGTAGATAGGTCAACATTTTTCTCACCCCAATGTCATTTGTATTCACTATATCGAATATTTGCACTATCTTTACTGACGTTTTTTATCAGAATATGTGAGTTAAATTCACATGATGACGCGATGAATCCCTTACCCCCTCTTCCTGCTTTGCGCGCTTTTGAAGCGGTAAGCCGCCTTGGCAGTGTCGTCAAAGCCGCCGACGCTTTATCGGTGACGCACAGTGCGATCAGCCATCAAATCCACGCGCTCGAAGACTATCTGGGTTTGCCGCTGTTCGAGCGCAGCGGGCGCAAGCTGGCGCTGACCGAAGACGGCCGCAATTACGCGCTGCAAATCCGCATGGCGCTCAACGATATGGCCGAGGCGACGCGCACGGTGCGCGCCAGACCCAAGCCCAATGAAATCAAACTGACGACGATGCCATCGTTTGGTTTGGGTTGGCTGATTCCGCGGGTACCTGAATTTCAAGCACTGTTTCCGCAATATCGGCTCGATATTCGCGCTGGCTTGGGTTTTGATGATCTGCATACTGGCCAGCTCGATCTGGCGATCCGGATGGGCGCTGGCGATTGGGAAGGCTTGAAAACGCAGCATTTGCTCGATGATTATCTGGTTGTCGTCGCTGCGCCTCAGTATCCGCACTTGCCGCGCACGCTGGCCGAGCTGTCTGATTTGGAACACGGTTTGGAGCGGGCGCAGATTATCGGTACGCTGGAAAAATGGAGTAGCTGGGTCAAGGAGGCTCAGTTGGGCGATTGGTCGCCGACGTTCAGCCTGTTCTGCAATGATAATAATCTGGCCTTACAGGCTGTGCGGCTGGGGCAAGGTATAACGCTGACACGGCTCTCCTTGGTGCTCGATGATTTGCGCAGCGGGCAGTTAGTGCTGCTTGGTGGCGTGATTGCGCCGCACCCGAATCGCTATTGGCTGGTCTGGGCGCCGCGCGCCGATGGTAGTGCCAAATTGCATCATTTTATGCACTGGCTGCAAACAGCGGCAGCGCGCAGCCAGCAAGCGATGAATGATTATATTTCAGGGGTATATCCCTCTTTGTTAATTTCCAATTAGCCTGTATCGCCATACTCGGTATGGTATTGAGAGAGTTTTGCTGCTTTGTGTGATCGCGAGCAAGCCAGCGGTAGCGTGCGCGGCTTTAAGTCTTGCTGCACAGTGCTCGGCGGTCTACTTTGGTAGGGAGACTTTTTGAGCATCCGTCATGCAATTACTGCAACTCTCTCCATTGTGGAATCGTGATCATCATTGGCAGGGTATTCTTGCTACGGGCTCCCTGGGGCAATTGCAATCACTCGATGTATTACTGGCCGAATCGGCCATTGCGAATCATTTTGCATACTACGCCGATTCGCCGGAACTGCATGCCAGAGTGCTGCAGCCATTCAGTGAAGGGCAATGGCTGAGCGGGGTTGATCAGGCTGGACAACTCGATGCGATGCGGGAAGACCAGCTGGCATTTGGTCGCTGGTATACCGTTGCGGGCGAGCAAATGTGTGCCTCTGCCAAACCTGAATTGCTGGAACTGATGTCGCTGGTTGCCGCTGATGCTGAAACCGAAGCGTTGGAGCGCATATTTAGCCGTACGCCGGAATTGACTTTCCGTTTATTGAAACTAGTCAACTCGGTCGGCATGCGCTCGCGAATTCAGATCGACAGTATTCGCCATGCCATTACCGTGCTGGGACGTAATCAGCTCAAACGCTGGGTTCAGCTACTGATGTACGCCGAGCAATTTTCCGAATCCGACCGGATTGCCCCGCTCTTGCTGGCGGCCTTGTTGCGTGCGCGACGGCTGGAATCCTGGGTACAGCATGGCTGGCTCAATGCGCCGGCAGAATCGGCCTTTTTGCTGGGGATGTTGTCGTTGCTGGATCAGTTATTCAAGAAACCGTTGCCCGAACTGGTTGCCAGCTTGCCATTGGGTGATGAAATGAGCGCAGCATTATTAGAAAAATCAGGGGTATTAGGTCAGGCTCTAACCCAGTCAATCGATATGGAGGTATACCTGGGTAATGTACGTTGGGTAATTCGTCCGCTGGATCAGCCGGAGCTGTGGGTGAAATCCGAGCTGGAGGTTTATCGCTGGGTCGGAATGCTGGCAGAGAGCATGCAGCGATGAGCCCGACATACAATGAACTGGCACCAGCGATCCGCATTCTGGGCGATATTGATGCTTCGCTGATCACGCTCGACCTGGAAGGGTATATCACCGGCTGGAATGGTGGTGCTGAGCGTCTGTTTGGTTATACCAGCGCCGAAGTGATCGGCAAGCATGTGCTGATTCTGTACGCCGATGAAGTCGAGGCCGATGTTGAGTTCTATAACCGGATCATTAACGATGGCCAGATCACGATGGAGGTCAAGCGGCGGCATAAAAACGGGCGTGAATTTTGGGTAAGGATTCATCTGACGTTGGTTCACGACGAAACCGGCAGACCATTGCGAATGGTCGGTTTCTTGCACGATATCAGCAATCAGATTTCCGATCAGTTGCGCTCGCGCTTGCTCGCTTCTGTTTTCAAAAGTACGCCCGACGCCATTGTGATTACCGATTGTGAGCGGCGATTGGTCGAATGCAATCCGGCGTATCTGCAATTGATGCTCACTCAATCAGATCAGTTGCTGGGTCAGATTCCACCCTTTCTGAGTATGGATGCCGGACGCAATGAGGCGCAGACCATTCAGGCTCATTTGCAAAGCACCGGGCATTGGGAAGGTGAGTTGTGGATCAATCGCAGTGACGGTGGGACGATTCCTGTCTGGGTCAGTTTGAGCACGGTTCACGATAAAAATAATCAACTCCAGCATTATTTTGCCGTACTGGCTGATTTGAGCGAAAGAAAAGCCGCCGAGGCGCAGATTTTCCGGCTGGCGTATTTTGATACTCTGACCAAGCTGCCCAATCGCAGTCATTTGTTTGCATTACTCGAACAGGCTTTAAGCGAAGCGCGACGCCTGCAACGCTGTGGCGCCCTGCTGTGTTTTAACATTGCCGGTTTCAAAGCGATGAATGATTCCTTCACCCATCGCGGTGGTGACGAAATTCTGGTCGTGGTCGCGGAACGTATCCGTTCCTGCTTGCGTGATGAAGATGTTTTATCACGCTTTGGCGGTGATGAATTTTGTATAGGCTTGTTTAATATACGTCATCGTGAGGACGCGGCGATTGTTGCCGAGCGGATTCTGGCGGCAGTGAGCGTCCCCTGTTTGATTGACCTCGAAGAAATCGTCATCAAAGCGCATATCGGTATCAGTGTGTTTCCCGATGACGGCCGCGATGCGGATACATTGATCAATCTGGCAGCAATTGCGATGAATCGCGGCAAGCAAAGCCGACATCCAACGCTGTTTTACAGCAGTGATATGAACCAGCGCTCGCGCGCACGCCTGAAACTGAGTACCGATTTGCATTATGCGCTCGAGCGCAATGAATTCGTGCTGTATTACCAGCCGCAAGTCGAGTCGAAATCCGGCCGGATTTGCGGTGCTGAGGCTCTGATCCGCTGGCATCATCCGCAACGGGGTTTGGTGCCACCTAATGAATTTATCCCGTTTGCCGAAGAAGGCGGCCTGATTGTCAGTATCGGTACCTGGGTTTTTACCGAAGCCTGCAGGCAGATGGCCGAATGGCGGCGCAAGGGCTTGCCGCTGGAGCGCGTTGCGGTCAATCTTTCTGCGCGCCAGTTCAGTCGTGCATTACCGGGACAATTGCAGGCGATTATCAACGAATTTCAGATTTCGGCCAGCCAGATCGAGCTGGAAATTACCGAAACGCTGCTGATGAAATCCGATGAAGATGTCACGCTCATTTTGAATGAATTGCATGAGATCGGTTTCAGTCTGGCGCTGGACGATTTTGGTACGGGTTATTCGAATCTGGGATATTTGCGGACTTTTCCGCTCGATTTTCTGAAAATCGATCAAAGCTTTGTTCGCGGCCTGCCAGATAATGAAGGTAATGTCGCGATTGTGCGGGCCATTATCGGTATTGCGCTCAATCTGAATTTACAACTCATCGCCGAAGGCGTTGAAAGCGAAGTCGAAGCGCAGTTTCTGGCCGGTCTGGATTGCCATCATTTGCAAGGGTATTACATGGCCAGACCTTTGCCAGCGGCCGAATTCGAGCAGCTATTCACCCCACCTGAGCGTTCCTTGCTGAAATATTGATTTAAGTAGACAAGCAAAAGTTTTCCAGCATCGTTACCTCGCCTTGTCGTATGTGTGTACTGCCTGCGGCTTCGGTGCCTTGCTGGACGGGGTAGCCTTGAGCCCAAACTTTTGCACGCTTACTTATTCGATTCCGCGTCGGTATTGAATCGCTTCGGCAATGTGCTGGCTGGAGATGTGTTCGCTGGCAGCCAGATCGGCCACTGTGCGCGCTACGCGTAAAACCCGATGGTAAGCGCGCGCCGACCAGGCCAATTGGCTGACCGCTTTTTGCAATAAGGCCAACCCTGTTGCATCAAGCTGGCAATATTCGTCGACGGCCTGGCTATTCAATGCGGCGTTATGCTTGCCCTGACGGGTATGCTGACGCCTTCGCGCCTGTGCGACACGCTCCCTGACCGACAAACTGGCTTCGCCTGCCTGTCGGCTGAACAAAACTTCGTCGGGCAGCGCTCCGACTTCGACAACCATATCAATCCGGTCGAGCAAGGGGCCTGAAATGCGGCCGCGGTAACGGGCGATCTGCTCGGGGGTGCAGCGGCAGGCTTTTTTCGGGTGGCCGCGATAGCCGCAAGGACAAGGATTCATCGCCGCGACCAGCTGAAATTGCGCCGGAAACTCGGCCTGTCGCGCTGCGCGGGAGATATGAATTTTGCCGTTTTCCAGCGGCTCGCGCAGCACTTCCAGTACTTTACGGTCATATTCGGGTAATTCATCGAGAAACAGCACGCCGTGGTGCGCCAGTGAAATTTCGCCAGGTTGCGGAATACTGCCACCCCCAACCAGTGCAACACTCGATGCTGTATGGTGCGGTGCACGAAAAGAGCGGTATCCGAATTGAGCAGGGTCGAGCCCCTTGGCACTCAGAGATTGTATTGTTGCCGCTTCAAGTGCCTCGGTTTCGTTTAAAGGCGGTAATAAGCCGGGTAAGCGTTGTGCCAGCATCGATTTACCAGTCCCTGGTGGGCCGATTAGCAGTAATGAATGATTACCCGCTGCAGCGATTTCCAACGCCCGCCGTGCCGGAAGCTGGCCTTTGACATCGGCCAGATCAGGATAGACAGGGGATGAATGAGTTTGGGACGCTTGGGCGAATGACAGTGTGCTAGACGATTCGGCGCTAAAGTGCTGACAGACTTCAAGCAAATGTTCGGCTGCCAGTACGGCGGCATCTCGGATAAGCGCCGCTTCGGCCGCGCTGCTCTGGCTGATGACCAGCGTTCGCCCCGCATCGCGAGCCGCCATGGCCAAAGCCAGCCCGCCGCGGATGGCTCGCAATTGACCGGTAAGCCCCAATTCGCCGGCAAATTCATATTCAGCCAGTTTGTCCGACGGCATTTGTCCGCTGGCAGCTAGAATACCGATGGCGATGGCCAGATCATAATGTCCGGCACCTTTGGGCAAATCGGCAGGCGCGAGGTTGACAGTAATTCTTCGGGCTGGAAACTCAAATCCGGCGACTTGAATGGCGGCCCGTACCCGCTCGCGCGCTTCGCGTACCTCTGTATCGGCCAAGCCGACCAGATTGAATGCAGGAAGTCCGTTGGCCAAATGAACCTCGACGCTGACCAGTTGTGCCTGCATACCATCAAGTGCGCGAGAAAACAGGACTGCCAATGACATAGCTATCCTTATACGATGCTATTGTAAACATTACAGTTTAAGAATGATTTTGACGGTTTGGGAAAGATTTGATGGAACAATACAAGCCGGTGATGCCGGATTTTCGTAATTTTGGCGTTGTTTTGCGCGCCTTAATGTTGGTGCATATCGGCATGTTGCTCTATGTCTGCGCAGCAATCAGCAGCTGGAGCGAATGGGCTGTCAGATTGGGTGATGTCGCTTTCTGGGTCGAGCCGATTTTGATGGGGTCAATGTCATTGCTGGCTTTGTTTGCGCCATTTTTGCAGCGATGGCTTTATCAACGGGCTTTGGTGCTGGTCTATGGCATTGTGTTGTCTTGGGCTGCACTGGTGCATCAAGTGTTTAGCAAGTTGTTGTTTGAGCTGTTGACGGTCAGTCTGATGCAGATGCTGATGCTGGTGTTGATAACGACTGCGCTGCTGATGTGGCATTACCAGCTCTGGTTGAAAACGCTTTCGCCACGACTAGCCGAAGCGCGGCTGCTGGCTTTGCAGGCTAGGATTCGGCCGCATTTTTTCTTTAATAGTTTGAATGCAGTGCTATCTTTAATTCGCAGCCAGCCAAAACTGGCTGAGCATTTGCTGCAAAATTTGTCTGAATTATTTCGGGTTGCAATGGGGACGCAATCTTCATTGTCGAGCTTGAAGCGTGAAGTCGAGCTGGCTAAGGGTTATCTGGAAATCGAAAAGGTCAGGCTGGGCGAGCGGCTGAATATCGAATGGCATATCGACAATATGCCGGAAAAAGCATCGATTCCACCGTTGATTTTGCAGCCTTTGCTCGAAAATGCGGTTTACCATGGCATTGAGCCCAGCATCGAACCCGGAACGATTCACATCAATATTTTCCGCTCGCGCGCTGAAGTTCATATCAACATTCGTAACCCGCTCTTGCCCAATGTCGTTGCCAAATCGGGGAATGGTATGGCGCAGGAAAATGTGCGTGAGCGATTGCTGCTGTATTTCGATGCCGAGGCAAACTTAAGCATTCAGCGTGGAAATGACTATTATCAAATACATATCGTGCTGCCCTTTAGGGAGCTGAACAATGAACAAACCGTTGCGCCTGTTTTTAGTTGATGACGAATTACCGGCCTTGATGCGCCTGCAAGACCTGTTGGGGGATTGTGCGCAGGAGTGCCCGCACGTGATCGTTGGTACTGCCACCAATGGGATGACTGCGTTGCCTCAAATTGCCGAACATGAAATCGACGTTGTGATTCTGGATATCCAGATGCCACAAATGAGCGGAATCGAAGTCGCGCGCAAATTGCTCAATCTATCCCGTCCTCCGGCGGTTATTTTTGCGACGGCGTTTGAAGATTATGGCGTGGCCGCCTTTGATGTTCGTGCAGTTGATTATCTGCTCAAGCCGATCCGCACCGAACGGCTGCTTTCGGCGTTAAAACGGGTGCTTGAATTGCGCCACAGCCCGGTTGAAGCGGGCAGCAGCATACCGGCCAATGACGGTGCGCGCAGTCATTTCAGCGTTTCCGAGCGCGGCAGAGTACATCTGATTCCGGTTTCCGAAGCGCGCTTTCTGAAAGCCGAGCAAAAATACATTACCTTGCGCACGCACGATCGCGAATACCTGCTCGAAGACTCACTGACCAAGCTTGAAGATGAATTTGGATCAAAGTTTGTGCGAATACATCGCAACTGTCTGGTTTCCCGCGATAGTATTGCCGGGTTCGAGCGCGAATCGGTCAATGGCGGTGGTGAAGGTCACTGGGTGGTGATTTTGCGCGATGTGCCAGAACGTTTGCCGGTCAGCCGCCGCCAGCAGCATGTGATCAAGGATTTCAAGAAAGGCCATGATGGATAATTTCAGTATCACCACACCATCGCTGCTGTTCCCCGCCATTTCATTGCTGATGCTCGCCTATACCAATCGCTTTCTGGCCATTTCGGGCATTATTCGCCAGCTCTATGAACATCACCGGGACAAGCCTCAAGAAAATATCCTGCGCCAGCTGAGCAATCTCAAAATGCGTGTCTGGCTGATTCGTTATATGCAGGCATTTGGCATCAGCAGTTTGCTGCTGTGTATTGTTTCGATGATCCTGGTGTCGCTATCGCATCTGGGCTGGGCGTGGGGATTGTTTGTCAGCAGCCTGCTGCTGATGATTATTTCGCTGGTGCTGTGTCTGCTCGAAGTGATGGTTTCGGACGCTGCGCTGAAAATTTTGCTGGCCGATATCGAGGAAGACAGTCCTCAAGGATGATGGTTGGGTATGTTGCTGTAGGTTTTTATAAATGAGGGCTATGGGCATATACCCATAGCCATTTGTTTATCAGGCGAGTAAAACCAGTGCCCACATGATACTCAGATTGATCAGGCCGATCAGTTGCGCTGCGCTGCCCAGATCTTTGGCGCGTTTGGCCAGATGGTGTTTTTCCAACGAGGTGTGATCGACAGCTGCTTCAATCGCCGAATTGAGCAGTTCGACAATCACGCAGGCCAGATGGCTCAATACCAATACGGCTTTACCCCAGATTGGCAAGGGTAACAGCAGTGCCAGCGGGACGCCGATGATGGCCATCACGGAGACCTGCCGGAACGCCGCTTCGTTCTGCCAGCCGGCCAGCAGACCATCAATCGAATAACCCAGCGCATTTAAAACACGCTTGACGCCGGTTTTGCCTTTGAATGGGCTTTCACTCACGACAATTCTCCCTGACCATCTGCAAAAATATCGGCATAACACACATAACTGGTAATCAGCACCACCGGCAAGCCGACCAGCAAGCCCAGAAAAGCCGGCAGCATCAGCACAATGAGCAACAAGCTGCCGAGCAATGACATCAGCAAAATTGGCGACCAATTACGCCAGAACGCCAGAAACGACATTTTCATCGCATCGGCTGCGTTCATTTCATTCAGAACGACCAGAGCGGGTGCGAAGAAATAAGTACTGTAAACCAGAGCGAAACAGGCCAGCATCAGCAATCCCAACGGCCAGAGATGCTCGATCTGCTCGAGAGATTCTAGCGTATCGGGCAGCACATCAATCAGCCCCATCCATTGCAATAGGCCAAGCAGCCCGCTGAAAACAAACAGCAGCAAGACCGTTCCGAGCATGTAATACGCACCGACTTTCACCAGTTCGAAACTGCGGAATTTGAATCCGGCAAACAGATCATTGATTTGCGGTGCAATGCCATGCGCCCCATTATGCGCGGCGATCATCAGGCCGCCGAGCAAGACCGGGCCTAGCAGCGTGCTGGCAAAGCCGCCAATCAGCGGCAGCAGGCTGATGCCGAGCATGATGACAATAAACAGCGCAGTCAGCCCCAGCCAGATCAGCGGATTTAGGCGAAAAAGTGCAAAGGCTTGCACGATCCATTGCCAGCCATGCATCGTCGGTACACGGCGCGGTTCGATTTCCAGATCAACAATGACATCTTGTTCTTGCATGCAGCACCTGAGAGGGATGAACAAATTCCGCTAATGCTAGCAGCAAGTGTGCTGCTTGGGCACTTTTCATCGGGCTCAATGAAAAAGAGCGGGTTATAGCCCGCTCGTTAAAATGACGTTGACGATAAATAGTAAGCCAAAAATTTTCCAGCATCGTTACCTCGTCTTGTCGTACTACTTGTACTGTCTGCGGCTCGGTGCCTTGCTGGAAAACTTTTGTATGGGTACTTATGACTCAGGCCTTGACCGTTGCCAGTGCTTGTCGCGCAATCATCAGTTCTTCATTGGTCGGGATGACATAAACGCTCACTTTGCTGTCGGCCAGACTGATGCGGCGTGGTTCGCCCGAACGGACTGCGTTGGCTGCTTCGTCGAGCTCGACGCCGAGCCAGCGCAATTGATGGCAGACATTGGCACGCGTGAGCGCATCGTTTTCACCGATCCCGGCGGTAAAGACCAGACAATCAAGACCGCCGATTGCCGTCGCCAGCGAAGCGGTTTCGCGAGCGACACGGTTGGCGAAATAATTGATCGCCAGCTTGGCGCGTGGCTCGTCACTCGCCTGCAAAGCGCGCATATCGCTCGAAATGCCCGACAGACCCAACAGTCCCGATTCCTTGTACAGCAGTGTTTCGATCTGCTTGGCGTCCATTTTCAGATGATTCATCAGATGCAGCAGCACGCCGCCGTCGATATTGCCGCAACGCGTTCCCATTGCCAGCCCTTCGAGTGCGGTAAAGCCCATCGTCGTCGCCTGACAAACACCCTTGAGCAAGCCGGCCATCGACGAGCCATTACCCAGATGCGCAACGACGGTGCGCCCCTCAAAAGCGCGCGTATCGATTTGCGGCAAAACGCTGGCAATGTATTCATACGAGAGACCGTGAAAGCCGTAACGGCGGATCCCCTCTTGTTGCGAAAACTCGTACGGCAAGGCGTAAAGCTGGTTGATTTCGGGTTGCGTCGTGTGAAAGGCCGTATCGAAACAAGTCACTTGCGGTGCGTTCGGTAGCAATTCCTGCAAAATCCGGATCGGCGCAATATTATGTGGCTCGTGCAGCGGAGCGAGCGGGATTAGCGCTTCCAAACCGGCGATCAGCTCGGGCGTGACCTGTTCCGGGTGAGAGTATTTCGTTCCGCCGTGCACGACGCGATGGCCGATCACCTTGATCTCGCGGCCGCCCAGCCGTGCCTGCAGCCATGCCAACATATGACGCAGCGCATAATCGTGATTTTTCGGTTTATCGGCAGGCAGGGTTTCGTCAGCCACTTTATTGTCTGCGGCATCCTTGGCGCTAAATTGCGGCGCGACATACAGCCCTTCCATTTGCCCCTTGAACAGCACTTGCGGATCGGCCGCGCCAGCAGTTTCAAACAGTGAAAACTTGATGCTGGAAGAACCTGCATTAATGACTAAGACCAGATCGCTCATCAGAAACTCCTAAAGACTGGGAAAATCGCCGCACCTGCTTTGCCAGTCTTGCGTGCAGCGCTTTATTTAATTGATACTGACAGATCGCAGCATAGTTTAGTTTGTTTTACGCCAAGATGGTTTGGCGTATATCAAAGCCTTGGACGGTAAATAATGACGATCAGTTATACCACTCACCTGATTTGTGCCCCCGAGCTGCCCGAGGCTGCCGAGGTCGCCGTGTTTCACGTGAAACCGGGGCAACAAGTCGCAGGCGACAGTCTGTTGATCACCTTGCTCGCCGCCGATCAGGAATGGCAGGTTGTTGCTCCTGAAGAAGGGCAAGTCACCAGTCTGATGGTGCAGCGTGGTGATTTTGTGCAAAGCGCCGATTTGTTGCTCTTGATGGAAATTGCCGAAAAACCCAGCGCCGACTATCTGTTTGACCTCGACGACGGGCAGGCTGCTGATCCGGCATTCTGCGCCCCACCGCCTGTATCGCCGATAGTCCACGCCGGTTTGAGCCCGGCTCTATCAGTCAGCCCGGCTGCGGCGACACTGGCCGCCCGACTCGGGCTGGATTTAAGCCGTCTTGCGGCTGATGAGCTGATCGACGAAGACGCGGTGCTGGAATTTGCCCGGCAAGAATTAACGGCGCTAGGCAAAATACGCAAGTTACTCTCCTAGGGTATATTTTGGTGGGCGGCTCAAGGCATAGGTTTGATGGCGATACCCTTGGTAATTTGACTGGGTGAAACGCCGAAATGTTGGCGAAAGCGCCGCGAGAAGCTGGCGACTTCCCGATATGCGACGGCGCTGGCTACCGCGCTCACCGGCATGCCCGTGGCCAATAATTCGCGGGCACGTTGCATGCGTATGGCAAAAACCTGCTGCCCCGGCGGCAGCCCCAGATGACTCAGGCACAGTCTATGCAAATGCGCCGGTGTAATTTGGAGTTGCTGCGCGAGTTGTTCGACCGGCCAATCGTGCGCTGGCGCTTTGGCGACTTCGCTGAACAGTGCGTGCAATTGCTGCGGCCAACCCAGCCGTGTATCGGCAGCTCCGACTGCGCGCTCGAGCTGGATGCTCAGCATTTCCAATGCTTGCATAACCAGGGTATAGCCATGTCCGTTTTGATTTAACTGGGCTTCACGCTGATACAGGGATAGGGCATCGTGTAGTAGCCAGCCCGCATCGCTGTCTTTGACATAGCAATGCGGCTGAACCAGATGCGCCCAGCGCACGTCGTTATTAAGCAGAAACCACGCCAAATGCAAAGGCGCATCGCCCGTGCGCCGAAAGCCGCGTTGCCCGCGCATCGGTTGAAAAGCCATTTGCCCGGCGTGAAACGGCCAGGTTTGCTCACCTTCAAATAACTCGCCTTCGCCGCCCAGGCAAAACAGCAGCACATGGAAATTGGCGTCAATCCGCTCGATTTCGCTTCTGCCGCAAGCCTCGGAAATACCGCACATAAAAAAGCCACGCTCGCGCATCGGCGGGTGTGATGGCTTATGAAACACATGCGCGCCAACGAGGCGATTCCAGCCATTGTCGTCACAATCGAAGCGTTCGTAATAAATCAGCGCCATGGTGTTTTGATGAGAGTTTTGAACAAATCAGAGGTGATCTTCGGGCATTCCAATGGAATAAACAAGCTGATTAAATAAAATGATTATTCAGCATTTGGTAATTGTGATGTCAGAACCGTTTGCAGCAACTCTCGCTGATCTCTGCTCTCCCTATGTCGAAGCCGCACTCGCCTGCTATCTGGCACAGTTTGGCGTGGCAGCAAGCCTGGATCAGGAAATTGCCGGTTTTTATGGCACTGCCGTGCTATTGCATGGCGCTGCGGGTGTTTCAGGTGATGTTGTTGTCAAATTTGGCTGGCAGCCGGGGCGTGTGGAACGAGAAATCGCCGGTTTAGCGCGCCTGCGACCACATTGCCGCGTGCCGATGCCGCAAGTGCTGGGAAGTGGCATGGCAGACCTAGGTTATCCAATCGAAACACTATTGCTGAGCCGCCTGCCCGGCGTCGCCCCGTGGGACGTTGCCAAACCGTGGGCGCATCCTGAGCACACCGCGCAGCAAGTGGTCGATGTCTTGCTCGGCTGGCACGCCGTCAGCGACGCACGCGGTTTTGAATTGCCCAACGGCTGTTTTGTTGCTGATTTGCTGAGCGCGTTTGAAGCGTGGACTTTGCCCTTGCACGACTATGTGCAAAGCGATGCCTCACCATTTACGCCGCAACAAAAACGCGCCTATGCGCTGCTGTGGCAGGCGCGCCAATGTTTTCTTGCGCCGCTGGCGGGCATGCCATCGAGCCTGGTGCACGACGATCCGCACGCGGGCAATTTCCTGTTTGACGCGCAAACCGGCGAACTACTCGCCGCACTGGACCCGTGCGATGTGGCCTTCCGCCATTGCGAGCAGGATATTTTCCACCTCGCCGACGTTGCGCCCGAGCTCAATCTGCTCGAAACCTATTTACAGCACTACGCCGCTCCGCCCGGCTTTGCCGCACGGCGCTGGTTCTTTTCTTTGTGGGACGACGCCAAGCACAGCCGCAATCTGCGCTGGTACGACGCGCAATGGTTTGACGACAAATTGGCGAAATTGGCCGCAGAAGATGCGGTGTTTGCTGATGAAATTGTGTGCAAGGATTAAAAACATGGATACACAGAAGTTGCTGATTTGTCTGGTGCTGAGCATTGGCGCAGTGAATATGGCTACTGCCGCCGATCGCGTGCTGCTGCGCGAAAATATGGACTCGGACACCAGCCAGTGGATAGGCCAGAAAGGCGACGGCAGCGTGCCGCTGTTTGGTCACTTTGTGGCCGACCCTTTGGGTGGCGATAAAAAAGTGCTGCGCTTTGACAAGAAAGTCATGGGCGGCGACTTTTTCTCGAAAGCGCGTTTCAAAGCAGGCAAGTATCGCTTGTCGTTTGATTATCTCGGCACTTGTCCGGCGAAAAACTGCGGCGGCGTGATCGGTATTTCGTCCGATTTTCCCGGCCGAACGACTTGGCTGGCAGGTACTGCGGCGGGTTTTCCGCACACCTTGCGTGATGGCCATCAGTGGCAGCATTACGATCTGACGGTCGATGCGGCGTTCAATTTCCATCTGGTGCTCGAGCATTGGGTCGAATCGGCTGGCGCAGTCGGCACCGTGCATTTTGCTGGCATCGAGCTGGCCGCTCTCAACGACCAAGGCGGTGTGATGGCGGCGGGCGCTAGCACCGATTACCGTAACCTCACGCTGCAAAGTAAGGCGCTGCAAAAGACTATGCGCGTGCAGGTCTATCTGCCGCAAGGCTATGACGCAGCAAAAAAATACCCGGTGCTGTACTGGTTGCCCGCGTTCAATAACAGCGAAAGCGACGCGCTGTATAACACCGGCCTTGGCGGTCTTGCCGACGAACTGATTGCAAAAGGCCAGCTGCAGCCGATGATTATCGTCGCGCCGCAGGCCGACAATAGCTGGTATACCAATACCGCCAGCGCGCCGTCCGAGCGCACTTTTCGCAGCGACCGCTTTGGCGAAGGCCGCTACGAGGATTACTTGCTAGCCGAGCTGATTCCGTGGACTGAAAAACAGTTTGCCGTCGATGCCCGACCCGCTGCACGCTGGATAGGCGGGATTTCAATGGGCGGCTACGGCGCGGTGGCGCTGGCTTTACGCCATCCGACGACGTTTAGCCGCGTCGGCGGCCATAGCCCGGCGATCTTGGGCGCAGGCCGTGCCAATTACCGTTTTGGCGAATTTGTCCTCAACTGGCTCTACCCCGACGTCGCAACGCGCTCGGTGCGCGACCCGATGTTGCTGGTTAAAAACGCACCGCTCGATGGCATGCAATTCTGGCTGGACGCCGGTGAACAGGATTTTGAAATCCTTAAAGAAAGCAAAGATTTCGCCGCTCAACTGAAGCTGCGCGGCGCGCAATATCAATTCAGCACCGGCGCGGGTGGGCACGACAGCTTTTACTGGAATGAAGAACGCTTAAATCTCTATTTGCGTTTTTATGGCGGGGTTTAAGCGCTCGCATCCAGTTCCCCCTCCATGAAGGCATGAGTATCTACACAACGCCATTGGTGGCTTAAAACACAGCAAGTTGAGCTACCGCAGCAGTTTCCCCCTTTGTAAAAGGGGGATTAAGGGGGATTTGGCTCTATTTGGGCAGTCAAATACTGCACTTAAATTGCGCAAAAATCCCCCCTAGCCCCCCTTCGACGAAGGGGGGAACAAATGCGAAAAACTGGTGTAGATACTCATGCCATGAAGGGAAATCAAGACTCGTCAGCGTTGTTGGTATCGCTGATGGATTAATGAAAATAGGTAGAAAATAATGCTCATCCAAGCCCAAAACCTCAGCCGCATTTACAAAACCCCGCGCGCCGCGAGCAACTGGCAGGAGCGCTTTACCCAGCTATTGCAGCCGCAATACAACGAAAACAAATCCGTTAGCGAGGTGAGTTTTGACATCGCGCGCGGCGAATGCGTGGCCTTGGTTGGCCCCAATGGCGCGGGCAAATCGACGACGATCAAAATGCTGACCGGCATTCTGGCGCCATCGAGTGGTCGTGTGACGGTGGCGGGGTTTGACCCGATGCGGCAGCGCCAGCAATATGTCAAACGGATTGGTGTCGTGTTTGGTCAGCGCTCGCAATTGTGGCAAGACCTGCCGGTACGCGACTCGTTTGCCATTTTGCAGGCGCTGTTTGACGTGCCGGACGCCGTGTACCAGCAACAGCTCAAACTGTTTCGCGCTGATGGCGGTATGGATGAGTTCTGGGATAGACCCGCGCGCACGCTGAGCCTAGGGCAGCGCATGCTGTGTGAAATTGCCGCCGCATTTCTGCACGCGCCCGAAGTCGTTTTTCTCGACGAACCAACAATAGGTCTCGATCTGGAAATGAAATCACGGATGCGCGCGCTGATACGCAAGCTCAATCAGGAAGCCGGAACGACGGTGCTGATTACCTCGCACGATGTCGGCGATATTGAGCGACTTACCCGCCGTTTGCTGCTGATCGACCACGGCACGCTGCGTTTTGACGGCAGTTTAAGTGATTTTCGTGCTCACGCCGGTGACGGGCGCTGGTGGGCGGCGCGGGTTGATGCTAGCCAGATTGCTGCGGCGAATGAAGTGCTCGCCGCGCATCCGGCCGCTCTGGCTGTGCGTAGCAATGGCGACTGGCTGGAAGTCGCTCGCCACGACGACGCCCTCCCCTTTGCCGATTTGGTCAAGACACTGGCCCCATTTACCGTACATGAAATCAAGCCAGTCGAGCAGAGCTTTGAAGACTTGCTGCATGGGTTTTATGTCGGCAAACAGCTGCGCTCCGATGTGGCGGAGGAAGCTGCTGTATGAAGCACAGATTGAAAGCCTGTACTGCTTTGGCATGGGGTAATGCCCGCATCGTCGCGACAGATAAGCGTGGCAGAGCCATACTCACCCTGGGTTATCTCTTGGGCATGTGGTTGCTGTATTACCTGTGGCAGGCTTTGTACGCCGGAAATGATCGGCATGCCGGTATGAATTTCTCGACGGCTTTGCTGCATGTCGCGACGGCGCAAACGCTATTTGCCGTGTTGCAGGCCTTTGGCGACTGGCGGCTGGCGCGAGAGATTCGTTCGGGAGAAGTGGCAACCGCCTTGACGCAACCTGTCTCGCTGCCACTGCGTCATGCCGCCATGTCACTGGGGCGCGTGCTGGCGCAAGCGGCCTATTTTTTGCCCGCCTTTGGCGCGTTTCTGTTATGGGCCGGTCTGCGCCTGACGCCCAGCTCGTGGCTGCTGGCGATTGCGTCAATCGCCTTGTCCTTTGTGCTGCTGTTCTGTATTGATTTTGTCGTTGGTCTGGCGGGCTTTATCGCCACCGATTTATGGGGCATCACCGCCAGCAAGGATGTGGTGGTGCAGTTTCTGGGCGGCGCACTGATCCCGCTCGCCTTCCTGCCCGCAGGCGCGCAAGCCATTTTGCATTGGCTGCCTTTTGCGCATTTTTTTAATACACCGGTGAGCTATCTCACCGGGCAAATGAGCGATATCACGCCGCTATTGATTCAGGCCGTGTGGGCTTTGCTGTTTGTTGGCGCGGCCAACTGGGCGAGCCGAGTGATTCAGCGCAGGTTGGTTATTTTTGGTGCTTGAACAGGAGGAAAAATGATGGATAACAACCCGTTTATTGGTGCATGGCAACTGGTGTCGGGCGAATGTGGCGAGCCCGGACAGACGGTTGAGATTTACGATATGAATGCCCTCAGCTCACGCAAAGTGATTACCGAGCGGCACTTTACTTTTCTGACGCTCAAAGACGGTGCTTTTTATGCGTCGGCCAGCGGTACTTATACTTTTGATGCCGAGCGTTATACAGAGTCTCCCGATATGGCGTCATACGGTGCGATGGTCGGCCAGAGCTATGTGTTTCAGTTCCAACTGATCGACGATTTGTGGCACAACCGCCGTTTCGAAGGCGAGCGTCAGGTCGAATATGAAATCTGGCGGCGGGTGGGATAGATCTAACGCGATGATTTAGGCACTTCGGAGGTGCCGGATAAAAACTGATCAAGGTGTCGGGAATGAAAAAAGAATTGTATAAATTTTATGCGCTGGCGATTCCGGTGACGATGCAGTTGTTGTTTTTATCGGCACGCAATATCGCCGACATTTTGATGACTTCATCGCTGGGTATGACACAGGTAGCCGCTGTCGGTATTTCGGGCAAAGCCATTATGGTCGGGCTGGTTGCGCTGGGTGGTTTGGTCAGTGGTTGCAGTGTGCTGGGGGCGCAATATTGGGGCGAGCAGAATATTGTCGGTTTGCGTAAATCGGTCTGGCTGGCTTTGGCGACATCCAGCCTGTTTGTGTTGTTACCTATCCTCATTTTGTTCACGTTTGCGGCACCGCACTGGCTGAGTTTGGCGAGTCAGGATGCGGCATTGATTGCTAATGCGGCAGCCTATTTACAAATCTTTGCATTCGCTTTTGTCTTTCTGTCAATTAACAATGTGGCGGGAATTGCATTGCGCGTTTCGGGTCGTGCATCGATGGCGACTTATGCCAGCCTGATTGGCGTCTTGCTCAATGTGCTGCTGAGCTATGTATTGATTTTTGGTATAGCGGGTTTTGCGGCGCAGGGCATTCTGGGTGCTGCTTGGGGGACTGTCATCAGTGCCGCAGTCGAATCGATGCTGCTGCTGGGCTACTTTCTGCTGAAAGGCTCCGCTCTGCTGCCCCGGCTGGGCGATTTGGTATCGATCACGCGGCAGGAAATCGGCACCTACACTGCAATTTCGATTCCCGCAACGATCAACGGCCTGCTGTGGGCGCTGGGGATTTTTATTTACAGCATGATATATGGTCGCATGGGAACTGCGTCGCTTGCGGTGATGGCGTCATTAACGCCACTCGAATCGATCAGTGCTGCAATCGAGCAGGGCCTGGCGACTGCAACGGCAATTTTGCTTGGCAATACACTGGGGCAAGCCCGGTTCGATCAGGCCAAGACGGATGGTCACAAATATCTGAAATACAGCATTTTCACATCGATTACCCTCGGCGTATTGCTGCTGGCCGTCATGCCCTTATTTCTGAACCTGTTCAGGCTCGATGGCGATAAAGCCAGCATTGCGATCAGTATTTATATGATTATGGTGCTGACTTTCTGGGTCAAAACGATTAATGCAGTCGGCATTAGTGGCGTGCTGCGTAGTGGTGGCGATGTGGGTGCTGGGCTCAAAATTGATTTGATCGGCCAGTGGGGAATCGGGATTCCACTGGCAATGCTTGGGGCATTTGTCTTCAAGTTCAGTTTGCCGGTGATTTTTGTACTGGTCATGCTCGAAGATATCTCGAAGGCGATGTTGACGCGTTTGCGGATCAAGCAATATTTCTGGTTGCGCAAAGTTATCGCATGAAGTGGCTGAGCAGAAGTTCAGTCAAATTGCGCACAGCAAAAACACAGGCCCACGCACAGCTTGTTAATAACTTGCTCACAAACTTATCCACAGGAAGGGTAGTATGACTTTTGCCACCGCCTACCTGCGCATGGCGCGCGCCGACGCAGCGGCAAAACTGGAAAATCGCGCCGATTTTGGCCTGATTATGCTTGGCGTGATCTCAACGTCGCTCGCCAGCATGCTGACGGTCTACTTTATGCTGGGTGCTTCGGGCTCGGTGATGGGCTGGAGTCGTGGCGAAATCATCTTTATGCAGGGCTTTATGTTCACGATTTTTGCGCCGCAAAGCAGCTGTTATAACGCGATGTATTGGGTGGAGGTCTGGCTGAAAAACGGCGATTTCACACGGTTTTACACCCGCCCTGGCCATCCGCTGCTGCTTTTGGCGCTTGAGCGTTTTCATCCGCAGGGTTTCATCTGCCTGTTTACCGGCTTGGCGTATTGCATTTTCGGCTTGTGGAATACGCCATTTCTGCTCGACGGGATGTTCTGGCTTAAATTCTGGATCATGGTGCCATTTGCGGCGATTGTGTTGCTATTTGTCAATATGATGGCTGTATCGAGCTGCTTCTGGTTTGGTGAGTCGTTTGCGATGCAGATCACCGTCGGTAAGCTGACCGATATGTCGCGTTACCCGCTCGAGCTTTTCCCCAAACTCGCCCGCTATGCTTTTATGGCTTTACCGCTGGCCGGCATTGTTTGGTGGCCCAGTCTGGCTTTGCTGCGCGATGCAAATGTCTGGAGCACGATCACGCTAATGGCCGCTATTGCCGCAACTTCGCTGTACGCGCTGCACTGGCAGTGGAAATTGGGAATGCGGCATTGGGCGGGTGCGGGTGGTTAACGGGCGATCAAGTCTTGTGGATAAGTGCTGTGGATTATTTCCGCCTTCCTTCGAAGGGTTAAAGGAAGGCGGCGCTGACATCTACATCAGCTAAGGCAAAGGCACAGTATTGAGCAGATTAATCAAGCGACCATCTTTGCTTGTGGTGCTTAATTTGAATGCTTCCAGCTTCAATTTGTATTCGATTTCCTGAGGTGTCGCGCTCGCTTCATTAGACCATTGCGACCACGTTGCCCAGTAAAGCGCAGCAGCGCCGGCGGTATGAGGCGATGCCATTGATGTGCCTGACATGGTGGTCACTCCACCTTTGAGCTTGGTCGACAAGATACTGACCCCCGGCGCCCAGATATCGACGCATGGCCCGTAATTGCTCCATGAGGCTTCCTTATCGGCCGAATCAGTCGCGGCCGTGGTGACGATGCCATTATTGATATTGCCGCCCACTCGTGCGGGAGAACTATTGCAGGCGTTGGCGCCGCTATTGCCTGCTGCCAGCGCATAAAAAACGCCCAGATTGGCTGAACGGACAATGGCATCGTCCAGCGCCTGACTGACGCCGCCGCCCAGACTCATATTGGCAATGGCGGGTCGTACTGCATTGGCTGTGACCCAGTCCACGCCTTTGATCACGCCCGACATCGACCCCGATCCGTTGCAGCCGAGGACTTTGACGCCAGTCAGTGGCAAGCCGGGAGCAACGCCGACGACGTAAGCATCATTATCTTTGGCGGCAATCGTTCCGGCGACGTGAGTACCGTGGCCATTGCAATCAGCATTTTGCCCTCCGGCAAAATTGACGTGCCGAACCAGATTCAGATCCGGATGTGCATAGACGCCCGTATCAATGACATAAACATTAATACCACTGACCGATCCCGAGCCGTTGCCGGCCAGTGTCCAGCTCTGATCAGCCCCGATCCGGTCTATGCCCCAGGGCAAGGTTTGAGCAATGATGCTGACGGGCTGGTCCGGTTCGATATATGCCACCGACTTGTCGAGTCGCAAGGCATCAATCTGGCTCTTGTTCAGCCTGGCTGCAAACCCGCGTGTGGCATAGCTGAATACATGATTGGCCTTGAATTGATGATGTGATTCCAGCTTTTGCACCACACCGAGCAAACCCTGATCGAGATAATTCCAAGCCTCGGGGTTGGCCGCCATCCTTTCATCGGCTTTGGCCAGCCCGTGAAATCTCGTCGATGTGGTGTTGTTATGAAAAATAACGATGACATCACTGGTCTCGCTGGGCGGTGCTGCGACTACGACACCGGAGCCCAGTGTTGCGAGCAGCAGAAAAAGAGCTTTCATGATCACGCCTCCTACTGAAGGGTTCATGTCGGGAAACGATGCCGTATTCAGCTGCAAGTCATTGATTGGCATCGAAATAATCAAGATTTATTCTATTCCTTCGCTCTGCTGCTGAGCTGCATTTCTTTGAATCAGGCTTATGAGCGGTCTGGACACGCTGAATCTCGCATCAAAATCCGGGTACTGGGCTGTTATGGCACGCGTGAAATCTAAGCGGTCGGGATTTGAACTCCGTTTATCACTCTGATTTTTAAGATGAAACTTTAACGAACAAGACGCGAACTAAAGTGGAATGGATAACCGTGATCGGGTTTGCAAGGTTTTTGATCAAAATGATTTGGAGGACAAAATGAAAGCAAATCGTCTATTTTTGGCCATTGTGTTCGCACTGGGCGGCGGGTTGGCGTTTGCGGCTCAGATCGAGCAGCCTGCGGCAAAAACAGTCATGCATGCGCCGTCCGGCGTGAAATATCTGGTTGGTGGTGTTGGTGATGATGAAAAAGCGGCGCTTGATGCGGTGAAAGCCGATTACAACTGTCGGCTGACTTTTGCGGTGAAAATGAGCGGCGCTTATCTGGCTGACGTCACCGTCAGAGTCGTTAACCTCGCCAGCCAGGCCGAAGTATTGAATCTGGTCGTGCCGGGGCCGTTTCTACTGGCCAATTTACCGGCTGGCAAATACAGCGTCAGCGCCGTTTACCGCGGTGAAATGCTGACGACCGAGCTGACGATCAAGGCCAATCAGGCACGCGAGCATGTATTTCGCTTCGCGCAGGAATAAATCAGCCGCCGCGCAGCAGCTCGGCCAGCATTTGCCGTGCCTGGCCGAAGTAGCTGCTGCCAAATAAATTCAGATGGTTGATGATGTGGTACAGGTTATACAGCGTCTTGCGCTGTGCATAGCCCGCATCAACCGGCCATGCCGCGTGATAGGCAGCGTAAAAGCGCGAGCCGAAACCGCCGAAGAGTTCGGTCATCGCCAGATCGCACTCGCGGTCGCCAAAGTAGCACGCCGGATCAAACACCACCGGCGTACCATCAGCCAGCCCCGCCGCATTGCCACCCCACAAATCGCCGTGCAGTAAGCTCGGCTGCGGGCTGTAAGTGCGGAAAAAATCGGGGATTTTATCGAGCACAGCCTCGCCCGCTACGCCAAAATCAAAACCGTTTTGCCGCGCCAGCCTGAACTGCGGTAGCAGCCTCTCCTCGCGCCAGAAATCGACCCAGCTATCGTGCCAGCGATTGCTTTGCTTGGTGCAGCCTATGGTGTTGTCGATCTCCCAGCCAAAACGCGGCGCGCCAGTCGGCGTTATCCGGTGTACCCGCGCCAGCGCAGCGCCCATCAACTCTGGGTCGGGCGAGCCCGCCAGCGGCAAGTATTCCAATACCAGCCACGCCGTATCGCCGCTAATCCCATGCGCAATCGGCTGCGGCACGCGTATCCCCGCCCCCAGCGCGCGCAAACCCGCCGCCTCGGCGACAAACATGGGGTGCAGCGCCGCCCGATTGGTTTTCACAAAAAACCGCCGCGCCGGATCGGCCGCATCGCCAATCACAAAAGCCTGATTGATACAGCCGCCACCGACGCTGCGCTGCTGCTTCACGTGAAACGGTGTGCCAGTGGCGATGGAGATGGCGGATTCAAGGTCGGGGATCAGGGTGGGCATAGTGGCGTTAGCGTGCTGGGATGGGATTATTTTAGTGCGATTGGGTGCAAGTGTTTTGCGAAAGGCAAAACTGTTTTGTGTAAACAACTGAGCCGACAACAACTGGCCTAGCTCCTTGTCTCCTTGTTTGATTGGAAGTCTGTGATTATGTAACAAAGCTTCTTTGAAAATGCCGATGTGAAACTTGCTTTTCCTTTCAGCAGCAAGTCGTCCTTGTGATGCAGCGCGAATTCGTCAAATTGGAGCCGACACCATATCAAGCAGACCAGTTCTTGCTCCACGACCAACATCCGAATTAATCTGTAGATCCATCCAAATAAAGCCATTGTCATGCTCCATACCCTCGCCATCGCCAATTACCGCTCGTTGCGCGAGCTGATCGTTCCGCTCGGCCAGATCAATGTGATTACCGGCGCCAATGGCAGCGGTAAATCGAGCTTGTACCGTGCTTTGCGATTGCTGGCTGAAAGTGCACAAGGACGGCTTGTGGGCACTTTGGCGCAAGAGGGCGGCTTTCCATCGACGCTGTGGGCAGGGCCGGAAAATATCAGCCGCGCGATGAAACGCGGCGAAGTGCCGGTGCAAGGTACGGTTCGCAAAGAAGTAATTTCGCTCAAACTCGGTTTTGCTGCCGATGATTTTGGCTATGCGATCGATCTGGGTTTGCCCGAACAAGCGCCCGATGATCCTTCCTTCTTTTTGAAAGACCCACATTTCAAACGCGAATGCATTTGGGCGGGGCCGGTACTGCGCGAATCGGTACTGCTCGCCGACCGCGATCACAGTCTGTGCAAAGTGCGCAATGGCCGCGACTGGCAAATTCTCAGCCGCCATGTTCCGCCCTACGACAGCCTGTTCAGCCATTGCGCCGACCCTTTGCGTGCGGCCGAAGTGCTGGCGCTGCGCGAACGGATGCGCGCTTGGCGTTTTTACGATCATTTGCGCAGCGACGCCCAAGCGCCGGCTCGGCAAGCGCAAATCGGCACTTACACGCCAGTGCTCGCGCACGATGGCGGCGATCTGGCTGCTGCGCTGCAAACCATCCGCGAGCTGGGTCGCGGCGAGGAAATGGACGCAGCGATTACAGACGCTTTTCCCGGCGCCCGCATCGAAATCGTCGTTGAAAACTCGCGCTTTAGCGTGCAAATGTGGCAATCAGGCTTGCTACGTCCATTATCAGCGGCTGAATTATCCGACGGCACGTTGCGCTATTTGCTACTCGTCGCCGCGCTGTTAAGCCCGCGGCCGCCCGAATTGCTGGTGCTGAACGAGCCGGAAACCAGCTTGCATCCCGATTTGCTGCCCGCCTTGGCGCGATTGATTGGCGCTGCGGCGGCACACAGCCAGGTGATCGTCGTCAGCCACGCCGCCCGCCTCGTCACCGCGCTCAGCCGCTTGCGCGAAGCACAGGTGTTGCAACTGGAAAAAGAGCTGGGCGCAAGCCGGCTGCTTGATCAAACTCCACTCGACAGACCCGCATGGCAGTGGCCGGTGCGCTAAATGCCTTAGAGTTTGACCTTCTGAGTATCCAGCCAGTTAACTCACTCCGAACCAGTTTTGGCATTCAGCTTTGATTCAGCCAGCTCAGCGCATCATGCAGCCATACAAGGAGGCAATAACAATGCGCAAACTCTCATTGATCGTACTGGGCATGGTGATCGTCGGTAACGCGGCGGCAGGTAATTACGAGCGGGTCAGCTACCGGGATGGGCAATGGCAAAAACGTGATTACGCCATCGTCCGCAATGTTACGCCGCAATATGAACAGATTATCCAGCCGCGCCAGCAATGCAGTACCGAGCTAATTACCGAACAGCTGCCGCGTAGCAATAATTACGCCGGAGCCATTATCGGTGGTGTTGCCGGTGGCGCACTGGGGCATCAGGTGGGCAAGGGTCGCGGCAAAACGGTGGCGACCGTTGCCGGTACCTTGCTCGGGGCCTATGTGGGCACTCAGGTCGGCAATACACCGCCCGAAACCGTGCAGCGCGAAGTTCAGCATTGCCGTCAGGTGAATGATTATGTGCAGCAGCTGCGCGGCTATCAGGTTGATTATGAATATCGCTCGCAGATTTATTCTGCCACGATGGAGCGCGACCCCGGCCCGGTTGGCCGCCGGATTCCGGTCCGCGTGATGGTCGAGCTGGCTGATCAGTGATCGCGCCGCTTGTGGCACTGATCGCATTCGCGGCGATCGCATTGCAGGTACAATGAAATACTTGTTGAAAAGGAAACTCAAATGAAATCCTTGCTCAAAATCATGTTGCTGACACTGTGTCTGGCTGCGACTTCGGCGTATGCCGCAGTCAGCCGCGATGACGCTGCTGCGCTGGCGCAAAAGAAAACCAATGGCGGCAAAGTGCTGAACGTCGAGAAATTCATCGACGGCGGCAAATCGGTCTGGCGCGTCAAAGTGCTGACGACGGCCGGCGATGTGCGCGCGGTGTTTGTTGACGAAGCGACCGGCGCAGTTCGCTAGGTCTGTCGACATCATCCAATGCGATTGTTACTGATCGAAGACGAGGCCGCGCTGCGCGAACCGCTGGCGCGCAAGCTGACCGACGCCGGTTACCGTGTCGACACCGCGAGCGACGGCGCGGACGGGCTGTATCAGGCGTGCGAATATCCGTTTGACTTGCTGATCGTTGATCTGGGCTTGCCCAAGCTGAACGGCGTCGAGCTGATCAGCCGGGTTCGCGCCGCCGGACACGATATGCCGATTCTGATTCTGACTGCACGCGCCAACTGGCAGGACAAAGTCGCCGGGCTCGAAGCCGGTGCCGACGATTATCTGACCAAACCGTTTGAATACCCCGAGCTGGCTGCGCGAGTGATGGCATTGTTGCGCCGCGCGCTCAAAGCTCAGCCTGCCGGGCTTGATCTGGGCGCGATCCGGGTTGATCTGGCTCGGCAGGAGGTCAGCAACGCCGACGGCGTGATCGAGCTGACCGCCTACGAATACCGGCTATTCGAATACTTGCTGCAGCAACGCCCCAATGTAGTGAGCAAACAGGCGCTCAGCGATTATCTTTATCCACACGACGACGACCGTGACAGCAATGTGATCGAAGTACTGATCGGCCGCCTGCGCCGCAAGCTCGACCCGGATGGCTCGCTCGGTCTGATCGAAACCTTGCGCGGCCGTGGCTACCGGCTGAATGCCTGCGCATGAGTAATCTGTCGATCCGCGCCCGACTGCACATCGGTGCAATGCTGGTCATGCTGACTTTTTTCTGTTTGGCCGGGCTGGCGGTGCAGCGCGTGTATTCCGAACATTTGCGCGACAGCCATTTCACCCGGCTGCAAAGCGCGGTGTATATGCTGATTGCGATTGCCGAGCTCGATTCGCAAGGCAATCTGGTCATGCCAGCGACGCTTGCCGAACCTTTGCTGACTGTGCCGCACTCCGGCTTGTACGCGCGGATCGACAATCCGGCGCGCAAGGAAAACTGGCAGTCGCCATCGGCAGTCAGTCTGGGGCATTTTCCCTTGTCTACATCGCAGACCGGCCAATGGCTGCAACAGCAAACCGAGTTTGATTCCCGGCAATACCTGAGCGCGGCGTATCAGGTGCGCTGGGTGATCGGCGAGCAGACGCAGACTTTGCGCTTTACCGTTTTCGAAGATACCCGCCGTTTTACCGCGCAGCTGACCCAGTTTCAGCAAGCTTTATGGGGTTCGCTGGCCGCGGCTGCGGTGTGTTTGCTGCTCGCGCAGGCCATTTTGCTGCGCTGGGGTTTATCACCGCTGCGCCGGCTCGAAAATGAGCTGGCCGAGATCGAGCAAGGCGAGCAAAAACAGGTCAATGGCCTATACCCGCGCGAAATTGCACCGCTGGCCGCGCGCCTGAACCGGCTGGTCGAGCAGGAGCACGCACGCCAGCAACGTTACCGCGAAGCACTCGCCGACTTGGCGCACAGCCTGAAAACACCGTTGGCGATTTTGCGCGCCGACCTGAACGCACCCGATTTGCAAACGCGCGTGACCGAGCAGATCAGCCGCATGGATCACATCGTTCAGCACCAACTCGGTCGCGCTGCGCTGCGCGGGACTGTCGAGCTGGCCCATGCATTGAAACTGAAACCGATTGCGCAGCGGCTGATTGCGTCGATGCAGAAAGTCCACAAGGAGCGCGAAATCGGTTTCAGACTCGCTTGCGCTGACGATTTGCAATGGCCGATCGACGAAGGTGATGCGTTTGAAATCATCGGCAACCTGCTCGACAACGCCGGCAAATGGGCGACCTCGCAAGTCGAGCTGCAGATCGGAATCAGAGAGCACGCGCTGGAAATCAGCGTCATTGATGACGGCCCCGGTTTTAGCGATACCAGCGCACCGCTGCAGCGCGGCATCCGGCTCGACGAGCGCGTCGCAGGCCACGGCATTGGCCTGTCGGTCGTCGCTGATATTGTTCAGGCCTATCAAGGTCAAATCGAATTAGGACGCAGCAAGTTGGGTGGCGCCAGCGTCGCGCTGACTTTTCCCGATCTGCGCTAAAATCCGCCGACATCCAATAACAGAGCCTCAGCAATATGAACAACGAACTGATAATCGAAGACATCGTGCTTGGTGAAGGTAAGACGGCCGTGCGCGGCGCGCTGATCACGACGCATTACACCGGTACACTCGAAGACGGCACCGTATTTGATTCATCCATCGCCAAGGGCAAGCCATTCCAGTGCGTTATTGGCACTGGCCGCGTCATCAAAGGCTGGGATCAGGGAATCATGGGCATGAAAGTGGGCGGCAAACGCAAACTCTTTGTTCCCGCTCATCTGGCCTACGGCGAGCGCCAGATCGGCGCGCACATCAAACCCAACTCCAATTTGCGGTTTGAAATCGAATTGCTCGAAGTGCTGACGCGTGACGATTGATTTGCTTTCTAAACTTCGACAAAAACATTCATGTTTTGATCTGCTATCGACAGGAATCAAGCAAGGGAAGCGGAAAGCGGGTTCACTTGCAGCATTCCTGCTGGTATATTGGATTGGCAAGACAATGTGCTCAAACTTACAAGGATTCAATGCAATGAAAAAAGCAATCGTATTAACCGCAGCCTTGCTGACGGCACTGGCTTTACCAAGCTACGCAGCGCCGACCCAGCAAGTTGCAATGGTCTCAAAACCGGGCTCAGTGGCTCTGGCTGAAATCATCACCGCGAATGCAAGCATCAGCGCGATTGATGCGGCGAAAAAAACCGTGACGCTGAAAAATGCCGAAGGCAAAACGCTGGATGTGCAGGCGAGCGAGAAAGTGAAGAACTTTGACAAACTGAAAGTCGGCGACAAAGTCAGCGTTGAGTATTTGCAGCACTTGCAAGTCGAATTGCTCAAAACCGGCTCGAAAGTGAAAAAAGTGATCGTTGAAACGCAAGTGGCAAGCGGCACTGCGGCCAAGCCAGCGAAAGCGATTGCTGCTCAGACCACCGTTGTCGGCAATGTAGAAAAAGTCGATGCCAAAGCCAATACCATTACCGTGAAAGGCGTAGACAATACGCTGGTGCTGAATGTGCGTGACCCTGAGCAGTTCAAACTGATCAAAAAAGGCGACCAGATCAAAGCCACTTATACCGAAGCGGTTGCTGTTGGCGTTACTTTGCTTAAATAATCTCTGGTTTCGGTCTTGATTAAAAAACGGCGGGTTATATACCCGCCGTTGTATTTTTATCTAAGCCATATTTAGTATGGTCTGGGGCAATATACCCATTATATTTAGGCGATGTTCCTGTTTTGTGTTGATCGGCAAATAGATTTAATGGCAGTAGTTCCCCCCTTCTTTGAAGGGGGGTTAGGGGGGATTTCAGCACTATTTTAGCGATTATTGCGGCTGCAAATAGTATCAAATCCCCCTCAATCCCCCTTTTTCAAAGGGGGAAGTAGTGGCATCAACACGAATTGAGAACATCACCTGCATTTAATGGGTGTTTTTCGCCAGTTCACGCTCTAACTGTGGCACCAGATCGGCGTGTTTTTTATGCAGATAGTGATACAGCATGACACTGCCCAAGGGCGGGGTCAGTGGGGTGATTTTTGAATCCAGCCCCATGGTTTTTAAAGTGGACAGCCCATCGTCCTCGCTTGTCACCACCAGTTTGACCCGACCCTGCAGCATGTTTCTGAAGGCCACAGCCGTACCATCGGTGGGCGCGGCGCTGGGAAAGCCTGCAACATTGGCCTCGACGGCTTTCATTCCACGATCATAAGCAAAAGAATAGTCTTTCAGACTAATCCAGCCCCGACTGACATTGATGGTTTTATCCAGACTAAACGCCATCACTTTGACTTCGCCGATTGGCACCTTCAACTGGATCAGGTTCGGATAGCTCTTGCTCAGCCCCGCCTTGCGGATCAATTCACCATCGGTCATGCCATGATTTGATTCTTGCAGCGCACGCTCGCCGGGCAATAGAGTCAGCTTCATTTCCAGCCCCAGACTGGAATAAGCTTTGTTTAATTTGTTGATCGCAAGCTGCTCGGTCGCAGTGAGTTCTTTGCCAAACATCGTAATATTCAACACCTTGGATTCGGCATGGAGCGTCGCCGGGAGCAGGAGTAGCAAGACATATCGCAATAGTGATTTGAGTGACATGGGTTCAGCTCCTGACAAGCTTTCTATCAGACTAGATCATCGTTTCTGTTATCGTTCGAGTCGGTTGACGATTGGTATGCGGCCTCGCTAAAACATTCTTGCGACGCATTGAGGCGAAAAAATGGCGGGATATACCCGCTATTGTATTTGGTTGCAGATCAATTATTTATTGGTCTGCATGAATATACCCCTAGTTCAGCATGTCCAGCGCCAAAGCTTCGGCGACCTTGATGCCATCCACACCCGCCGACAAAATCCCGCCCGCGTAGCCCGCGCCTTCACCGGCCGGATACAGACCGCGCACATTCAGCGACTGGCAATCGTCGCCGCGCGTGATTCGCAATGGCGACGAGGTGCGCGTTTCAACGCCGGTCATCACCGCATCAAACATATCGTAACCACGGATTTTCCTGCCAAATTCAGGCAACGCTTCGCGCATGATGAAAAATCAATGAGTTGCAATCTCTTCTTTCCAAACGACAAGGGGGATTCGAGGTATCAATTTCTATTTTTTAGGATTTACCCAGCAATAACGCCGCGCATCAGTTTTCAATAAATGCGCTTTTAATGCTGCTTTTTGTTCTTTATCTGCGCGCTTGAAGATTTGCTTAAGCTCATCATCGACGGATTTCTCGGTATATCCACGTTCGACTGCTTTGGCGTACCACGATTGGCCGAGCTCATAGTTGCCCATTTCCATATTCACCGCTCCGAGTAAAGTGCAAGGGCGAATATCTTGGGGTGTGAGTAGATGGGCTTTGTCACCGAGTACGAGTGCATCTCTGAACAGTCTTAAATCACGTTTGACACCGCCGTGGGTAGTGCAAAATGCAGATTTAAGTTTGGGATCTTTTTCCTGGTCAATATCGATACTGCTTAATAGCGTATCTGCCGCGCGTGCTTGTTCTGATTTTCGATAATGCTTACTGGCATTGACTGCTGACCATGAGTCTTTGGTTTTACTAAATTCGTCGTGATGAAATTGTGCCTCTATATAGTGATAGGCTTTGCGTAATTCATCGGTGTAATATTTTTTAGCCGTTGTTTCGAGCCATATGATATCTTCATCGCTAAGTCGTGTTTTGGCATCGACTGCATTCAGAATATTGATGAATTTCTTGAAGCAATCTTTTTCAATAAAACCGAAAATCCCGTATTTATTTTTCAGTTTTTCTTGTTTTGCTTTAACGATGTTGATTGGATCATTATCATAAGCAATTTTTGCGGCGAGGGCGCGTTCTTGGGCAAGTTTTATATCCGCTAGGCGTTGTTCTTCTGCTATTTTTAGCTTAATCCGCTGGTGCTCAGCTTCAATTGCGATGGCTTCATTTTTCCATATGGTCTCTTGTGCTTTTCCAGCTTTATATTCTTCGAAATTGATATTTCCAATAGCATACTCTTGTAACTTAAAAAATCCTTGAGATTTTAAATACTGAATATCGGATTCAAATAAGGATGTATTGGTTTCTATTTTCTTTATAATTCGCAGCAGACGCGCATGCTGCAAAGGATTTTCATCAACGAATCCATATTTATTGAGTGAGGCTATATCATTATTTTTTGATTCTTGATATTTTTCAAATGAAGAGAAGGTTGTTTGCCTACGTTCGACATCATCTTTCATCGCCAAGCAACTTGCTTCAAGCTTAAACGCGGATATTTTTTTTCCTTCGGCTCGCATTAATTCTTTGGCTTTCTTTATTTCTGCTTGCCTGAGCGCCTCTGCTTTTTCCTCGGCTAATTTCCGTTTCTTGGCCAGCTCTGCTTGAAATTGCTTTTTTTCTTCATCTAGGCGTTGAGCTAACGCAACTTTTTTATTTTCTGAGCGCTGGCTGATTGCTGCTACATAATCGGGGTGCGAAATTTTTCCCAATGCAAAATCAGCAATAGCCAGCATTTCAAATCGATTTAGATAGCTTTGGTCAACTGGGTTAAGCTTTTTCTCTTTACTGATACGAGCCAAAATCCGAACCAGCTGGCTGCCTTGGGGAATTTCAGCTAGGCTGCTTACGCAGAATTTCTGAGTGAGCTTTTGGTGTTGATCCAATGCAATTGCTTGTTCCATCAGTAATTTCCAGCTGTGCAGCTTTCGAAAAATCGATATCCTGACATGTATTGCTCTGCAAGGATTGTTGAATTAGGCCTGCAGAGCAATACCCCTAGTTCAGCATATCCAGCGCCAAAGCTTCGGCGACCTTGATGCCGTCTACACCGGCCGACAAAATCCCGCCCGCGTAACCGGCGCCTTCGCCCGCAGGATACAGGCCACGCACGTTCAGCGACTGGCAATCGTCACCGCGCGTGATTCGCAGTGGCGACGAAGTTCGCGTCTCGACGCCGGTCATCACCGCGTCATGCATATCGTAGCCGCGGATTTTTTTGCCAAATTCAGGCAGCGCTTCGCGCATCGCATTGATGGCGTAATCGGGCAAGGCGCTGTTCAGATCAGTCCAGTTCACGCCGGGTTTGTACGATGGCTCGACGCTGCCAACGTCTTTGGATGCGCGGCCAGCGAGGAAATCGCCGACGAGCTGCGCTGGCGCGTTGTAGTCGCCGCCGCCAAGCACATAGGCGTGGCTTTCCAGAGCGCGCTGGAATTCGATGCCGGCCATCGCGCCGCCGGGGTAGTCGCTTGGGTCGATGCTGACGACCAGACCCGAATTGGCGTTGCGTTCGTTGCGCGAATACTGGCTCATGCCATTAGTGACGACGCGGTTCGGCTCGCTCGTCGCGGCAACGACGGTGCCGCCCGGACACATGCAGAAGCTGTAAACGGCGCGGCCATTGCTGGCGTGATGAACCAATTTATAGTCCGCAGCGCCCAGAATCGGATGCCCGGCGTATTTGCCCCAGCGCGCCTTGTCGATCAAGGATTGCGGGTGCTCGATCCGCACGCCGACCGAGAACGGCTTAGCTTCCATGAAAACGCCGCGCTCGTGCATCATCGCAAAGCTGTCGCGCGCGCTGTGGCCGAGCGCGATAACGACGTGATCGCTGCGGATTTCGCTGACGGGAGCGCCTTCCAGCGCCAAATCCGCCACGCGAACGCCGCGCACTTGCTGCTTGCCGTCCGAAGTCTGTTCCAGAATCAGGTCTTCAACGCGTTGTTGAAAGCGAATCTCACCGCCGAGCGCTTCGATCTCGGCGCGCATTTTTTCGACCATACCGACGAGCTTGAACGTACCGATATGCGGCTTGGCGATATAGAGGATTTCGTCTGGCGCACCGGCTTTGACAAATTCTGTCAGTACCTTGCGCCCCAAGTGGCGCGGGTCCTTGATCTGGCTGTAGAGCTTGCCGTCCGAAAATGTCCCTGCGCCGCCTTCGCCGAATTGCACGTTCGATTCCGGGTTCAGCGTGTTCTTGCGCCACAGGCCCCAGGTGTCTTGCGTACGTTCGCGAACCTTTTTACCGCGTTCCAGAACAATCGGTTTGAAACCCATTTGCGCCAGAATTAGAGCGGCGAAAATCCCGCACGGACCAAAGCCGACGACAATCGGGCGATGCGGCAGTTGTGCAGGCGCCTGCGCGACGAAGTGGTAGCGGGTGTCGGGCGTCGCCATCACATGCACGTCATCTTTGAATTTGGCGAGCAGCTTTTTGTACAGCTGCGGCTCAAGCGTCAGATCGACGATGTAAGTCAGCATCATCTGACCCTTGCGCGCGTCGTAGCTGCGCTTGAAAACCAGATGTGATTTCAGATCGGCAGGCTTGATATTGAGTCGCGCGTAAATCGCAGCTAGCAAATCGTCGTCGTTATGATCGAGCGGGAGTTTGAGTTCGGTAATGCGCAGCATGATGAATCCGTGGTTGGTATTTATTCAACGAGGCGTGATTGTAAGACTTTGGACGCCGCTTGGGGAAGCGGCCAGACGAATGAGCCAATCCGACATGCTGCGCGTCAAATATGAATCATGCAGCGCAGCAATTTTGCCCGTGCCGCCTAAACTGGAATTTCTGCTTTCCCGAACTCACGAGTGCCCACGATGAACGCCCCTGCCGAATTACCCAGCGAACAGCCTGTCGATTTGCAACTGAGCCGGACGATTGCCCAGGCTTTACTCGACGGTTTCAATCTGCACTACCGGCTGTTTCGCGAGGCCAGCCGCGCCGCGCAGGCCAATTTTGAAGCCGGTGATATTCATGCGCAGCAACAACTGGTGCGCGAGCGGATCGCTTTTTACGATCAGCGCGTGCTTGAGTGTATCGAGCGGCTGAAAACCGAATTCAACGCCGACGGCTTGCCCGATGCAGTCTGGCAGAGCGTTAAACAGCAATACATCGGTTTGCTGATTAATCATCAGCAAATGGAACTCGCCGAGACTTTTTTCAATTCGGTTTGTTGCCGCATTCTGCACCGAACTTATTTTCACAACGATTTCATTTTCTACCGCCCGGCTGTATCGACCGAATACATCGAGGCCGATGTATCCGCTTTCCGCACTTATTACCCTAACGAGGCCGGGCTGCCGGCAACGATCACGCGCATCATCGGTGATTTTGGTTTTACTTCGCCTTTTGCCGACCTGCAAGGCGACGTGCGGCGGATTATTTTTGCGCTGCGCCGCCATCTCGGTAAACGTTTCAAGGCCAAGTTCAATAGCTATATTCAGGTGCTCGCTTCGCCGTTTTATCGCAACAAGGCGGCATACATCATCGGCCAGGCGACGTATGGCCGCCGTAAAATCCCGTTCGCGCTGCCGATTTGCCGTGACGAGCACGGTCGCCTACTGATTGATGCGGCGCTGTTCAAAGGCGCGCAAATCCGCCATCTGTTTTCGCTGTCGCGCGCCTATTTTCTGGTCGATATGGCCGTGCCTTCAGCCTACGTCCAGTTTTTGCACGATATGCTGCCGAACAAGCCACGTGCCGAGCTGTACACGATGCTGGGGTTGGGCAAGCAAGGCAAAACGATGTTTTACCGCGAGCTGTTCAACCATTTGCGCCATTCGAGCGACCAGTTTGTTTTCGCGCCGGGCACCAAGGGCATGGTGATGAGTGTATTCACGCTGCCGTCTTTTCCGTATGTGTTCAAAATCATCAAGGACGTTTTCGCGCCGCCGAAAGAAGTCGATCACGCGACGGTGCGCGCCAAGTATCTGCTGGTGAAGCAACATGACCGCGTAGGCCGTATGGCCGATTCGCTCGAGTTTTCCGACGTTGCGCTGCCCAAAGCGCGCTTTGCCGACGATGTACTCGATGAGTTGCGTACACTCGCGCCGTCGGCGATTGAAGAAGACGGCGACACCATCGTGATCCGTCATTTGTTTATCGAGTGTCGGATGAAACCGCTGAACCTCTACATCCAGAACCGCAAGGGCGATGAAGTTGAAGACGTGATCCGTGATTACGGCAATGCGCTGCGCGAGCTGGCGATTGCCAATATTTTCCCCGGCGATATGCTGTTCAAGAATTTCGGTGTCACGCACGCCGGGCGCGTGGTTTTTTACGATTACGACGAAATCGAATACATGAGCGATTGCGACTTCCGCCGCATTCCGCCGCCGCCGTCACCCGAGTTTGAAATGAGCGGCGAGACCTGGTTTAGCGGCAACAAGAACGAAGTCTATCCGGAAGAGTTCGGCGATTTTCTGTTGACCCGAGCCGACGTGCGCGCGGCGTTTATCAAGTATCACGCCGACCTGTTGACGCCGAAGTTCTGGCAGGATTGCAAGGCGCGGATCAAACAGGGCATCGTCGAAGATTTTTATCCTTACCCGCAGTCGCTGCGTTTTTCGCACTAGTCACAGGGGTATTTCATTGCAAGCCATATCAAGCATGACGTACATTGAAATACCCTGCGTTCCAATTTGGGCTTCCTGTCCGCACATCGGCTCGGCATTTGTGCCGCTGCATCGCGATCACAATTGCGTCATAATTCTGTCTCTTTATCCGGGTTTTGCATCAAGTGAAGTGGCCTTTAAAAGTAAGCAGCCGTACAAAAGTTATCCAGCAAGGCGCCGAAGCCGAAGACAGTACAAGTAGTACGGCAAGGCGAGGTAACGATGCTGGACGGGGTGGCCTCGAGCCAGAACTTTTGGTTTACTACTTACCCCGTTTTATGACGCAGAAATGGTTTGCAGTGGTCGGCATCATCGTGATGCTGGTGCTGGGACGTTTTGCCGTCGATGGGCAATGGAATATTCCGCGGCTGGGCTTTTCAGCGCTGCTGTATCTGTTTTTTGCGATGTTTCTTAATCGCTGGGCTGCGGCGTGGGCGGCGCTCAGCCTCGAAGCGCTGCTGTACAACGTCAGCTATGTCAAAAACAAGGCGACCGGCGAGCCGCTGCTCGGGCGCGATTTGCTCGAAGTCGGCCAGGGCATGGCGCTGACTTCGTATATCGATGCTGACATCATCATTTGCAGCGTAGGTTTGCTGGCCGCAATTGGTCTTGGCCTGTGGTTTCGTCCCCGTTTTGCCGCCAGGCGCGTTGCGCCCGGTTTGATGCTGTGCGGCATTGTGGGTGTGCAATTCGATAGCACTGGTCAGTACGCAGTGCAGTCGCAAGCCATGCTCAGCAAAACGCTGAGTACCAATTATGTGTTTTACAATTTCCGTGAAAACGTCAAACAGAACGGCATTCTGGGGCATCTGGTGCTCAGCGCCGAAAGCATGCATCTGCCCAGCGCGGGTCAGCATGATTTCTACTCTCGCCAGCTGGCCGCGCAAACCGGCAAGATTGATCCTGATATTGTCGTCGTGATGTGCGAGTCGTGTTACACCAGCCCTGACGACAAGCTGCCGACGCCGATGCAGCGGCTGGGCGAGGCCGGTTTTGCGATGACGCGCGTGGTTAGCCCGGTTTACGGCGGCGGCACGGCGGATGCCGAATTTGAAGCATTGACCGGTTTATCGTCGCTGGCCTTGCCTGGCATTGATTTTCAGAATTATTCCGATCGTTACGATCAGCGTAGCGCGACCTTGGTCAGCGAATTGAAGCAATCGGGCTATCTGACGACCGGAATGCATAATTACTTCGGCAATTTTTACAAGCGTTCTGCGGTTTATCCCAAGTTCGGCTTTGAGCAAACGCGCTTTGTCGAAAAAATGAAATGGAACCGCAAGGCAGGCTGGCCCAAAGACAGTGCGATGTATAACGTCGCGCTCGAGCAATATCGCGCAGCGCCGGCCAAGCAGAAGCAATTCATGTTTCTGGTCACCGTTTCGACGCATGGCCCGTTTATTCCGATGAATAAAGACGCCGGACTGGGTCAGTACCGGATCAGGTTGAATTATGCGATGGACGATTTGCTGTTCTTTAGTCAGTCATTGCAGGCCGCGGCCAAAGCGCGAAACCGCGAAGTCATTGTTGTGGTGTTTGGTGATCACAAGCCGGGCTTGAACCGCGAATTTGTTCAGGCCGGGATTTTGCCGCAACAGCTATTTGAGCTTGACCACAAAGGCGATCTGGCATTCAAGGACCAGCTCAGTGGGGCCGAGCAGCGATTGCGTGGCGATGTTCCGCTGTATCTGTGGTCCAGCAATCCCGAGCGCACGCGGCTGATGGCCGATGAGCTCGCCAATAAGCCGCTATTTTGTCTGCCAGCCAGTCTGTCACGTCAAACCGCCAGTGCCAGCCGCTTTTTCAACGCAGTGGCCGCGCGTTGTGAAAACAACGGGGATTTTTATACCCAAGGGTTGTGGTGGCGTAATGTATTCCCCGAAGGTTTATACGCCGAGCGGCTATTTGCTTCGCAATAATGGGCGCGCGCAGCTCTCCTTTCGTTGAAGGAGAGCGCCTGCGTTTTGAATTTACTTTGCCGCCAGCCTTTGCAGCGCCTCGATACTCGGCACAAAAAATGCAGCGCCGGTCACCGCCCGGCTGAAATTGAGCAAATGATCAACGCGGCCATCGGCAGTTGGTGACACCATCCGCGCCAGCATTTGCTCGAAAATATCGGGCGTTTTGCAATACGAAGTGAAGTACAGTCCTTTATCGCCGCTGGGTGAACCATACGGCAACGACTGGCGCAGAATTTGCAATTCTTCGCCGTTTTTCTCGATCACGACGCGGCTGATATGCGCAGTCAGCGGCTTATCGTCATCCGGCAACTCTTCGTCACTGTCTTTGGTACGACCAATCACTGCTTCCTGCTGTTTGACCGGCAGTTTGTTCCAGCTTTCCATCCGGTGCACATAGCGCTGAATATGCAAATAACTGCCGCCAGCCCAGTGTGGGTCTTCCGAGCCGACCAGTGCCACGGCTGCACGTTCCTCATCCTGCGGGTTTTCAGTGCCATCGACAAAACCGGTCAAATCACGCTGATCGCGATACCGGAAGCCCTGTACGGTTTCAATCGGATCAAACCATTCGACCATATCGCGCGTAAACTGCTCGGCACATTCGAACAGCACGTCATAACGTTCGCCGCGCAAATGCAGCATCAGATCGCATTGCGTGCTGGGTGCCGGATGAATCGCGCCGCAAATTCGTGGAAAAGCGCGCAGCTGCGTCGGTTTTTCGTTGCCATAAATTTCCGGCCAGACATCGGCACCAAATCCCAGACTCGCGACAAAGCGCGCATCCGGGTTCTGCCCGGCCAGCTTGGCGATGCGATCTGGCCAGGCCGCCAGAATCTGCCTGCAAGTCTGATCGGCACGCCGCCCAAGCCGACGGCGAAATAACATGAATAAACCATTACTTGATGCAGCTGGCAAAATGCCACTTTGCGGCGTGGTCATAGCTTTCCTGTTGAGGTACGTTGCAATTGATCAGTGGATACTGATACTGCAATTTAGACAAATTTTTCATTCACTGTTGGCAAATGCCCAGATCTGCGGCAAGCAGTTTTCGAACCCGACAAAGCTATGATCGCCACCGGGAACAATCGTTTGCCGACAGCCCCGGTAATATTCGACACCCTGCCGGTAATCGAGCACTTCATCGCCGGTTTGTGTCATCAGCCAGTAACGGGATAGATCGGTGGGCGCTCGCTCGTAAAGACGCAAATCGCTCGCAAAAGTCTCGTCGATATAGTGGATTTCACCAGTCTGGTAATTTTGCTGCGGCCCCAGATATTGATTGATGAAATCGTAAGGTTTGACCGCCGGGTTCACCAGCACTGCCCGACCACCGTATTCTTCTACGGCCCAGGTCGCAAAAAAGCCGCCCAGCGAGCTGCCGATCAGACAGAAATCACCGTGCAATGGCGCAAGCAAGGAGCGCAGCAGCGCAATCGCCTGATGTGGATGCATCGGAATTTGCGGGCACAAAAACTGTGATGACCGGCCGTTCTCGGCCATCCAGCGCGTAATCTGTTGGGCTTTATCCGAGAGCGGGCTCGATAGAAAACCGTGCAGGAAAATTAGCGTTGTCATGGCGTCGGTGTTCATGGAATCAGCACCGTTGCGCCGGTGGTTTTGCGCGCCGCCAGATCGCGGTGTGCCTGCGCGACATCAGACAGGGCGTAGCGCTGGCCGATTTCTGGCTTGACCAAGCCCTTGAGCAGCGCATCCCAGTAGTCATTGGCGCAAGCGAGCAGCGCCTCACGCGTGCTGGTGTAATTCCCCAGCGTCGGGCGGGTGACAAAGAGCGATCCTTTGCTCGCGAGCAAGCCCAGATTAAACGACTCGACCGCGCCCGAAGCATTGCCAAAACTGACCATCATGCCGCGCGGTGACAGGCAATCGAGCGAAGGCAGGAAAGTGACTGCGCCGACGCCGTCGTAAACGACAGGAACGCCATGCCCGGCGGTGATTTCGCGCACCTGCGCCACCCAGTCGGCCTGACTGTAGTCGAGCACCCAGTCGCACCAGTTTTGCGCCAGCGCCATTTTGGCTTCGCCGCCGACCGTGCCGATCACTTTTACGCCCAGACTGTGCGCCCACTGGCACAAAATCTGGCCGACGCCCCCCGCTGCGGCATGCACCAGAATCGTTTGTCCGGGCTGAACGGCGTAAGTTTGCTTGAGTAAATATTGCGCCGTCATGCCGCGCAGCAAAGTGGCAGCTGCAATATCGTCGGGTATCTGCTCAGGAACCTTGATAAGTCTTTGTTCTGGCATAATACGGTGCGAGGTATATGCGCCGACTGCTCCACCAGCGTAGGCTACCCGGTCACCCGGTTTCAGCTCCCTGACGCCAGCCCCCAGTGCCTCGACGATTCCGCACGCTTCCATTCCCAGACCGGACGGCATGGCCAGCGGGTACAGGCCAGAACGATGGTAGGTATCGATAAAATTGACGCCAATCGCGAGCTGGCGCAAGCGCACTTCCCCCATCGCTGGCGCTGGCAATTCGACATGACGCAAGCTCATTGCGTCTGGATTGCCGTGTTGCTCGATGATGATTTGCTGGGTTGCTGCGGCGTTCATAAGGGGATTTCCAGAATCGGTGGGAAAAATGGACGGCAGAGCTATTTCGCGGCGCCGCCAGCTTGGTGCTGATTATCTGGTGTTTTTTAGAGTTATGTCATAAAGCAATGGCATTCAATTGTTTATAGTGCAAAAGCATCTTGCTCAATATGGACTTCAAAAAATCATGCAAACTTTCTTTATTGCACCCACCCGCCACAATGTCGGCCTGACTTCGGTCACGCTGGGCGTGGTGCGCTGTCTGCAAAACCAGAGTCTGAAAGTCGGCTTTGCCAAGCCGGTTGCTCAGGATCAGACTGCCAGCGAAATCGAGCGATCCAGCCATTTTGCACGACAAATTTGTCAATTGAATGTTCCAGATGCACTGCTGGCCAATTACGCCATCGAACAGGTTTCAATCGGCCAGCTTGATGATTTGCTCGAAGAAATCGTCACAATGAGCATGGCTGCAGCCAAAGATGCCGATGTGCTGGTGATCGAAGGGCTGCACCCTGATCCAGCCAATCCGTTTACCACGCAGCTCAATACCCAGATGGCATTGGGTTTGCAGGCGACGGTCATTCTGGTGACCGACGCCAGTGCTGGCAATGTCGCCGAAGAAGTCAAAGTTGCCGAACGGCAGTTTCGCAATGAGGGCGTCTCAGTCGGTGGCGTGATCTTCAACAAGGCCGCCATCAATTTTGACGCTGATAGCATGAAAGCGGCGATTGGTGATTTGCCGATCTGGGGGTCAATCGAATTTGATCCTTTCCTGCTGGCACCGCGTACCATCGATGTCGCGCTGCATCTGGACGCCGAAATTGTCATCAAGGGTGAGCTGACTCGCCGCCGTGTTACCGACACTGTCGTCGCCGCCCGCGCGGTGCCAGAGGTCATCCGGCGTTTGCAGCCGGGTGCACTGATTGTCAGCTCGGGTGACCGCGACGACGTGATTCTGGCGACCGCGCTCGCTGCCAGCAATGGCGTCCAGCTGGCCGGTCTGGTGCTGACGCACAATACCGAATTAAACGAATCGGTACGCGATTTCACGCGGCAGGCATTCAATTCCGGCTTGCCGGTGTTGCGTACGCTAGGCGACAGTTTTAATACTGCGCTGGCGATCAGTCAGGTGCCGACCGCAGTTCCAGCCGACGATAAAGACCGCATGACGCGCGTGATCAACGCCGTTGCCGAACAACTCGACGCTGAAGCATTGTTGGTCGGCGTTAATAACAAGGGCGTACACCATCTGAGCCCGCCTGCTTTCCGCTATCAATTGATCCAGAAAGCCCGCGCCGCCAACAAGCGTATCGTGCTGCCCGAAGGCGAAGAGCCCCGCACGATTGCGGCCGCAGTGATTTGTCAGGAAAAAGGCATCGCGCAATGCCTGTTGCTCGGCAATCGCGCCACCATCGAAGCGGTTGCCCATTCGCAAGGCCTGACACTGCCTGCGAGTTTGCAGATTCTCGATCCGGAGGAAATCCGCGGCCAGTATGTCGCGCCCATGGTCGAGCTGCGCAAAGCCAAAGGCCTGACCGAAATCCAGGCGCTGCGCCAGCTGGAAGACAATGTCGTGCTTGGTACGATGATGCTGGCAATCGACGAAGTGGACGGTCTGGTTTCCGGTGCGATTCACACCACGGCCAATACAATACGCCCGGCTTTGCAACTGATCAAAACCGCGCCGGGCTCGTCGATTGTGTCGTCGGTATTCTTTATGCTGATGCCTGAGCAGGTCGTCGTTTATGGCGATTGCGCGGTTAATCCGAATCCGGATGCCGAGCAACTGGCCGAGATCGCCGCACAAAGCGCGTATTCGGCCAAAGCCTTCGGTATCGATCCGAAAGTGGCAATGATCAGCTATTCAACCGGACAATCCGGCACGGGCGCCGACGTTGATAAAGTTCGTACCGCGACCGAAATCGCCAAAGCGCGTCATCCGCAACTCACCATTGACGGCCCGCTGCAATACGACGCCGCTTCGGTCTATGAGGTCGGCCAGCAAAAAGCGCCCGGCAGTCTGGTCGCCGGGCAAGCGACGGTGTTTGTTTTCCCCGATCTGAATACCGGCAATACGACGTATAAAGCTGTACAGCGCAGTGCCAACGTCGTCAGCGTCGGTCCGATGCTGCAGGGTTTGCGCAAACCAGTGAACGATTTGTCACGCGGCGCGCTGGTCGACGATATTGTCTTTACGATTGCATTGACCGCGATTCAGGCGGTTGAAATGCTCTAAACGTGATTGCGGGAGCGGATTGATCCGCTCCCGTGATTTAAAACATCACAAGGCCGGTTCGATCATTGCTTGGCTGCCATGACGCGAAGAGCGCATATTGCCCGGCTTGAGGCGGCGCAATGCCTGACCTTCGCTGTCGAACACGTGGAAAGCCTGACACGCCGCGCTGATTTCGATGCTGCTCCCCAGCGCCACGTCGCGCTCACCATCACCGCGAACGACGATGTCGCAGCCATTATCGAGCGTGATATACAGATAATTGGCTTCGCCCAGATGCTCGACCAGATTGACTTTGCCGCTGAATTTCTCGCACTCCAGCATACCTTCGAGTCTGTCTTCGAGTAAATGCTCGGCGCGAATGCCGACGGTGACGTCGTCATTGACTTTCACGCTGCCTGCATCAACGGTAGCGCGGATTTCCTGCCCGCCCTTGAGCACGATCTGCACGCCGTCAGCGCCGATTGAACTGACGCGGCCTTTGAGCAGATTCATTTTTGGCGAACCGATAAAGGTCGCGACAAACAGATTCGCCGGTTGCTGATACAGCTCGAGCGGCGTACCCGCTTGCTGAATATGGCCGCCTTCCATCACGACAATCTTGTCGCCCAGCGTCATTGCCTCGACCTGATCGTGCGTCACATACACCATCGTCGCGTTCAGATCGCGGTGCAGTTTGGCGATTTCGAGCCGCGTTTGCACGCGCAACGCCGCGTCCAGATTGGATAATGGCTCGTCGAACAGGAAGAGTTTCGGCTCGCGAACAATCGCGCGGCCAATTGCGACGCGCTGACGCTGGCCACCCGACAATTCACGCGGCAGGCGCTCGAGCAAATGGTCGATTTTCAGAATTTTGGCGGCATTTTTGATGCGAGAGTCGATTTGCGCTTTGTCTTCGCCAGCGATTTTGAGGCCAAAAGCCATGTTTTTGTACACGCTCATATGCGGATACAGCGCGTAGCTCTGGAACACCATCGCGATACCGCGTTCGGCGGGTGATAAATCATTCACCACCGCGTCGCCAATCGACAATTCGCCGCCGGTGATCGATTCGAGACCGCACAGCATGCGCAGTAGCGTCGATTTACCGCAGCCCGACGGGCCAACCAGCACGACAAACTCGCCGTGTTTGATATCGAGATTAATGCCGTCCAGTACCTTGGCTTTGCCGTCGTAGGATTTGGAGAGGTTGTTCAGTTTTACTGTTGCCATGATTTGAATCCTTCTTGCTACTTGCATGGGGTATTGCCATGTAAGCTAAATTTATATTGGTTTTGATGGATATACCTATCGAATCAAACCTGCTTATTTGAAATGCGCTGATAGTTCTAGGGCTTAAAATCCCGTGTAGCGAAAACCGCGGCAAGGAGAGAGACAAACAGCTTTATCGTTTGGCTCACGACGCAGCAAGGGCAGCGCGGAGCGCTTTTCGCCCGGGTCGCCTTTCTTTGCTTCCTTTCTTTGGCGAAGCAAAGAAAGGAAGTCCCCGTCGCGGACTGCGACTGTAAACAGCCGTGCCGCAGGCACTAACACGCTTATTTCACCGCGCCCGAAGTCAGGCCGCGAATCAGTTGACGCGAGAAGATCGTGTACATGATCAGCACCGGAATCACCGCCAGACTTAGCGCCGCGAGGACTGAATTCCAGTCGGTGACGTATTGACCGATAAACTGCTGCACGCCCAGTGTCACGGTTTGCGTTTCTTCACCGGGCGCCAAAATTAGCGGGAACCACAGATCGTTCCAGACCGGGATCATCGTAAACACCGCGACGGTTGCAACTGCAGGGCGAATCAGCGGCAGGATGATCTGGAAGAAAATCTTGAATTCGCCGACACCATCGCAGCGCGCCGCTTCTTTGAGCTCTTTCGGAATCTGCGAAATAAATTCGCTCAAAATCATGATCGCCAGCGGCAAGCCTTGCGCGGTGTAAACCAGAATCAGCGCGGTCAGCGTATTGATCAGATCGAGTTTGACGATCAGCTCCAGAATCGACACGGTGCCCAGACGAATCGGCACCATAATCCCGATCGCCATATACAGCGCCAGCAAGCGATTGCCACGGAATTTATATTCCGACAGCGCCCACGCCGCCATTGCGCCGAACAGCAAAATCAGCGCCAGCGACACCAGCGTGACCGTCAGGCTATTGCCGAAATACAGCATGAAATGCGACTTGGCGATGACCTTCTCGAAACCGCCGATAAAGAAGGTTTCGGCGTTCGGCAAGGCTAGCGGATCGTCAAAAATCCCGGAGCGGCTTTTAAACGCGTTAATCAGGATCAGGATGATCGGAAACAGCGCCAGCAGCGTGTAGCCGCCGAGCGCCAGATGAACGCCGGCTGCTGAGAGCGGTTTGCGTATATTTGTTTTCATAAGAAATCCTTAAATGATTGAGGATGTAGGTCGGATGAGCGTAGCGTTATCCGACTTTTGTCGTCGGATAACGCGCCTTCATAAAACAAGGCGCTCATCCGACCTACCAATCACAACTCGTAACGCGTCAGCTTGCGCTGAACAAAGTAGAAATACGAACCAACGCCAGCGAGGATGACGAGGAACATCAAGGTCGCGACTGCCGCGCCCATCGTCGGGCTGCCAATCTGGCTCTGGTAGCCAAAGAACGTGCGATAGAACAGCGTGCCCAGAATATCGGTGCTGTAGTTCGGGCCGGCAATTGCGCCTTTGACCGAATAAATCAGGTCAAACGCGTTAAAGTTGCCGACGTAAGTCAGAATCGTCACCAAGCCCAGCGTCGGCAAAATCAGCGGCAATTTGATTTCCCAGAAAATGCGCCACGCTGATGCGCCCTCAACGTGCGCGGCCTCAATAATGTCTTCGGGCACAGCGAGCAGCGCGGCGTAAATCAGCATCATCGGGATGCCGACAAACTGCCAGACCGAAATCAGCGCCAGCGTAATCAAGGCCGAGCCTTCTTCACCGAGCCACGGCGCGAAATAATCGACCAGACCGACTTTATCCATCAAGCCTTCGGAAACACCCCACAAAGGCGACAGAATCAGCTGCCAGATAAAGCCGATGATGACGACCGACAGCAGCGTCGGCAGGAAAATCAGCGTGCGGTAATGGCGCGCGCCCTTGAGCCCTTTGAGCGACAGCAGCGTCGCCAGCACGAGGCCAATCGGGTTTTGAATTAATAAATGGATAAAGAAAAACTTGCAGTTATTCCACATCGCATTCCAGAACGACTCAGACCAGGCCGGGTCGGTCAGAATCGTGATGTAGTTGGCCAGGCCAACAAAGCTGGTTTGGCCTGCGTCATTGCTGGTGAAAAAACCCAGACGCAGCGTATCAATCAGCGGTAAGGCGCTGAACACCGAATACAGCAACACGGCGGGGGCTAAGAAAACGGCGATGTGCCAGGGAATGCGTTTCATCGCTTGGGACTCCAAAACAAACTGAAATTAGCGCGGACATCAGCATCAGTCCGGGCAACTACGGGCGTAAAAAGGGCCGACAGCGACCAAGGACACCGCCGGCCAGAACTCACGCAGGAGCGAGAGGAGAGAGATACTTATTGCCACCTACGGCAATGTACACAGGATGTAGGTGGCAATACCCATTGGTTTAATGCTATTGCGGCATTAATGTGTTACTTCTGTTGTGGTTTGTACCATTTGGCAAAGCCGGTCTGGATTTTGGCTGCGGCATCTTTTGGTGCCATTTTGCCGTTCAAGACTTGCGAGCTGACATTCCACAACTCGTTTTCCATCGCTGGCTCGCCACGGTTCATGATCTGCGCGTTCAGACGGATTGTTGAACCGCAAGATTTGCGCCAGTCGAGCATCTGTTTGGCGACCGGGTCTTTGACCGAAATCAGATGGTTCGACAATGAGAAGAAGCCGGTCACTTTATTGGTATACAGATCGGCAAATTCCTGCGAAGCTAGCCAGTTCATGAATTTGTACGCCTCAGCCTTGTTTTTGGCTTTCGGATTCACGCCCATGCCGATGTCGGTGTGATCCGAGATGTAGCATTTGTCACCGGCTTTGGCGACTGGCGGCGGGAATGCGCCGAAGTCCAGACCTTGCTGGTTGAAGTAAGCGATGTCCCAAGAGCCTGCTGGGTAGATACCGGCTTTGCCCATGGCGAATAGATTCTGGCTGTCGGCGTAGGTTTGCGCTGATGCGCCTTTACCCATATACGGGCCCCATTTGGCCATTTGATCCCAGGCAGCGACAAATTGCGGATCGGTAAATTTGGCTTTACCAGCGAGCAAGGCTTTACGGCCTTCTTCGCCTTTCCACGAGTTAGCGCCAATGCTGGTGAAAACGATCTGATTCGATTCCCACTGATCGGCAGTACCCAAGGCGATTGGCGTTTTGCCGGCTTTTTTCAGGCTTTCCAGCACGGTGAAGAATTCAGCCTGAGTTTTTGGCACGGCCAGATTCAGATCTTTGAACATTTTCTTGTTGTAGAAGAAACCATGCATCACTGAGGCCATCGGCATGCAGTAAGTATCTTTGCCGTCGTCAGTTTGCCACGCTACTTTACTTGAGGCCGGGAAGTTTTCCATGCCCGGTTTGCCGTCGAGTTTTTCAAGCTGGCCTTTTTTGAACAGATTCAATGACACATCGAACGGACGACAAGTCACCAGATCACCCGCCGTGCCGCCAGCCAGACGTGCAGTCAGCGATGAGTCATACTCAGTCGGTGCGGTTGGCGTGAATTTGACCTGGATGCCCGGATTTTTTTTCTGGAAAGCCGGGATCAAAACGTCTTCCCACAGCGTTTTGTCATCAACGCGCCATGATTCGATGGTAATGGTGCCGGCTTGCGCCGCGCTGGCGGCCAGCAATGCGGCAGTGATTGCGGTGCGAACTGATACTTTGTAGAGCGTGTTTTGCATGATCGAATATCCTCGTGTTGCCGTGATCTACTGCCACGGTGCAATGAAATTATCACGTCGTTCTCTGTGACACGATTCTGTGCCGATTGCGGTGCTGATAAATTGCAAGATATTGATTTAAAAGAATAATGTGTTTTTTTGTGTCGCACGGTAGCATGATTGCCGCTTACAAATCCTAACAAAGCCGGTGATCGCCAATCGGTACGAGTGCTGCTGAAATCAGGGTTTGCTGCTATGACAGCCGGAAAATCAAGCGGCTACCCGGACAAGGCTTTGTGATGTTTTTTTACAATTTCATATTCTTGCTTACGATATAGTGGTCGCTTCATGGTGGAGTAAACAACAGGTGTTTGATTACAAAGTCAGCGTTCTGGCCTTACTGCTGGGAGCCAGTGTCCATGCCGGTGAGTCGGTTGATGTCCTGCACTGGTGGACTTCGGCCAGCGAGCGCGGCGCGGCGCGATTTTTGCAAAACCGACTCGCTGACGAAAAAATCGACTGGCGCGACGCCGCGATTCCGGGCGGTGGCGGTGTTGGTGCGATGCGCGTACTCAAAAGTCGCGTGCTGGCGGGAAAGCAACCTGCCGTGGCGCAGCTGATTGGTCCGGCGATTGCCGAATGGGCCGATTTAGGCTTGATTTTAGAGCTCGACTCGGTCGCCAAAGCCAATGACTGGAATCACGTTTTATCGCCAACAATTCGGCAGCTACTCATCCATCGCGAGCATTTTGTCGCCGCGCCCTTGGGTCTGCACCGGATTAATAATCTGTATTACAACGTCAAACTTTTTCGCAAACTGGGTTTGGCCGAGCCCAAAACGATGGATGACCTTAAGCGCGCCGCCTTGCGCCTGAGCGCGGCAGGTATTACGCCGATGGGGCAAAGTAGCGAGGCGTGGCAGGTGGCGACTTTATTCGAATCGCTGGTGCTGATGGAAGGCGGGCCGGCGTTTTACCGCGATGTGTTTGTTAAACGCAATGCCAGCGCTTATCTGGATTCGCGTTTTGGTCGCGCACTCAGCCGTTTGCGTCAATTGCGCAGTTACACGAATAAATCGGCGCGCGAACAACCATGGAGCGAAGTCGCGCAGCAATTGAGCAACGGTCAGGTCGGCATGGTCGTGATGGGCGACTGGTTCAAGGGCGAATTGCTGAGCATGGGGCAAAAGCTCGACGTCGATTTTGCCTGTGCCAGCGTGCCCAATACGCAGCAATATCACCTCTACAGCATCGATAGTTTTGTGATGTTTACCGGCGACTATTCGCAGCAGGATGCGCAGGAAAAAATGGCGCAAATCCTGGTGTCGCCTGCAGTGCAGCAAGGCTATAACCGCATCAAAGGCTCGGTGCCGGTGCGACGTGATCTGGACGCCAAAGCAATGAGTTCGCTGGATCGCTGCGCGACCAGCTCGTGGCAAACTTTTAACAAAGGCAAATCAGTGCAGGCACCGAGTCTGGTGCATCGCATGGCCGCCGATGAAAAATTCAAAGATGCCATCGTCGCGCAAGTGCAGAAATTTTATCTCGATGAAAGTATCAGCGTGCAAGACAACCAGCAGCGCATGGCGGCGATGGTACGCGCGCTCAATGCACAAGAAGGAAATATCGAATGAGCCGGAAAATCCTGATCGTCGATGACGACCAAAAAACCCGCATGCTGCTCAAAGCGTATCTGGAGCGCAATCAATACGAAGTGCTGCTTGCACACGATGGCGAGAGCTTTCATCAGGAGTTCGAGCGTTTTCGTGATGAACTCGCACTGGTGATTCTCGACGTGATGCTGCCTGACACCGACGGTTTTGTGTTGTGCCAGGCGGTGCGCAAGCAGTGCAATGTGCCGATCATCATGTTGACGGCCAATTCGGATGACACCGATCGCATCGTCGGGCTTGAGCTGGGTGCTGACGATTACATCGCCAAGCCGTATAACCCGCGCGAACTGCTGGCGCGAATCAAGGCGATACACCGCCGCGCCGGGCTCGACAATGTCAGCAGCGGCGGTCGCTATTACCGCTTTGTCGGCTTCACGCTCGATACCGTGGAGCGGACGCTGCAATCGCCCAGCGGCGATCTGGTGACGCTGACCGGGCTCGATTTCCAGTTGCTTAAATTCTTCCTTGAACATCCGGGGCAAATCCTCGATCGCAGCCAGCTCGCCGAAGAAACGCGGGGCCGTGATCTGGGGCCGCTTGATCGTGCGCTCGATGTGCAGGTCAGCCGCCTGCGCCAGCGCCTGTCGGACAATGGCAAGCAGCCGAGCCTGATTAAAACGGTGCGCGGCGCGGGTTATGTGCTGTCGGCCGAGGTCACGCTGAGCCATGTCTGAACCGAAAGCCACCGCGGATGCGGGTGTGCATCACATAGCTCGCGCCGGGCTATGGCAACGCTGGATCAATAAATGGCGCAGCCGCCGAGCGCCGCGCTGGTTCGAACGCCTGTTGCCCGCCAGCCTGCTCGCGCGTTTTTTGCTGATCATGAGTCTGGGCGTGTTGGCTTCGCAGCTCGTTGGCAACTTGATCTGGGCGAGCTACCTCAAGAGCAAATCCGAACAGGAAGTGCGTCAGGCTGCGCAGCATGTTGCTTCGGGTGCCGCCAGCGCGATCCGCTATTTTCAAAGCCTGCCGCTCAATTATCGCAATCTGGTGATCGAGCAAATGCGCGAAATGGGCGGAACGCGGTTTTTTGTCAGCGCCAATCATGATGAAATACATCTCAGTGGTATAGCCTCACAGCCCTTGTCTGATATGGTTTTGAAGCAGATACATCAGGATATTAATGGCAAGTTACCACAAGTCATCGAAGTCAAAGTCGGCTTTGCCTGGCCTGAACAATTAACCGTCAGCAATGAAGGTACGCTGATTACCGAGTTGCCCGACCACTGGATCAAAAATACGCTGCTGATTCAGCCGCGACCTGCGCCGATTCTGGTCATTCAGGCGCAAATCGAGCCGGGGCAATGGCTGTATCTGGCGACCTTGATGCCTGACCCGTTTTTTCTCGACAACAGCAATCCATTACCGCCCGAACGCTGGTTGCTGCAGTTTGTCACGCTATTGACGGTCTTGCTGCTGAGCTGGGTCGTCGTGCGCTGGATTACCGGCCCGCTCGCAGCGCTGTCGAACGCCGCCGAAGCGTTTGGCAAAGGCGAGTCGCCGGTGTTGCCCGAAACCGGCAGCGTTGAATTTGTCCGCACCGCACAGGCTTTCGCCGCGATGCGCGAGCGGATTGTGCGCTATCTGGAAGACCGCGAAAAACTCTTCACCGCGATCAGCCACGATTTGCGAACGCCGATTACACGGCTTAAATTACGCGCCGAAATGCTCGACGACGACGCGGCGCGCGCCGAATTTCACGAAGACCTCGACGAGCTCGACATGATGGTCAAAGGCGCACTGCAAAGCGTCAAAGACAGCGATATTCACGAAAATCACACCGCAATCAGCCTCGATGCGATGCTCGGCCGGATGGTGCGCGACGCACGGCTGGCGGGGCACGAAGTCGCTTTCACCCGCTGCGGCCTGCTGGTCGAGGGCAAGCCGCTGGCGTTAAAGCGCGCCATCGGCAACCTGCTCGACAATGCGCTGTTTTACGGCCAAAGCGCCGAAATCAGCGTGTTTGAAGGCGTCGGCAAGCGCGTCATCATCATTCGTGATCATGGCCCCGGCGTTCCCGACGACGCCTTGCAAACGCTGTTCGACCCCTATGTGCGGCTTGAGCATGGCCGCCACAGCAACAGCCACGGCCACGGGCTAGGTCTGGGTATCGCGCGCAATATCATTCAGGCACACGGCGGCGAGCTGGTGCTGCAAAATCATCACGAAGGCGGGCTGCAGGCGGTGATCAGCTTGCCTGCGCATTGAAATGCACATTCAAGCCGTGAACAAGACCGTTTACCGGATTGACACTGCGTCGTCCTCGCTCTGATCGAATTGCTGGCCTACCGTTTGAACTGATGCATGCGAATGAGATATTCATCGCATGCCCAAAGCTTGTTCTTGATAAGGAGCTACCATGTTCAAATCACTCGGCTTGATCGCCCTGCTTACCCTGACCATCGGCAGCGCTTGCGCCGTCGATTCGGTCGACAAACAGCGCAGCGAAATCCGCAGTAAAACCCAGACCATCCTCAGCGAGCTATACCGCGCGACGCCTTCGGCCAAGGCCGCAGTCAAATCGGGCGTGGGTTATGCCGTGTTCAGCAATAAGGGGATGAAAATCCTCGTCGCCGGCGGTGGCACCGGCAGCGGAATGGCGGTACACAACGGCAGCAAGCAAGAAACCTTTATGAAAATGCTCGAAGTGCAAGCAGGCTTGGGAATGGGGATCAAATCATTTCGCGTGATTTTCGTTTTTGAAACCGAAAGCGCATTCAACAGTTTTGTGAATTCGGGCTGGACTTTCAGCGGACAAACGACCGCCGCGGCCAAAAGCGGCGACAAAGGTATGACATATCAGGGCGCCGTGTCGGTGACGCCCGGCGTCTGGATGTACCAGTTGACCGACAAGGGTCTGGCGCTCGAAATGACCGGCAAGGGAACGAAGTATTACAAGAATGATGAGTTAAACTAGCCTATTCTGAATCCCAATCCAGAAGCCGGGGTTTTCACCCGGCTTTTGCCATCATGCCCTTCACCATCAAATCCCCCGTCGAACACGAACTGATCATCAAAAAAAGCCGCTTTCTTGCCTGCGTGATGCCGATGAATGATCGCGCGAACGCGCAGCAAATCGTCGCCAGCTTGAAAGCCGCTCACCCCGGTGCGGCGCATGTTTGCTGGGCGTTGCTCGCCGGCGGGCAATCGGCGGCAGTCGACGACGGCGAACCATCCGGAACGGCCGGACGACCAATGCTCGACGTGCTGCGGCATCAGGAGCTAGAAGGCGTACTGGCGACCGTCGTGCGTTATTTCGGCGGCGTCAAACTCGGTGCCGGCGGGCTGGTTCGCGCCTACACCGATTCGGTCGCGCAGGCATTGCTGCAGGCAGAAAAAATTCCTTTATTAAAACTGCGCACCCTGCGCTGCACCGTACCGTATTCGCTCGAAGGCCATATTCGGCGTGCTCTGGCGGGCTATACCACTACGGGGCTTGCCGTTGAGCATGGTAGTCAGGTGATTTTCAGCTTCGCCATTACCGCCGATACAGCCGAAACGCTGATCGCACAATTGAATGAATCATGCCACGGGCAACTGGGATGGCTGAATACTTAGTTTCGCTCTGGCAATTCATTATTAAGCGCTGCTGAAATAATCAAAGAATCACAAAGGTTGGCACGATTGCTACCAGAGAGTCCACAGTTCGGCCAAAGCTGACAGTCCAATTTTCTTTGTCGATGGCCGAAATCAATGTGTCACTACACTTAGAGGACGATACTCAAGAAATAATTGCCCTTGGTGAGGGTGAAGTGTAGTCCTGACTTGTCCACACAAGACTACACATAATCTAGTGTAGTCTTGTGTGGATATCGCATATAAATCAATGGCATAGATGTTTTTTTGTTCTTGATTTTATTTGAATAGGGCGATAGCCTTTTGTTTCTTCTAAAGGCGATTAAATCCCTCAAGTCACCAAAAAAACCATCCACAGTGCCTGAAGGTGCTTCCTACATTGATTGGAATATGGCACATGCTAGATTCCATTACGCCGGTTGCTCCCTATGTGCCTTGGTGAACTATTGCGGCGCACCTCGTGATTCTGGGAGGGTTTATGCAAAAATCGGATGAGTCGAAATATGCGCGCGAAGCACAAGAAGCCAATTTTAAAATTATTGGTTCCGGCAGAGAGCAGCGCACAAAAGGTAGTCGAATGTATGAATGCCTTACATGTGCACATCAACAAGAGTTTAGGCTAGCAGATGTCCGAAAAAAAAATGCCCGTTGTAAGGGCTGTTTTGACACAAGGTTAGAGCAAGATGCTCAGAGTGCAGGTGTGCGCATCGTTGGTCTTGGCCAGAATGCGAACTATCGGATGTGTGAATTTCTTGACTGTAAATGCCAGCAAAGCATACAAGTTATCCGGATTAGAAATAAACAATTTAAGTGTCAACAGTGTGAGGCTCTACGATTTCGGGAAGATGCTGAAAAGAAAGACTTGATTATTAAGGGGGATGGCGACGGCATGGGTTATCGTCGTTATCAATTCAAAGCATGTGGGCATGAAGCCAATTTAAGTCTCCATCACGTTCGCAACGATAACGTTACGTGTAATACCTGCAAAGAAATACAGCATGAAAACGAAGCTACTGCGCGAGGTATTCAACTAATTGGCAAATGTAATAGGAAAAATTATCGCAAATATAAACTAGGTTGCGGACATGAACTTGAATTACAAATTGCGCACGTTCGTCGAGGCGGATTCGAATGTAAATTTTGTAATCAGGGAAAGTTCGAGCATGAATCAGCAGCAGTTGGTTTGCTTTATCTTGGTCGGGCAACGGGTAATAGGCATCGATACCGACACCTAAAATGCGGGAACGAACAGGTATTTGAGCATGGGAATGTGAGAGCCAAGACATTTGCTTGTCGTGTTTGCAATCCGAATGCGGGAGGCTATCAACGCACTTTGCCTGCCACCTTTTATGTACATAAAATAGAATCATCTGCTATTTGTTCCACAGGCTACGGCATCAGCAACAATGAGCCTGTTAGAAAAAAACGCCACATTTTGAGACTGTCGCGACAAGGCTTCCGCATCACTGAATCGCGGGTATGGCACCACACAGACGGCGAGTTGATATTAATGCTTGAAAACTCAGTCAGTTGCCATTTTCCTATGGATCAGGGCATGGCGGAACTTGAAGGTTTTAAGCGCGAGTCGACTAAGGCACCCTTTTTAGAAGTGTGCGCTTTCGTTGATAGCTGGATGAAAAACCCAAATTTGTAGTGCCACTCTAATTTTGGTTACCCGATATAGAGTTTTGACTGTCCGTTATGGCCGAATTGCGGTAATTCCAAAGGGTAACTGACCCCAATCACCCATGAATCGCTGCTTATAGATTCGCAATTTCCACATTCAGCGCCTGCCGCGCCAGCATGATCGTTTCGGAGGCGGTCAGGCCGATTCCGGCCGGGTGGCTGGTTAGCCAGTTGTCGGCGGCTTTGCCGTGCAGATAAACGCCGCAGCGTGCCGCGTCGGCCAGCTCGAGGCCTTGTGCACAGAGCGCCATGATGATGCCGGCCAGCGTGTCACCTTGCCCGGCGCTGCTGAGCGCGGCGTTGCCGCTGTGGTTGATCGTGATCACGCCGTCCCGGCTGCCGACCAGCGTGCCGTGACCTTTGAGCACGATATGGCATTGATAGCGCGCAATCAGCGCCCGCAACGCGGCCAGCCGGTCTTGCTGAATACTGGCGTTACTCGTTCCCAGCAGGCGGGCGGCCTCGCTCGGGTGCGGGGTCAAAATGGTCGGGGCGTGACGGTGGCTGAGCTGTTGCTGCAAAGCGGGTTCGTTGGCGATCAGGTTGAGCGCATCGGCGTCGAGCAATAGTGGCAAATGGGTATCCATGACCAAGGCCAGTATTTCTGCTGACTCTGGCGATATACCCATCCCCATGCCGGCCAGAATGTGGCTGGCTTGCTGCTGGCGTAGTACCATTCGTGCATCGCACAGCATCAGCTCGGCTTGCTGCACATCGACGGTCAGCCGGGTGTCGAGCAGCGCGACCCAGACTTTACCGGCGCCGAGCATCAGCGCTGCGCGTCCGGCGAGCAGCGCTGCGCCGGTCATTCCTTGCGCGCCGCCGATCACGGCGACGCTGCCGAACTGGCCTTTATGTGTGTCGCTGCCGCGGCGCAAAGTGCGGGCGGTCGTCGGAAGCCGGTTGATTTCGTGCATGATGAACTCGTGATCTGGCTGCTATAAATTAGCATAGCTTGTCCGCAGCGGACATAAATCTCATCGAGTGCCATGCGTGAGGAATCTGATATGTGGCGGATGATGCTATTGCTGTTCTGGCTGATTTCGACGGCGGCTGCGGTCGAGATTGAATCGGAGCGACATGATTTCCGCGTCAAGGTGCTGACGCGTGGTCTGGCGCATCCTTGGAGTCTGGCTTTTCTGCCGGATGGCCGGATGCTGGTGACCGAGCGTGCCGGTCGTTTGCGCGTGGTGTCGGCGGGCGGTGAGCTTGATCCGCGGCCGGTCGCCGGTGTGCCCGAAGTCGTTGCCGCCGGGCAGGGTGGGCTGCTGGATGTGGCTTTGCATCCGGATTTCGCCCGCAATCGCTGGGTGTATTTGTCTTACGCCGGGCGCGATGGCGCGGGCGTTGCGACGCAGGTGGTGCGCGGCAAGTGGGTCAGCGATGAGACAGATAAGAAGGGGCACCGGCTGACGAATCTGCAGTCGATTTATCGCCAGCGCCCGGCCAGCAATACCGCGGTTCATTTCGGTTCGCGGCTGGTCTTTGACCGCGACGGCATGCTGCTGATTACGCAAGGGGATCGTGGTGACATGGCGCGCGCGCAGCGAGCGGATGATCTGGCCGGTAAAGTGATCCGGCTGCACGACGATGGACGTTATCCGGCAATAGTGAAGCAGGATTTTTTGCCTGGGGTATATAGCTACGGCCATCGCAATATGCAGGGCGCAGCCCTACACCCCGCTACGTATGAGCTCTGGAGTACTGAACACGGCCCGCAGGGGGGCGATGAACTCAATATCGTCCGTGCCGGGGGCAATTATGGCTGGCCGGTGATCACTTACGGGGTGAATTACGGGATCGGAACGCGGATCGGCGAAGGCGTTGCCAAGGCGGGGATGGTGCAGCCGGTTTATCAGTGGACGCCGTCGATTGCGCCGTCGGGGCTGGCGTTTTATCGGGGAAAAGCGTTTAAAAACTGGCAGGGCAATTTGCTGCTCGGCGCGCTTAAATACCAGATGCTGGTGCGGCTCGAGCTTGATGGCAACCGAGTGGTGCATGAAGAGCGGCTGCTGAAAGACCTGTTTGGCCGTATTCGCGACGTTCGCGTTGGCCCGGATGGGCTGGTGTATCTGCTGACCGATGAGTCGGATGGCGCTTTGCTACGGCTTGAGCCGGTCGATTAGCTTCCGAACCGGAGGGTGAGTCGCAGAGCCAGATCGGTAAAAATCACAAATATATGATTTGACAGTATTTTTTTAATCGGCTACAGTCGCGGCACTAATTTGATTGAGCACATTAAGGCACTACGTGTGTCTGTGTTTCCAAGCAGTTCCCTCCAGCAAGCCTCCTTAGCTTTTCTGTAATGAATCTGCCGTATGATCAGAATCTCACACTGATCGTTGATTCTCTAGGTTCCCAAAAACCCGGTGCTCTTCTATTTGGTGCTTTGCCATCCAGCGTGTGATGGTTTATGGCGCAAAGTTTGTTACCGACTGATTGCAGTTTTACATATAAAAAAACAAGCATCGCGCCCCTTTATTGGGAGCAGCCATCATGGCTTTATCTACTTTTGACTTTAATATCGAAGCCCGTCCGTCGAGTCGTTCCACCGACATGGAAGGCTGGTTTCAAATCGTGATCTGCCATGGCGAGCAGCGCAAGCCGGTGACCGACTGGCAACCCGCGCCGCAAGCGCAGGGCATGGCCTTGCATCGGGTGTTGCAAACCACGGCGCAAATTGCCAGCCAGCAGATCAAACAGCAATACCACTGATCCGTCGGGTGAGGGTTATTCGCCCTCACTCCGCTGCGTTTCAGCACGACATGCTGGCAAAGCCTTCGGCATGATCATCGAGAAATTCAGCAGCGGCACTGTCGCTGCTGAATACGTGTGGCGCAGCCTGGCCAGCTTCGCACAGCAGACCGAGCAGATCGGCGTCATCGGTAAACGCCAGCCGTTTGCCAAACAACACCAGCCACGAACCATGCAGATTCAGAATCCGCACATGCGCAGGCGGATCGAATTGCTGCGCCTGCTCGATGGTGTAAAGATTGATACCGTTAAATTGTGGATGCATGGGTCTACAGGCCAAAGTGAATAGACTCAAGGGTATCTGCTTGTGGATCAATCTGCAATTAACTTGCGGAGCAATACCCGTGCAAGTAATTAATCGGCATTAATCAGCCGTGCCGCCGCAGGCTCTACGCCATACCAATACCAGTGACGCGCGGCGTCCAGCGCGACATGCCTGATCCGGGCGTACATTTCGTCAAATTCGCGATTGAACATGGCCGCACAGTTTTTCAGGTCGTCCAGAAAATACGGGCTATCCCAGCCGCTTTCCAGATGACGCGCCATCCCAACGGCCAGGTTGACGATATACACCCGGGGCTCTTCGGCAAAACCATCGTCCATCAGGTGCAACAAGGTGCGGGGCAATGCCCATTTGATCACCAGCCCCTGCTGGATCTGGTTGATTTTGCAACCCAGCAATTGTCTTTGCACATCTTTGCTGCGCAGAGTCGGATCGGATTGCAGTTTGAGCTGCATATCGAGCATCTGCAAAGGAATACTGAGCCAGAGCAAAATTTCGGCCGTATCGTGCAACAGCGCCGCAGTCATTACTTCGTTCGGGTCAATATCGCGGCGATATTCGCTGAGCATTTCGGCGATCCGGCCCGCCAGAAAAGCGCGCGAACAGGTGCGGTGTGCACCGTCGATCATCACTTTCTGCCCCTGTTCTTCCAGATTGGGCAAGGCGCCAAATAATCTGAAAAAACCCGACACGCCGATCATCAGCAACACCCGTTCTATTGTCGTGACATCGGTCAGCTGGCTGCTTTTGCGGTTGGTCTCCAGATAGCGCAGCACGTTGAGCGTCAGCAAGGGATCGTGTCGGATCAGTTGGCCAATCTCGTGCAGGCCAATATCGTCGATCCGGCTGCGATAATCCCGCATCGCCTCGTGGGTATGCGCCAGAATCGGCAGCGGCTGGGCCGACAGATAATCAATCCACTGCTGCAGCTCGGTAAAAGGTTGGTTTAACATGGGCGCTCTTTGTCTGTGGGCGAACATCTGAATTACAGCTTAGCTTAAAACCTACTCTCTTATCGGCGCTGGCCGGCCAAAGTTGCATGCGCCGACTGATCTTGGCGCAGAAGTATCACTTAATGGATAGCTTGCTCCGCCTCGGTATTGCGCGGATAATCGCCAGCGCGAAGCGGGACAGACCATCGCTGCTGCCAGTGTAATGCTGGCGGGGGAGGAAAGTCCGGGCTCCATAGAGCAGGATGCTGGCTAACGGCCAGGCGGCGTGAGCCGACGGAAAGTGCAACAGAGAGCTGAACCGCCATTGTTTCGGGTTGAACCGTGGATTGAGACCATGGGAACTGGGGCGATGGTAAGGGTGAAAAGGTGTTCCCGCCTCACGGGAAGCCCCGCAAGGGGTCGGTAAGAGCGCACCGCGGCGCTGGTGACAGTCGCTGGCAGGGTAAACCCCATTCGGAGCAAGACCAAGCAGTAGGCGTTGAGGTTGCTCGCTGAGTCTACGGGTAGGTTGCTTGAGCGCGTCAGTAATGGCGCGCCTAGAGGAATGATGGTCACGGCTGGCAACAGCCGGACAGGACCCGGCTTATCGGCCCGCTTCGCCCCTTCTATTTCTTAATACTCGCCGATGTATATTAATCAAGCCATTGATGAACTTGGCTTTGAGCGAGATACCCCATAATAATCAGATGTGCCAAAGATAGTTTCTGATCGACCATCATGAATGGATGATCGGCCATTGCCAAGTCGCTCGCTGTGCCTTAAATTTGCGCCTGTCTTTCAATCTCCGAGCTGTTTTATGAAAAAACTATTGCTGATTTCTTTGCTGGGCAGCCTGCCGATGTTTGCGCAGGCGCTCGATATTTCGATTGATGGTGCAACGATCAAAACCGGCAGCACCACGATTCGTTTTGGCGAGCAGGACAAACGCGGCTATTACTGGGATGGCAAAGTCTGGCGCGATCCGGATTATTGGCACCAGCATCACGGTAAAGGCAAGCACTGTCCACCGGGACAGGCCAAGAAAGGTCGCTGTTAAGTAGGAGATGTTCCCAATTCGTATTGATGCGGAATTCGTAGAGCTGCCTCTTTCCCCCCTTCGCCGAAGGGGGGTTAGGGGGGATTTCTGCATGATTCAAATTGCATTTGGCAACTTAATCATTGCCAAATCCCCCTTAGTCCCCCTTTTTCAAAGGGGGAAATGACTGCGGCAGTACATCGTTTTGTGGCTTTTCTACGTGGATGTTGATATGGCTGACCACATTCTCAATATTCAACACACATTGAGAATATTACCGTTAAGTAATGGGTATTTGAACACAGAGCTTTTCCATCAAGGCTTGCGTTGAAATACCCATAGGCCGGCGCGCAATTCGGGTGGCAAGATCAAGCGGCTTAAATCCGCGCGCTCCTGCCAGTCAAAATGCGTTTGCGCCTCATAATCGGCCCAGTTGCCGGTCAGAAAACGCGAATGGCTGCCGATCACGATATAAGTCTCAACGCCACGCTGGCGGAAAATCTGCCGCTCGAATTGATTATTCGACGGCGGCCAACTGCAAATCACCACTTGCGGCTTGAAACGTTCAATCGCGCCAATTGCGTCAAAGCGCTGCACTTCAGGCGGGTATTGCACGACTTTTTCCCAGCTATAGTCATCAGTCGGCGTGATATCGACACCGCTGGCGGCCAGAAAGCGGCTTAAAGTCCCGTCGCCAGCACCGACTTCGACCACGCGACGTGATCCGATCAGCTCGGTCAGACCCGCAATCAGCTCGCGGCTGTAAAAACACCAGATACCGCGTTTCTCGACCAGCGGCATCAGGCGCCGTTTTTGCCACAGCAAAGGCCAGATCAGTCTGAATGCGCTCATCGACACCGGCTTGCGCACCAGGTCTCGCTCGAACAGCAGTTTTTGCGCCAACAGGCCATTGAACAGATTCAACCGCACCTTGCCCGCCTTGACACCGGTCGAGCTCGAAAAAACATACTGCCGCAAGGCCTGCTCGGTCAGACGCTGGCGGATTTGTTGCGCGATAAACAGCTCGAACGCCCGTCCTTCGCGCTCGCCACTTAAAAAACGCTCACCCGGCGCGCGCCGCAAGCTGGCCTGCGCGAGTAGCGTTTTGAGTTCGGCCGGGTCACGCCGCGCAAAAGCATCGGCCAGTTCGGCGCGCACCTCGCCCCAGAGTTCGGGATACGCTTGCGCCAGCTCACTCAAAGAGGGATTGCCTTGCAGCCACTGCCAAGTCTGTGTCGGAGAAGAAGACATCATGGAAAAAAGAAATTTGAAGCATTGAAATTAACAGAAATCGCCGTCCGATAGCCAATTTTGATAAATTGCTTGACGGAAAAGCCGCGCTGGGCTTTAATAGCAACCCTTGTGACCTAGTCACCGGCCAATTAGCTCAGTTGGTAGAGCAGCGGATTGAAAATCCGCGTGTCCGTGGTTCGATTCCGCGATTGGCCACCAGATTCAAACAAAAAGCCCTATCTTCGGATAGGGCTTTTTGTTTTTCTGGCATTTTTCTGCCTCGCCTCAACACATTCGCCTGTATTTCACCACAATAAAAAAAGCCAACTCGCAGGTTGGCTTTTTAACATGGTGAAGAATCCGGATTTAGCTGCGTGAAAATTTTTGCGCGAGCTGGCTGAGCTTTTCTGCGCGCTGGCGATCTGCTTCAGCAGCGGCTTCAGCTGCCTGCTGTGCTTTGCGCTCGTTCGCCGCTTTCTTGAAGTGTTCGTGCAAACTGGTGGCAGCAAAAGTGCGTTGCTCATCGGTCACCGCATCGGCTTTGCTACCGTCCAGATTGAAACGCTCGGTCGCGTTTTGCATCACCTTCAGATAACGTACCGAACGGGTATGCATCGCCAGTGCGCTGCGCAAGACACGGCGGTTGATTTCCGGCAACTGGGCGATAATTTGTTTGTCAATCCCGATGGCCAGGGGCTGACAGTCACGCAATACCGCAAACTGCTTTTGCAATTCCTTCAACAGACCAAAAGTGGTGGGTGTAGAAGCCGGTTTGTTTTCTGGGGTGTTCATCGATCAAGCTCGTCAAAGAGGGTTTTGCTAGCGGGCATTTTAGCAGATTCATCGCTGCGACCAAGCGATTGCGATTGATGATGTTCAATTCTGCGTGAAATTTTGCCGGATGCAGCTTGCATCCGGCGATAGACGATTAGCTTTGATCAGTTTGGCATGCTCATGCGGTTGATCGGTTTGGCATGTCCATGCGGTTGATTAGTTTGGCATGTCCATGCGGTTGATCAGTTTGGCATGTCCATACCAAAGGCCGCCCGATATTGCTCGGCCAGACTGCCCTGGGTGAATTTGTGATTTTGCCCGCCACGGTGGGCGATTTTGATACTGCCCAGCAATGACGCCAAACGGCCGGTGCTTGGCCAATCCCAGCCTTGCAGGATGCCGTGCAGCAAACCGGCACGGAATGCGTCACCACAACCGGTTGGATCGAGCACTGCAGCCGCCTTGACGGGTGGAATTTCATGGCAGATACCATCGGCATAAATCGTCGCGCCTTCAGCGCCCAGCGTCACAATCAGCGCATCGACCTTGCTCGCCAATTGCTCCAGCGTCAGGCCGGTGGCTTTGCAGATCATTTCGGCTTCATAATCGTTCAGCGTTAGATAGCTCGCCAGATTGATCAATTCGAGCAGTTCATCACCGCTGAACATCGGCATGCCCTGACCCGGATCAAAAATGAACGGAATGCCGGCTTCGGCAAACTGGCGGGCGTGATCCTGCATGCCCTGCTTGCCATCAGGTGCCACAATCCCGATTTTCACCTGATCGCTGACATCGCCGACGCGATTGACGTGTGACATCCCCATTGCGCCGGGGTGGAAAGCCGCGATCTGGTTATCGTCCAGATCGGTGGTAATAAAGCACTGGCCGGTAAAGCCTTCCTGCTCGCTGATGTAATCCTGGCGGATTTGCAGCTGCTCTAGCCATGTGGCGTACATGCCGAAGTCCTGTCCGACGGTCGCCATGATCAATGGCTCGGAACCGAGCATTTTCAGCGTATAGGCAATATTGCCGGCACAGCCGCCCAGCTCGCGGCGCATTTCTGGCACCAGAAACGACACCGACAGAATATGAATCTGCTCGGGCAGAATATGTTTTTTGAAATGATCGGGAAACACCATGATGGTGTCGTAGGCCAAAGAGCCGCAAATCAGGGCAGACATTGTTTTCTCCGGTAACAGGTGGAGTCATTATACGTCTATCGCCCCGATTCGCTGCGGCCGAGATTGCACGGCGTGCCGATTGCAGCAGGGAATGGGTCGCGTCAAATAACGACGCTGATACGCTGCAATCGACCGCTCATCAGTTCTGACTTTACCCTGACTAATGCTGAAGGCATATTCGCGCAAAACCAGCCAAAACCTTACATTAGCATCGACTTATGCCTGATACCTCCTTGCCACTCTCTCTGATCGCCATGATTTGCGCAGTACTTGGCGCATTGATGCACCTTGCTCTGGCTCGCGGTCAGGAAAGCGAGCGCGGCATGGCTACGCTGGCTACCGGTGGTGCGCTATATCAGGCTGGTTGGCTGATTTGGGCAATGACCCAATTTGCCAATGCAGGCACGATGGTCTGGCTGGGCGTCTTTTTAATTTTGCTTGGTCAACTCGGTCTGCTCGCGGGTACTCGCCGCGCTTTCGCCCGCCCGGCGCTGCTAGGCTGGTGGGCGATGCTGCTTCCATTATGCTTTATCGCCATCATTGCCAGCAGCTTGCAGTTGATTCCGGCGCCATTGCTCTGCCAAGCCTTGCTGCTGGCTCCGCTGGCTTTTCAGATCGGGCGCGAAGCCTTTGTTCGGAGTAATGATGAAGACTGGAGCCTGCCGCGCTGGTTACTGGTCGGAACGACGCAGGGTTTAGCTGCCGGTTTGCTGGCGATCGGTGTTGGCGATGCGCTGGGCATGCTCGATTTCGCACCGGCTTACCTGGCTGTGCTGGCCTCGTTGACCTGTTTGCTGCTGCCCTACAGTTATCAACTGATGATTGCGCATCGTTTGCATAGCCGGCTCAGTAAACTGGTTCGTTACGATGCACTGACCGGCTTGCTGAACCGCAGGGGGATGGAAGAGCACGCCGAGCGCGAGCTGCACCGGGTACGCAAACATCAAACTTCACTCTGTTTGATGCTGATCGACATCAAGCAATTTCGTCTGGTTAACCAGCTTTATGGTTATGGCGCGGGTGATGCCGCATTGAAAAAATGCGCCCGCACGCTACGGGAAATTGCGGGAGACGATGTGTTGATTGGCCGAATTGGCGGCGAAGAATTCTGCCTCGTGCTGAGCGACAAGGACTCGCACGCCTTGCGTACGCTGGCAGTCGAAATCGAAATGGCGCTGCAGTCGCTGACCATCGAACATGGTGATCACAGTTTCCATTTATCCATCATTCTGTCGCTGGCCAAATATGGCCGTCACGGTCACACCTTCGAGGCCTTGCTCGAACGCGCCGAAAGCAAATTGCAGCTGCGCAAAGCGACTCCGCGCAGCGAGCCGATGCCGGATGGCATCACCATCACCCCTTAATCCTTGGGTATATGTATAAAAGCTTTGTTGAGCATGGCTTTTGATTAATTACCCGGTTGGGTATAAAACCTTCACGACTGGCCGTTCGCACCTTCGCGGCGCAGCGCGACGACGGGCGGCGTATAATGGCGAGCTTCTCCAACCTGTCCTGAAGGATTTCGCATGTCAAACCTGCCACCTTGCCCACAATGCGGCTCTGCTTTTGTTTATGAAGACGGTGCCATGCTGATCTGCCCGGAGTGCGCACACGAATGGAATCCATCTGAGTCCGCCCCCGAAGAAGCCGCCAAAGTCTGGAAAGACGCCAACGGGAATATCCTGCAGGACGGCGACTCGGTGACGGTCATTAAAGACCTGAAAGTCAAAGGCTCGTCCTTGGTCGTCAAGGTCGGCACCAAGGTCAAAAACATCCGCCTGATCGACGGCGATCACGACATCGACTGCAAAATCGACGGCATCGGCGCGATGCAGCTGAAAACCGAATTCGTCAAAAAGGCTTAATGACTTGTAGGGCGTATTCGGCGCGAAGCGACAATACGCAAGATTCAGATTTACCTACAATTTCTTGTGGCGTAATGCCTGCGGCGATTACGCCCTACAACTTGCGCAACGTTATTTAGTTTTCCTGGTATTCCCCATGACCGCCTTTCGAGTTTTATCGCTGATTCCGCCGATGACGCAATTGAATACGCCGTATCCGTCGACGGCGTATCTGACCGGTTTTTTGCGTTCCGAAACCGGCAGGACGGTTGGCGAAGTGGATGCGCAGCAGGCTGATCTGGCGCTGGCGCTGGTGCTGCGGCTGTTTTCCCGGCAAGGTTTGAGCGAAATCCGGCGCGAAATCGAGAAAATCCCGAAAAAGCAGCGCAGCCATCAGGTTCAGCATTTCATGCTCAACTTTGATCATTACGACGCGACGATTGCGCCGACGATCGCCTTTTTGCAGGGCAGCGACAGCACGCTGGCACACCGGATCGCCAGCCGCAACTTCCTGCCCGAAGGCGCGCGCTTTGCGCCGATCGACGCCTACACGGTTGACGACAATGACGATCCGCTGGCGTGGGCTTTTGGTGCGCTTGGCACGCAAGACCGCGCGCGCCATCTGGCGACGATGTATCTGAACGATTTGTCCGACGTGATCCGCGAAGCGATTGACGCGCGTTTCGAGTTCGTCCGCTACGCCGAATCGCTGGCGATGTCGCAGCCGACTTTTGAGCCGCTCGCTCGCGCGCTGGCCGAGCCGCACAATCTGGTCGATGCGACTTTGCACGCGCTGACGCTGGCCGAGATTGAAAAACATCAGCCCGATCTGGTGCTGATTTCAGTGCCATTCCCCGGGGCGGTATACGCTGCTTTCCGAATTGCACAAAGCATTCGCGGGCAATTCCCCGCCATCAAGATCGCGCTGGGCGGCGGTTTTGTGAACACTGAATTGCGCGAACTCGCCGAGCCGCGCGTGTTTGATTATTTCGATTTCGTCACGCTCGACGACGGCGAGCGCCCACTGTTGGCGATGATTGAACACTTAAAAGGTAAACGCTCGGCGCAGCGGTTGGTGCGCACTTTTGTGCGTGCTGATCCAGCAATTCCCCCCTTTGAAAAAGGGGGGCTAGGGGGGATTTCGACCCCGCTTGACCAGAGCAATGATCTAAACAGCGCAGAAATCCCCCCTAACCCCCCCGTCTGCCCTGTGGGTTCGGTAAAGGGGGAAGCTAAAGTGCAATATCTCAACTGGCCCGAGCCCGACGTGCCGTTTAACGACGTCGGCACGCCAACGTGGGATGGCTTGCCGATCACGCGCTATCTGTCGCTGCTCGACATGCTCAATCCGATGCACCGGCTGTGGAGCGACGGGCGCTGGAACAAGCTGACGATTGCGCACGGCTGCTACTGGAAAAAATGCAGTTTCTGCGACATCACGCTCGATTACATTTCGCGCTATGAAACGACGACAGCGGAAATGCTCGTCGATCGCATCGAAGCCATTATCGCCGAGACCGGCCAGACTGGTTTTCATTTCGTCGACGAAGCCGCGCCGCCGAAAATCCTCAAGGCGCTGGCCGAAGAGTTGCTGCGCCGCAAGGTGTCGATTTCATGGTGGGGCAATATCCGCTTTGAAAAATCGTTCACGCCCGAGCTGTGCCAGTTGCTCGCCGACAGCGGCTGCATCGCGATTTCGGGCGGGCTGGAAGTTGCTTCCGACCGGCTGCTGACGCTGATGAAAAAAGGCGTTTCGGTCGATCAGGTCGCGCGCGTGACCTATGGTTTTGCCGAAGCCGGGATTCTGGTTCACGCCTATCTGATGTACGGTTTTCCGACGCAAACGGTGCAAGACACCGTCGACGCGCTCGAATACGTGCGGCAATTATTTGAAAACGGCTGCATCCAGTCGGGCTTTTTCCACCGTTTCGCGTGCACCGTACATTCGCCGGTCGGCAAAAATCCCGAAGAATACGGCGTCGAGCTGATTCCTTTGCCGAAAGTGACTTTCGCCAAAAATGACGTCGGCTTTATCGACAAAACGCCGATTGACCACGATCTGATGGGGTGCGGGTTGAACAAGGCGCTGTATAACTTCATGCACGGCATCGGGCTCGATGAAGATGTGCGCGCCTGGTTTGATACCAAAGTACCGCGCACCAGCGTCAGCCGGCACTTTGTCAGCCGGGCATTGCAACAGAATTAATCGAGGGTATGTTTATGAAGATCAATATAGTATTAATTTACCACCATATACCAGGCAAGGTATAAGATGAGCACGCCACAGCAAAACAACCCGCAACATGGCATTACGCTTGAACAGATGTTGATCGATCTGGTCGATCATTTTGGCTGGAAAGGGCTGCACAAACAGATCCCGCTGCAATGCTTTTTTAATGAGCCTTCGATCAAATCGAGCCTGAAATTTTTGCGCCGTACGCCGTGGGCGCGCGAAAAAGTCGAGGCGCTCGATAAATTATGCCGCCAGCAAAAACGCTGAGTTCCTGAGCTGCACGACAAGTGCAGCCAAATTTGTAAGAAAAGTCATAAAAGCTTTCGATCTGGCGGCGCAGGCTTTATGATCGCATAGTCATTGCAATTTCATTTCGTTTAATTTCTTCCGGATTCATGCCTACCTATAAACCCAGCAGCGTCGATTACGTCCGTACCGAAATTGATGGCCGGCCACGTAAGTTGCTCAGTTATCCGGCCTTCGACCGCTTTAACGCGTCGATGCTCGGGCTGGGTGATCTGACGCGCGAATCAAAAGAAATTGACGCTATTGCTGCAGTGTTTGATCTGGAAGGCTTTACCCAGTTTTGTAATCAGACCGATCCGCATTTGTCGGTGCCGGGCTTTCTACATCCGTTTCTAAGCTGGCTGATGGCCGAGCTGCGCAACCAGATGAAACAGAAAGAAGAAACCGAAGGCGTCGCCTTGTGGTGTCCATTGCCTTTCTTTACCAAGTTTCTTGGTGATGGCTTGCTGGTGATCTGGGCGAGCAAAGGCTTGTCTCAGGCTGCGATGCGTAATGTCATCGCCAGTACCTGGAAAATCTGCAATAAATATCAGCATGATTTCTTGCCAACGCTGCAAAATCTGCTGCATGCACCACCACCCAGCCTGCGCTGCGGCGTCGCGCGCGGCATTGTCTATTCGGTCGGCGAAGGTCATGATTACGTTGGTTCGTGCATTAACATGGCGTCACGATTGCAAAAACTGCCTGGCGTCACTTTTGCCTTTAGCCGTAATGGTTTCGATCTGGAAGACGAGAAAACAACCAGCTTTTTCACCGACCGCATCATTACACGTGAAGTATCGGTGCGTGGCATTGGTGAATCCGAGCTGGTTTGCATCCTGCGCCGTGAATACGACAAAATGAAATCGGTCGATAAGAAATTCTATCGCGACGTTTAAAGTGCGATCTGCGACGGCAGGCAAAAAAAAAGACCCCGCAGGGTCTTTTTTGTTTTACATCACTGGCATGTACCTAGGTCCTGCCAAACTCCCCACTGCCCAGTCTGACTCGGGTTTTCACCTTGAGTCCACCATTTGGACTGATAATTGCGTCCGGCATACGAGACCTTGATTCCGCTCTGGGCATACACCGTCGTGCTAGACCATGCTGTGGCACAAGTACCTGCAGGTGTTGCGGTCGGCGCAGGCGTCACAGTTGGCGTTGCTGTTGGTGTCGCAGTCGGAGCTGGCGTTGCCGTTGGTTTCGGTGTCGCCGTTGGTGTCGCAGTCGCAGTCGCAGTCGGAGCCGGTGTAGCCGTTGGCGTTGCGGTCGGAGCAGGCGTTGCCGTTGGGGCTGGAGTGGCGGTCGGAGTCGCCGTCGCAGCCGGAGTAGCAGTCGGAGTAGCAGTCGGTGTTACGGCAGGTGTAGCTGTTGGCGTAGCCACAGTACCGGTCGTCCGCCATACTTTACCCGAGCCATCCGGACCAGAATTCGTCGCAGGATCATCGCCGACGGTATACCATTGGGCGGTATATGTTACACCACCTTTAGATACACAGGCTCCAGCCTGATACACCGTAGATGAACTCCAGGCGCTACACGTGCTGCCTGGCACAGGCGTCGCGGTAGGAACTGGGGTCGGAATCGGATTGCTGCTGCCCTCACCATTGTTCAAGCCCAAGGCCTTGATACGCGAAAACAGCCAGCCGCCGTCATCGAGCACATTCGCAGTGCCGCCAATTGACGTCGTTGAACCGCCGCCCCACAGCACCGAAAACACATTGGCTGCTTTGAGCTGGTTCAAGTGCCCGCCTTGCCAGCAGCCGGTTTCGGTTGCTGGGCATTTCAGGAAGTCTTTGACCGTCACCGCACCATTGAGCACATACGAGCTATTGGTCGGCATCGCTTTGTCGCCGTAATAGGCTTTCAGATTGCTCACGTTCGCATCGACATTGGCATCGCCGAGGATGTAAGTTGCATCGCTGCTGGCGTGGTCATTACGTGGATCGGTGTCGCCATTGACCTGCATATGGCCGCCCGGAATCTGCCACAGCATCACCGGCTTGTTACCCAGCTGTTGCGAAACCTGTTTCACATATTCGGTGAATACGCTGTAGGTCGGTGCGTTATACAGATAACCGCCTTGCAAGCCGTTTTGCGCCATCGTCGAGAACACATCGCGTTCCCATTTATCGAAAGCGATAAAGTCCGGATTCATATTGGCTTCGGGGTTGCCATACACTTTCATTTGCTGCAGGAAGTCTTTCACTGCTGTGGCGTGTGGCGTAATCAGGCTAGGGTCTTTACTGGCTTGGTGCAACCAGCCGTGCCCGGTCAGATCACCGGCCCAGACGTTGTAATGCCAGCCGTAGGGAATATTCGGACCAAATTTGCGTACCAGCCAGTTGAGCGAGCGGATGTAGTTCGGCAATGTGGTGCCGCCAGCCATAAATTCAGCAGGGATGTCGGCTTTGTTCAGACCCAGATAGTCAAAAGCTTCATTCAGACCACTGGCGACCGGAACGGCGTAATCAAACGGCGTCGGGCAATAGCCGGGCTGGCAGGATTTGTGCATTTCGCCGAGAAAATCGGGATTGAGCAGCAAGGTCGCAGGAACCGGGTGCTTGGCATCTTTGTAGCTTTCCAGCTGCTTGAGAATGCTGATCAGATTGATGTAGTGATTGCGCAGATAGTGTTTTTCACTGTCATTGCTCAGATCGAGCTGAATAGTGTAATGGCTCGAGCTGCCGTCGACGGTGTAGAACACGAACGTCGGCATAAAGGTTTGCCCTGGCAGATTGCTTTCCATGGCGCGGATATACTGCATCAGCTTGGCAACCTTGGTGTCGGTGGTCAGAATCGATTCGCGATCACCGTCACCACCTTGACCGGCATAGCTGAACAGGGCATCAACCGGACGCTGTTGCAGCAAGGGTAACTCGGGACCGCCGTTGATCACGCCACCCATAGAAATTTTACTGCTTGACCAGCCGGGCACGGCTGCCAGAACCGGCGTCAATACTTGGCTGCTCAATACCGCAGCTAAAACTGTAGCGCGAAAAATCCCGCCTTTGAATTTGCTATTCACCGTCGCTCTCCTCTAATTTTTTTACTTAAATTGAAAGACTTAGCTGCTCTGGGTGCACGAATGCCAAAGGCAGCAGCCGAACACTATCAGCTATCATTTCAATGAGCTAGCGTTCATCAGCGTTTGTTACTGTGCTGATATGAAATTAGTTATCTCTTTCACAAATAGTGATCGACGGCCATTGGCGGGACAAAAAAAAGCCACCGTATTCGGTGGCTTGAGCGAAGCAAATTCGAGTTATTTGCTGGCTTTTTTAGCTGCTGGTTTGGCGAGCAATTCGTTAATCACTTTAGTGACTTCATCGCCTTCGCCGCCTGCCATTGAAGGGCTGGTGACCCATTTACCATTGACGATGAACATAGGCACACTATCAACCGCATAGGTTCTGGTCATTTCAGACAGTTTGTTCAATTGCATCTTGGTCGAGAAGCCATTGTAATTGGCTTTGAATTTCGCCAGATCAATGCCCTGTTTTTTCACCCAGTTGAACAGCACGTCCTCTTTGCGCAACTCGATTCTTTCTTTCTGGATGGCGTTAAAAACGGCGATCTGATGTTTCTTGGTCAGCCCCATGCCTTCGAGTGCCAGAAAAATCTTGGCGTGACCTTCCATATCACTGCGACCATCCCACATCACATGCACACGGCGGAAATTGACCGAGGCGGGCAGTTTGGCCTCCCATTTTTCTACCGAAGGCTCGACAGCCGCGCAGTGCGGGCAGCCATACCAGAAAAACTCGATGACTTCCTGCTTGCCGGCAACAGCAAGTGGCTGCGGCTTGGCCAGTGCTTTGTAATCCTTGCCTTCGGTAATGGCATACGTCGTACCTGCAGCCAGCAGGCTGACTGAAATAAGCAAAGATTTGATCCAGTGTTGCAACATATCAGCTCCATATTGGCCACGGGTGGCCATGTTATCAACGAGACAAATTACTTGACGGCGGTACTGTCAATGCCGTTATTTTTCAGCAAATTACGAATTCGCTCCAGTTCGGCCTGATCATGAAACGGCCCGACCCGAACCCGGTGCCAGATACCTTTATCGGCCACTTCCGAAGTTTGAATCCGTGATTCAACGCCGAGCAGAGCCAGCTTGGCTTTCAGATTATCAGCGTCATTTTCATTCTGAAACGCGCCAACCTGCAAAACGCCGGGTTTGGCAGGCACAGGACTGGCCACGGGAGCAGAAGCCTTGGGTTTGGTGGTCGGCGCACTGCTTGGTGCAGACTGAGTTTTTTCGGTAGCTTCAGGCAGCATTTTATAGAAGTCAAACCGGTCTTCACTGGCGTTGGCCGCATCCGGTTTGCTCGCCGCAGGCGGAACCGTCATCACCGGGACCGCCGCTTTGCCATTGCCCGGCTGCAAAATTTCGGGCGGCGTAGTTGCTGTTTCCGGTGCGCTGGCCAGCATATCCGATGGCGGTGTTTGATCTTTGCTAAAAGGATTGCCGCTGTAATTGAGATAAACGGCGACTGCGACTGCAATACCGATTCCGACAAACAGCCCGACCATCAGACCAGCCCATAGTGAATTACCACCAGATTTGGCACTACTTGAACGACTACTTGAACGACTTGTTTTCTTCATGTCGCGGCTCATACTTTCTCCGGTGCGCGAACCTATATGCAATACGCAATGCTACAAACGTGAGCCGTGATTCTACCCCGCTGGTACGGCTTGTCCAGTTGAACAAGTCTCCTTGCCCCGAGAATGCAATTGAGCGCGGTTTTTTTGCATTAACCTCGCCGCTTAGTACCAGTGAATGCCAGCGTCCGAGCAGATTCGGCCACATTAAATTTTAAAAAAATGCATCGCGGTACTTGCCTAAATCAGGCGCTCTGGTAGAATGCGCAGCTCTTAGCCGATGTAGCTCAGTTGGTAGAGCACCTGACTTGTAATCAGGGGGTCGCGAGTTCGATTCCTGCCGTCGGCACCAGTAAAATCAAAGGGTTAGCACGCAAGTGCTGACCCTTTGTGCATTTAAAACGATTTATTGCTGTAATTTTGCTGTAGTTGGAAAAATATTTCCGATTTTGTAGCGTGTCGCGATTTTTGTCACCGTTTGGCGCTGCAATTGTCATCTAGCCCGCCGCGCGAATTGCGCGATGATTGTCACAAGCCCCGCCATTGCGGGGCTTTGCTATTGCAGGGCGTTAAAACTCAACCAAGATGAAACAGGATGTCCACTCCGTTAATTGCAATTGCACCCCGTTCATCGATGTAGCCCATTAGTTCATCATTAGGAACGCTGTAGATTTCCTTACCTTTAACACGCAACCGAGCCTTACCATCCAGTCCCCGTAGGCACTCGCCGTCAAAAGAGCCAATTGGATTCATCGCTTTATCATAAGCAGGTTTTGGGCTAGCCATGGTCATCTCCTCAGTCAAAAATTCAATGTAGCAGAGTTCTGTGCGTCAATTAAAACAGGCCACCCAGATCATCTGGCACCCAGTTCATGATGATCAGCTCCTTGCTGGTCTCTGGTGCGCCGTGGGTGTTGGATACACTGTATTTGATGCCCAGCTCTTTCATGTGGAACTCTGCGAAGCAGGCGCGGATGTCGGGATGGTCGTTGATGCTGATCATCATCTTGCCTTTGCACGTCCGCATTGCCTCGGCAAGCAGCTCGTATTGCACCCACTCGAACGGCACGCCGTAGCCCTCGGTTTGCCAGTACGGCGGGTCGGCGTAGAAGAAGGTGTGCGGCCGGTCGTATTTCTTCAGGCAATCCAGCCAGCTCAGATTCTCGACGTAAGTACCTGCTAGACGCAGATGCGCGGCGCTCAAGTTCTCTTCGATGCGGCACAGGTTAATCGGTGAGCCGGTCGTGGCAGTGCCGAAGCTTTGGCCTTGCACCTTGCCGCCGAAGGCATGCTGCTGCAGGTAGTAGAAGCGCGCGGCGCGCTGGATGTCGGTCAGCGTTTCCGGCTGAGTCATTTGGTGCCATTTGAAAACCTGCCGGCTACTGATAGCCCATTTGAACTGGCGAACAAACTCTTCCATGTGGTGCTGCACGACGCGATAGAGATTAATCAGCTCGCCATTCACGTCGTTGAGCACTTCGGTCTTGGCCGGAATATGGCGCAGAAAGTACAGCGCCGCACCGCCGCAAAACAGCTCGACATAGCAGTCGTGCTTGGGAAAAAGAGGGATGATCAAATCAGCCAGACGACGCTTGCCGCCCAGCCACGGAACGATGGGAGAGGCTTCCATCGGTGACTCCTTGGTGCGGCGCTCGTTGGCGCTCTTGATTATCGAAACGATTCAGCAGCCCGCAACGCGGACATTTGATATTGAGGATGCTATAGCGGCCTTCAGCGAGTTTTCTGTTGCACTGGCCGCAACGAATGTTGCACATGCTGCAAGTCCCTTTCATAGGTGACAAATATCCCGCTAAACTGCGCGCTCTTCTGCAGAAGATGGCGGCCTCGGGATGACTTGCAGGTTACAGCTGCGGGTCAGCCGTCCGGGCGGGTGCTTCAACACTCGCCCGGTCGCTGTTCAGATTCGCCGGCATCAGGCCACCGGCAGGCCAGCGTTTTACATATAACCTCCTGTGCATCCAATTTGCTCTTTTCTGGTTGGAGCGGTCACCAACTAGGGCGCTACAAAAAACTAAGCTGGCCAGCCTGCGGACACGTCATAGGCATCAATCGCGGCTTGATCAGACAAGGTCGCGATTGCCGCGCCATGCCCCGCCTCAGCCATGAACGCCGCATCGACATGCTGCTTCACGGCCAGTGCCACAGCCTTCAGCTCATCGCCCGTCACGGCGCGAAACTGTCCGTCGGCGAACTTCCAGCCCTGAGGCCAACTACCGAGCAACTGTCCGGTCACAATGGCACTGGTCAGCACTGAGCGCGAATCACGGTCGGTAAATACCGGAATACCATTCCAACTCGTTCCAGCGACCTCAAGGTCATAGCGCATGCTGGCAATGGCAGCAATGAGGCTTTCTTTCGTAATTTTTTCCGCATCGATGGGCAAAGGCTGATTCCCTTCGGCCAGCCACGCTTCATAGTCATCCCACCAGCGATGCCCATGTGGAATTTTGGTGTTATCGTCGAGGCGAATCACCTCGTTTGGGTTTTCGGTCAGTTGGTATTTTGCTGCTGGCATGATTGCCTCCCCGCTTAAAGTTCGTTGTCCGCCGCCCAGTTCACCGCGCAGCTATTCCCCGCAATCGTGCCTGTTGGCGAAGTACCCGCAATACCGAAACCACACTCAGTGATGTTGTTAGCCGCACAGCCTGAAAAGTCACTGTTTGCCTGCAAGCTTCGCACTTGCGAGTTGTTTGCTGACGGGTTAAAGAGCGTCACGGCGGACAAGGCGTTACGCTTATTCACCTTGAACGTGAAATTTCCGACGACCATCATCTGACCAGCTGCGCCCGGCTGTGGCAGATAGTTGGTGAGACCTGCGTTGTTCGCCGGCGCGGTCGCAAGGGGGAAGCTTTTTTCGTAATATCGCTGACAAGCCGCCAATTCCTTGTCAAATGGCCGAAAATCAAATGAGGTCGATACCGTGCCCGGTTCGATCTGCGGCATGCTGTACGTGCCACCGCTAAACCGTAGCGTCGCATTGGCATTGGCTGGCAACACAAACGTGCCACCTTTCGCAACGTCAACACCATTCACTTTTGCGGTGGCTGTACCCGTCCAGTTCAGCACGTATGTACCACCAAGGACATTCAATCCTTCAATGACCTGCTCAACACCGCCAGCCGGCGCGGTCATTACATTCACAGCACCGTTTGCAACCCAGCTCAAATTCTGGCCGGATACGACCACGCGCCAGCGATCCAGCGTGTACTGATTTGCCGCCGTCGTAGCAGCACCCGAAACATAGCCGCGCTGATTAAACGTGCCACCCGCATTGATCAGCAGATTGCGGAAAGATAGACCGCCGGCAGAGCCCATCCGTGATACTAGGTCAATGCTGCTTGCCGGATTGGTCAGCACCCACTTCCCAAGTGTCGCCGACCAGACCAATAGCAGCGGATAATTCGCACCGGGAATATCTCCCGGAACTAACGGCCGATCAGCGCCTTTGACGATGGTTTTGACGCCCGTCGCAGTCGTACCCAGCGTCAAGTTGAGTGTCGGTGCAGTGGTCGCATTGACTGCCGAAGCTATCACCAGAATGCTCATTCGATCCGTTAATGCCGTCAGACCGCTATTAGCCAAAGTCATCGTCAAAGCGTCGGCGGTGCCGCCTGCTGCACCAGAGGTCAGCTTGCCGGACTGGATCGCGGTTAACACCTGATTCTGCGCAACGTCAGGCGCAATGCCGGCAGCAGCCTGAATGCTCAGCAGCTCACCCTGCACCCCGTTCAAAAAGGCGGCGGTCAGAATAGTACCCAGTGTCGCTGTGGCCGGATTGCCATCGTGAAATAGGTTGTCAGGGGTATCAATTGGCAGCATCTCAGCTTCCTTGGTACGCGAAGTCGACAAATGTCCATGCCGGCTTCAGGTCAGTAAAAACGGCTTCGATGACTGGATCACCGAAGGCCAACAGGCGTTCACCCGAGCAACTTACACCCGCCCGACATTGGTACAGCAGGCCAGTGCTGCCAGCGGCAACATGCACGCGCCAGCACCAGATCACGTCGTGATGGTTGATCGCATCGCCAGCCCGACTGGTGCCGACGCGAAACGGCTGCGGCTCTTCGATGGTGACTGTGTAACCCAGCCCGTTAGCCAGCCGGGTGAAATATGGAATATCCAGTCCGCCGGTTTCGGCCAGCTTGGCCAGCACGGCTTGCAAGCGTTGTTGGTAGCCGGCATTCGCGGGCGGCGTAATGCCGCAAACGCGCTCCCAGCCAGTGATCATTTCGCCTGCGCCGAATGGCGTGATCGCTGCCAGTACCTTGTCGCTGTAGGCTTGGGCGTTATCCAGCGCCTTGCCCTCGGCTGTCAGCTCGGCCGCAAGGCGCGGCTGGTTCGGTTGATAAGCAACCGGCGGCAACAATCTGGCGAGCAGCTCGGCGTGATTCATCACATCAGCTCCACGGTTACCGCGCCCTTGCGCAGCCATTCCACCTTGGTCGCGTCGACGACTGGCGCGACGTTGGCGGCTGGCAGCGTGATGTGCGCATCGGAAATGCCAGGCAGCGCCGTGATCTGTCCCTGCAGCTTGTTCACGACCAGCGTATCGCCGGGTGCGAGCGCAGCAAAATAGTCGGCGATCAGCGCGTTGATCTGCGAGGTCAGTGTGACCAGTGTGTAGCCGCTGACCAGCGTGATTTGCACGGTAATGTCCTGCAGCTTTTCGGTCGGTGCAATGACAGCTGTATTCTTGCCGGTAACCGGGCGAATGTCGTCAATATGCGCTTGCACCGCAGACAGCACGGCGGGGGCAGGCAGGCTGTTATCGCCAGTGATGACCGCATCGACGGTGCCAAGCCCGCGCCGTAGGGGATACACGTAGGCCGCAGTGACGCCGTCGACCTCCAACGCCCAGCGTTTGAAATCGTATTTGTTGCCACCCGCAGGCGGGTGACGGATCAACTCCAGCAGACGGCCAAGCAGATTGGCATCGCTTTCCGCTTCGGTACCGCCGGTAATGCCGGCACTGACCGCATCACCGGCAACGCCCAACGGCGGATTCTGGAATATCAGCGGCTCGCCAACGGCCAGATCGCCAGCCGATCCGGCCAGCTCGGCACTGACGCTGACTGCGACAGAACCGACCGCACCGATCACGGCCGGGGCGCTGACCAGATAACGACGGCCATCGGCATGCTGCAGTACGCTGCCGGCCGGAATCGCGATGCCAACTTGCCCGGTGGCGGTGATAGTACCGCCCGCAGCAACTGCGCCTTTGCGCTTGATGCCGCGCACACGGCAGTGGTTTTCCAGTTGTTCGGTATCGGCCGTGTCCGGAAAAATCTGGCGCACGATCCACGCCTGATGTTCATACAATCCGGCAATTGACGAGGCCATGCCGGCCGCCCGGATTGCCCAGTCGCTATCGCCAGCCAGTCGCAGCTCGGGAGCCAGATTGGCCAGATCGCGCAGCAAAGCGGCTTCAATCGTCTTAAAGTCAGGAATCACAAACGGCATGCTCAGCCCCCCACCGCAACAGGATGATGGAACAGGCTTTCATGGCCACCAGCATCCCAGACGCGAACGGCCAAACGCAACCAGCCGTCATGCCAGGCTTCGCTGTTCACTTCGATACGGGAAGCCTGTTTGGTGTCGAGTAAAGATTTGAGCGCGGTGCTGGCGTATTGCTCGGCCAGCAGGCGCACGCGCGGGGTGTCTTTTTCGCGCGCCAGCTCATGCAGGCGACTGCCCAGCAACGGATCACGCCACCAGCTGCCCAGCGGCACCATCAGGCGCAGGTAAACGGCGTTTTCCAGTCCGGTCGCTTGCGCGTCGGCATAGTCGCCAGAGGTGGTATCGAGTTGGGGTTCCATGCTGGGCATCTTCCTCGCACGTCGGCCGGATGCCGATTAACGCGCTTTAAAAGAGGATGCCTGAAAGCAAAAACCCCATCCGGGGGGATGGGGTTCAGTGGGAATCTACTTAGCGGTTTTCAGGATGAACCTGCTCTTCAAGAATAGCCTGAACTTGCTCTAAGGTAAGAATTGGCTCTTTACCAAACTCCCGCCATTTATCAAGCATACGATCATAGAGTTCAATGCTTTGGCTATGCGAGTTGAAATATGGCGCGGTACGGCCAAAGGCAAACTCTTGCTCGAAACGCCCTTCACTATGAAGTGCCATAGCAAACCCTAGGTACTCTGGTTCGTTGTTCCCATCAAAACCGGGGAATCGAAGATCATCCAGAATACTTTTATCAAGTGTAGTGTCTTCGGCAACGCGTTGCATTGCCCGATACATCGACAATACGTCGATCACAAATTGCTGCACATAATTCTCAACAACAGGTGAAAGCTGGTTGCTGAGATAATCGGCATAGAAGAATGAATGTCCTTTATTTAGGTGCTCAGCGAGTTTTTCATACTCGGCTGCTTCGTGCTTGTCACCAGAAAGCTTGGCTAGAATGGTGTACTGGTTACTGAGGATCAGTCGTTCGGCATCAGTCAAAGCGAAATTCATAGTTTGCATACTCATATTAAAAAGACAATATAGCTACAAGTACCACCCTGACTCCAATATTTCAAGTTCTTGGGCTCTAACCTGACATAAATTTGGCTTACAATCAACGTATCGCCAACTAATTGAGGCCAAGCCAATATGGACACATCCGAGACATTTACACACGGTGGGTACAACTGCCGTCGCCACTGCATTCCTGGGTCGAGCAATGAACTCTACTATTTCGACAGCAAGAATGGACGGGGGGAGCAAGGTCCATTTTCGAGCCGACACGCGATGGAGACAGAAATTCGGAATGAAGAAGCCAAAATTCTTTATGAAAAAATAATGGCAACACGGCAAGCGGCTAAAAACAACAAATCTAGCGATAGTAGCTACGATCCTTTTTAACTACAGCAATCAACTTAAACCTGCTGATTTGTTTTGCCGGTATTCCCGCCCACACCATTTTCGTGGTGATCGTGATCGTTGTAGCTGGCTCGCATGTTTGCCATGCTCTTGCCGCCCGAACCGACCTTGTCGGTAATGTCTTTCTCGGCCTCAATGGCAGCGGTCGTTGAAATTGTCGGCGTATTAATTTGCACCTTGGTTGCCGCGTTAATCACCAGCTGATCAGTGTTCATCTCCATGATCTTGCCGCGCCTCAGAATCACGCTTTGCCCCTGGTCGTCGTACAGCGCGACTTCGCCAGGCTCCAGTGTTTTCAGGCGGTAGCTGCCATGCTCGGTGGCGATCACGATGCCGTGTGAGGTTTTGCCGCCCACGGGTAGCACGATCATCATGCTGCCGGCCGGTGGCATCGTGGTCAGGCCATAGTGCTGGAACAGCTCAGCACCCTGTATCTGCTCACCGGCCAAACCTTCGCCCTGAACCCGCACGACCGGGCCACCATTTTTCAGCAGGATCACCGCGCCGCGAAAAGCGCGGCGAACGCCTGAGAGTGCGCGTTGAATACGGGCATCGACTTCACGCCACATGGTTTACTCCAGATCGAGGATTTCGCCGGTGCCGTTCTTGCCCCGACGGTGTTTGCGTTTGTGCGGGTGCGCGTCGGGAATCCACACGCCATCTTCTTTCAGCGTCAGTCGGGTCAGGCTGGGCTGGCCAGCGCCGCCGGTGAACTTGCGGGCAGTACAAAACAGCACCTGATCGAGCCGGTTCCGGGCGCTGACCACATGCACCCGCATTCCCGGTGCCCACGGCTTGCCGTTCGGTGCGCGATGACCTGGCGTGATCGCTTCGACGGTGAAGGCTTCCAGCCGCGCATCGGCCAGCAGCTTGCGGCCTCGGGCTTGCGCGACGCCGACCGAGTCGGCTTCGTGATCGACAACGATGCGTGGTCGGTAGCCACGTGCAGTCGGGTCTTTGACCGTGACTTTGATCGCATGTTTGCCTTCGCTGTCGTCGGTGCCGTGCGATTGCCCCAGTACGGTAATCTGGCTAATGCGGCGTACCAGATTGCGCTCGACACTCAGATCGGTGAGGTTGGCCTGTACACCGCCCAGCGTCAGCGTGCCGACGACCGGCGCGCGGTAATCCGGCCCACCGACAACCAGCGTGCCGTCCGGCTCAAACCACGGCCACAGCCCGGCGGCTTCGGCGGCATTCTGCAGTGCTGCCCAGGCGGTGTCGCCCGGCTCAACGCTGACCTTGTCCTGCCCCTGTGCTTTTGTCGCATCGATACGCACTTTACGCACGCCCAACGGCTTGACGACGCTGGCGACCACTTCGGCCAGCGTGGCCTGCTTGCTGGTAAAAATCGGCGCACTGCAGTCGACCAGTACACCTGCACCATCACGGCCGCGCAGCGTGATACTGTGGCCGGAGCCGATGCTGTCGACCACGGTATCGAGTACACCGGACATCACCACGTCGCTGCCGAGCAGTAGGCGAATCGATGTGCCTTCAGTCATGGCGGGCAGATACTGATCGTCACTCAGCCCCAGGCTGAGGCTCCAGGCATCGGCGGGAATGAACAGATCGCTGTCGATTTCGTAGCGACTCCAGTTGTCGTGCGCTTTGCCGTCAATCAGCAGCGTGATGGTTTCATTGGGCATACGCCGTCACCTTGTCGCCTTTGTCCAGCGCATTCGGATTGCGCACTTGCGGATTGAGCCGCGCCAGCTCGTCGGCGCGACTGTAGTCGCCATACCAGGCATGCGCGAGCAAATGCCAGTTGGCCGGGAACGGGATTTCGCGCTGCTGCAGCGGTGGCCGACGTGCCAGCACCGTGGCACCGGCAGTCTGGATGGCCAGCGCCTGGTCTTTTAACGCATCGATCACCGGGCTGTAACGCAAGCGCATTGCTCCGGCATCGAACGCCGGATCGGCCAGCTCGTCGTCGCTCGGGCGCAGTACATCAATGGCATCCTGAATTGTGGTGCGGCTGTCGCCCACCAGTCGCTCGACCTGCGGCGGTGTCAGCGTCGGGGTATTCACTTCATCGACCAGTACTTCGGCGGCTGCGCGCCCCAGACTGGCCGCGCTACTGGTACGGGTAAAGCGCTCGATCTGTCGCACCGAAGCAGTGCTGGGCGGATTACCCTGGCTGCTGCGATCCCAGTTGCCGGACTTGGCTCCCGGCATCTGACCGAGGCGTTTGGCATCGTCAAACAGCGTTGCCCAGCCTGCAAACAGATTGCCCGGATTGAAACGCGCCAGCGATAGCACGCCGGAGATACTGTCGATGATGTCTGACGCAAAGGCGCGCGGTGCATCGATCACATCCTGCACGGTGCTGACGGCACCGCTGATTTCGCTTTGAATGTCACCGAGTGTGCCGGTCATCAACGTGCGTAGCGATTGCAGTTCTTCGAGCGAGGCCGTCATGCTGGTCAGCCCGACTTCGCTGTCCAGCGCATCGGTGGCGGCATTCAGCACTGGCTCGTCGCTGGCCAGCGCCGCTTCGGCCAGCTGGATCGGACTGGTGTTGGCGACCAGCGCGGCAGGCTTGCCGGTTTCGACCCAGCTCAACTCGACGGCAGCGTAGTCTACGTCTTCGGCCTGGTGCCGCACGCGCCACGTTTCCAGCTGCACCCAGATTGAGCCGAATACCGGATGGATCAGCTCAGCCGGGCCTTGCTCGGCCAGCACATCCAGCAGTGCATTCAACTGCCGTTCGTAATCATCACCCCAGAAAATGGCGGTCAGATTGATTGGCCGCTCACGCGCGCCGAGGTCTTCGGTGGTGACGCCGTTAGCCAACGGGTAGCGATGCTTGGCCACATCGCGGCCGCCACTGTCTTCGACGCGCTCGACCTCCAGTGCCACGCCCCGGTATTTGGCATCGAGCAGGGTATCTTTCCACGCCATCAGTGTCTCCCCGCCGCAGTCTGGTTGGCTTTGTTCACGCTGGCGACGAGGTTGCCGTTCTCAACTTTAACGGTGACTTCGACCGGAATCGGTTTTTGCATCACCGCTTCCAGCGACTTGCTCTGCGCGGCATTCTGCTTTTGCAATTCGGCCAGATACTGCTTGATCCACTGCTCGTTTTCTTTGGCGTAGCCGTCACCCATCTGATACCAAGGCTGGTACTGCTGACGGGCTGCATTAATGATCTGCGGTGAGTATTGGGCGCGCAGTTTTTTCCAACGTGCGTCGCCATGCAATACTTCGTCGTCTTCGTCCCTGGTCGAAAAAGTGGCGGCGCTACTCAAGGCTAGTGGGAGAGCAGAAGCTGAACCACTAGACCACAACTTCGACCACATACTACTACCTGAACCGCCCATCATGCGACGAGCCAGTGCATCCACACCAAAACCTGCACCTAGCGCACCAGTTAGCGTGCCACCACCGACGACATTTTTAGCGGAATCAGGATTTGTCTTCGCCCATTGCGCAAAGCGCAAACTCAGATCACCAAACGCCTTATTGATCGGAGCGAAGAATGAATTACTGCCTTCATTGATTGCATTACTACCTTGCTGCATTTTCCAGGCCGCAGTGTCTCGAATCACGGCATTATCCAAATTGACGACATCGCCCGCTTGCACGCCGCTGACCTTTTTCTCAATTTCAGCCGTGCCTTTACGGTCGGTGACATAGCCAATCGCCCCCATTAGCTCCTGACGATCCGTTTGAATTTTGCCAAGGACTTGACCCAGGACGATGTCTGACATTTGGCCGATCATTTCTTGCTGCTCTTTTGATCCGCTTTTGGCTTGCTCAGCCTTTTTCTTCAGCTCTTGATAGCTGTTGTTATTTTTCATTAATGCACTAATTACATCGCCAAAAACCTCGACCGAATCTTTGCCATTCTCCCGACCTTTAATCAGCAAACCACGCCAATCCTTGACGCCGATTTTTTTCATGTCTTTGGCGGTTTCTTCGGCGTTCAACTTGGCTAGAAAATTGACCACATTATTACCAGCCTCATCTTTGTTGCCCGCAGAAATAACTGCCTTTTGGTTCAGCGCGATCAATTTGGACAAACCAGAAGTGCCAGACAGACCAGAAAGCTTGGCCGCTGCCATTTGTTGCGGCAACCATTTGGCCATGTCCTTAAGCTCAAAGCCTCCCAGTTTGCCGCCCATCATGGCCATATCCAGAATGCGTGGGAGTTCTTTGTCACTCATGCCGTATTGCTGCTTGGCCTTAATCACGATGCCAGCCAATTCATTTGGATCAGCATTGGCCGCATTGCTGTACTTCATAATGGTGGGCAACATTTGATGAGCCGACTTCATCGCGACAGCCGAATTGTCACCCAATGCGCCAGACCCCATGAGCATATCCAGCGCACCTAAAGCGCCGTCCCGAGTGCCACCTTCCTGAGTTGACTTACGAATCAGTAGATCAAGCTCGGCTTTGCCAGCTTGACGACCGGCCTTCGTATTTCGATCAGCAAACGCTGTGTTGGCGGCATAACTCAATGCCAAATCGTAAGCGGATTCGTCCATCATTGGGCGCTGCAACATCGAGCCAGCCGCATACAGCCCCATGCCCGCACTTACCACATTGCCGCCGCTACCGCTGCGCGTGCGATTAACGATTTTTTCCTGTTGCTGCGCCACACCTTGCATTTCGGCGCGCAATGCTTTGACCTTGCTGGTCATCACGGTATACGCGCGTTGCTGTTCGGTTGCACTGGCAACGCCTTGCCGTGCCAGTCGCTGGTAGGCGGCTTCGGTCTGGGCGATTTCGCGTTGAATGGCATTTTCTGAACGAATGCCCAGTTGCTCGCGCGCGTCGGCCGCACGCTGTGCCACACGCGATTGCTCGCTCACGCTGCGGTTAAAAACCTGACTGGTTTCGCGGTAAGCCGACTGAACTTTGCGCTGGCCATCGGTACTGGCGCGCGCGGCTTGCTCGGCAGTACGCACCACATCCTGCTTCATCCGGTTGAGCCCAGAGCTGGCCTGATCGCGGTAGCGCAGGGTTAAGGCGGTTTCCAGATTCGACATTATCCGCTCCGTTTTTGTCGCAGCGAGGTCACGCGACGGACACCAGACTCTGGCGTTGAGATGGGTTTGGCCGGCGTGGTGACCGGCTCAAGCAAGGCGAGATAGCTGACCGCTTCGGTTTCAGGCATGGCTTTGATTTCGTCCAGGCTGAAACCGAGCTGCCGTAGTTTTACGATAGAGAGCCTGAGTCCGCGCTGGCGCTGTTCGCGTCCAAGCGCTTTTTTTTAAGCTCGGCCATCTCGGCTTGCAGCACGTCATAGTCGTCATCGACCAGATGTTCGGCCAGCCAGTCCGGGTCGTTAAAATGGGTTGGCTCCAGCTCGCCCAGACGTGTCAAACATTTCGCCAATGTCGCCACGTTCAGGCGAAAGCTGCTGGCTTCCGGGTTGCCCTCGAAAATGGCCAGATTGTCTGCCACGGTCGGCAGGCGCAGCGCGAACTCGCTGTGCAGCTTGCCATCGACTTCAACACCAAATTTAAGACGCGACATTATTCTTGCACCTCATCCATTGCAGCGATTTTCAGGTCGCGGCGTGCTTCATTGTCGACCGAATACTTCTCGGATTTTTCCAGCACGATGCAATCGCGGTAAGTGGTGCGCTGGCCACCTTCGGAGGCCGGAAATATGGTGATCTTCGCGCCTTCGACCTTGAGCCAGTCCAGATCGCCCGACAGCGGAATCACGACGGTCACCTGCAGATCGTAACTGGCCACGCCCTTGGCAAAGCCACGCGGCTTGCCGGTGCGGTTCATCGTTTTGACCAGCTTGCGCCCGGTGTTGGTGGTGGCCGTCAGATCGACCACTTCGATCTCTTTACCATCCACTTCCAGCACAATTGCGCCAGCGAATTCTTCTAAAGCCATGAGCTTCTCCTTGGCCGGGAATTACCCGGCCAGCTTGGGTTACAGGTAAAGGTCGACGACACCTGCCAGAATGTGCAAGCCGTTGACGATATCGGTCGGGATACGGACATTCAGACGCGATGGGTCTTGCAGGTCATCCTGAACAATCAATTTGTCCTTGTTAGCCACGACGTTCTCGACGATCTCCAGCTCTTCGAGCTTGAGCAACACGTCATAGGTTTCCGACCACACACGAGCCTTGGTTCGCAGCGTTTTTTTGTCACGCGGGAAGCGCAATGCCCAACGCTGCAGAATGGCTTTGCGCGTGTAGTCCAGACTGCGGATCGTCGTTATATCAAGCAAACTTGGATCAGCCACGCCTTGCGGGTCTTTGGTGTAGGTCGTGATCGAACGGACAATCTGAACTTTTTCACCGGGACCGACCTCGAGCGGTGTTACGCCGTTGTACAGGCAGTTTTCCTGCTCGGTACGCCCCAGCCGGTTGGCCAGCGGCGGCGGTGCAATGCCGGTCAGTGGCAAGGTATTGAGCGGACGCGCCGGGTCTTCCTCGAAAGCAATCACTGCGGCATATGCAGCAGATACTTCCCACGGCAAACTGACCGTTGCAGGGAGTAACGCATTGGTAATCCGGCCGCTGTTGATCGTGCTGGCCAGCGTCGTTGCAGAGGCCAGCGTGCTGGTCAGTGCATACGTGGCAATTGCGCCACGTTGCTCGAGCGGGCCAGAGACTGTATCGAGGTAATCTCGCAGCTTAGTCAGGTTGGCGCTATCGTTTAGGCTGGATGCCAGAATGTCATGGCCACCTGCAAACAGCGGGGTGAGCGCATTCTGAATATCCGGGTCAAGCGAGCCACCGGCCATTGCAGTCGTCGCGGCACTGACACCAGCGGCCAACAACTGCACGGTCGATACCTTGATCTGATTGCCCAGTTCGCCCTTGTTTTTGGCGGTGAGTGTCACGACCCCAGCTGCGACTGTTGCGGCAACGGGCAGATCAGGGTCAGCATCGATGACAGCCTTGATTGATGCAGCCACCGTAGCGGCGTCATCACCGACATAAATACCGGCATTGACCCGTTCATTGCTGATCAGTACGCCCAAAGAACCCGCTGTAGTGGCCGTGCCGGTAATGGTAATCGTGCAACTCGCTGCAGTAGCTGTTGGCTCATCATCCAGCGCGACGCAGGTCAGTTGCACATAGGGGTTGGCCGTCAGCGCGGCTTTGACCATGCTACCCAGCACCGAACCACGACCAAAATAAGTACTCGACTCAGCATCGCTGAATACATTTACTGGCACGGCGGCGGCAACGGGGCCAACGGCCAGTCGCTGGCCAATCAATACCAGGCGCTGCAGATTGCCTGGCAAAGTACGGACGGCCAGCTTCAGATTGAATTCAATGTGCTTACCCGGCTTGCGGATACTGCCCGGAATGGTGTCAAACGTGATGTCACGAGAGTACATGATGGTCTCCTTCAATCGGCTTTGATTGCAGTTTTTGCTGGCTTGCTCGCTGGCTTGCTCGCTGGCAACCGCAAATCGCCATCAGCAATACGGCGGCGGTAATACACGGTATCCGGCACATCGACCACCTGATCGGCAGTGATGTAGCGGTTTGGTTTGTCTTCATAAGGTACTTTCAGACCCGGTGCGGCTATGACTTTCATGTCAGCTCCTTAATTCCAATAAATCGGTGGCTTCGGGTTGGCCGTCGCCGGGAACGCTGGTGTCGTACTCGGCACCGATGCGCAGCAAATCAGACGCTTCGGTGTCTTTCTGTCCTTGGTTGCCCTGGAATACGGCATCTTCGGCGCGACCTTCAACTGGCCACGTCTGGTTGTCCATTGCAGCTTCGATCCAGGCGGTTGAAAACTCGCAGGCAAAAGCGGTAATCGGCTCGCCCTGCAGGCGGGTGTTGTAGAGCGTGCGAACGCGGCCGGGCTGCAGATAATCAATTTGCAAACCCAGATCCTGTTGCTGCAACAAACGCCGCACGGCCTTCACCAACCGATACGCACCGACCTCGCCAGCGCCGCCTTTGCGCGCGGCATTGCGGCCACGCAGGTTGCGGTCGGCGACCATCACCACAAATGAACCGGTGGCTTTGACCTTGTCGCGCGCGGTACTGATGCGCTCGGTTTTGCTGATGCCGCCGAAAGTGACCCAGACCGCCGGAAAGCGGCGAATCACTTCAGGCAACAACTCATCCAGTTCGCCCGAGTACGGTTCGACTTCAATGGCCAGTCGACCCAGCCCTTGACGCAGACGCTCGATCAGCGCGTTTTCGATGGTGTCCAGATCGACCACGCTCACAGCGCGTCCCTCCCGAACACTTTGCCGCCGCCCACGAACTGGATGGTGTTAGTCGGCTGAACGACTTCTCCGCTGGGCATGCCACCCAGTGACAAAAGTCCCGAACCCACTTTTTCCAGCAGCTTGGTAGCGTCTTTGTAGCGATTGCGGATTTCGTCCGAAGTCACCACGCTGGCACCACACAAGCGATAGCGGGCAATGTCGCACGCCACGCCGACCAACAGGCTCGGCACCGGCGACAGCGGTACGCTGTACCGACTGGCCAGATGCGCATCGATCTCGGCATTGGCCTCGTTCAATGCACCGGCCAGTACGTCGGCGTCGATGGCATTGGCAAAACTGCGGTCAGTCAGCGCGATCACCTCACGCTCACCAAAGCGTTTCACCATGTCGTCGGCAGTGGCGTAAGTCATTACTGAGCAGCCTTTTTAGCTGCGGTAGCTTTCGCTGCGGCAGGCTTTGGCTGGGCTGTAACATCGGTAGTCTGGCTGGCATCGCCTCCCATTTGCTGATCTCCTTGCGTATCGCTATTGCTGTCTTTGATCACCTCAACGATCAGCATTGGCTCTGCTTGTAATGCCAGCAGTTGCTCTTTGCTAAAGTGGTCATTCGGGTAATCCGTCGGGCTGGCTGAGTGAGCCAGACCCGCACGACGAAAACCGTCTTGTTTGGCTGTAATGCGGATCATGGTTTACCCCCTTATACGACCGAGCCGTCAGAGCCGTAGGCCAGCTGCCAGAAGCCGTAGCCACCGGAAGCGCGCGCCTCAGCACCGAACAGGAATTTCTTGCGGTTGAACACGTTGTCAGCCTGCGGGTCGATCTGCTCGACAAACACCGGCGCTTTGCGTTCCTGATAAATGAACGGTTTGACCGGCTTGCTGGTATCGAGCAGGAACCAGGCATCATCCGAAGTCAGGCGCGCATCGACCACCAGCTCGGCAGTGCCCTTGTATGGGTTGGCCTTACCGTCATCCAGACGATCATTGGTCAGCAGCGCACGCGCCGTATCTTCCAGTGCCGGTGGCACCAACAGAATGTTCGGCATGATGTTCAGCGGACGGCCTTCGTCATCCTTGAATTTGCGCATTGCGGTACGCGCAGCGCCGTAGCTTGCCTGAGCGGCCGCTTGCGAAGCGCACGACAGTTTCTTGGTGCCTTTGTTCGAAACCGATGCGCCATTGACTGAGTGATCAACGTCGAAGAAGTACTGGCCGTCGTAACACAGCGTCGTGAAGCCCGAATTCACGAGCCCATAGACGATCTCGTCCGGCAATTGCTTGGCCGAGAAACCGGCCATCTGGGCTTGCGGTGCATAGATGCCGAGCTGGTCGTCTTCGATGTCGTTACGGTCGACTTCGACGGTCGCTTCCCAGTCATCGTTGGTGATGCTGTATTTGAAAGCGGCCAGCGCTTTGGCCTGTTTCTCGCCGATCCATTTCTGCATGCGCGGGAAATTGGCCAGCCAGGCGTAATCGTTGGTTTTGGTATTGGATGGCACCAGCATGCCGATTTTTTGCCAGCTGGAGGGTGCTGCATCGAACGCGTTGTTAAACGTCGTTTTCAGATTGACGAAAATCGCCTTGAGGTTGCTTGCGTTAATAATCATGGTTCAGCTCCTTTATTTAACCCAGACACCGTCGGCATCGATGCCGACTACGATCCCGGCTTGCGAACGGGTACCCGCGCCATTGGTTTTGGCGACGGTCTGGTTGTCGACGATGTAGCAAGGACGGCCGAGGCTGGCTTGTGTAACCGGATCTCCGCCGTCGTTAGCCCATTTGAATGCACGCCCCAGGCGCACACCGACCGTGAGCGCACCATCGGCACCAGCTGTGTTGTCGACGCATTCGTCAGCCATGCCGAGGTAGGCCAGCGTGGCTGCTGTTGCACCGGGTGTACCGAAGCCGGTGGCACTGGCGCAGACAATCGTTCCACCCAGAATCTTTACGGCACCGGCGACGGGTACACGAACCAGCTCGCCGTCCTTGTGCGCGGTATTGCGATCAGCAGTAGCAATGGTCATGACAGAGCCTCCATCGTTTTCTTAACGTCATCCGGGTTGTTGCCGAATGCTTTGCAGACGGCCAGCGTGGCCGCGTCCATCTCGCCAGCTCCGCCGGGTGCACCGGCTGGCGGTGCCCCCTTGGTCTGGGTACCGCTGAGTGCAGCAATCCGCGGTGCGGTTTCGAGATGGGTGCTCAGCGCCGCAAAATTGGTTTTGCCCAGATCGCGCGCCCAGGTTTCCTGTGCAGGCAGCAAGCGACCATCGCTGAGCGCCGCAGTGATCAGTTGTCCTGCTTTATCGGCCTGCAATTGATTGGTCAGTACAGCGATTTGCGCTTGCATTTCCTGCATCACGCCGATTGGCACAAACTTGGCAGGGTCAGCTTGATTGGCTGACAGTGCGGCGATCTGCGTTTGCTGGCTGGCCAGCAGTGCAGAGAGATCAACGCTGGCAGCAGCCGTGTTATCGCCCTTGAGTTGATCCATCAGTTTTTGCAATTGCGCTTTAACATCGTCTGCCGTACTTCCGACCGGCAGATTCAATAACCAGCGCAACTGCTCAAGGAGTTCATCCATGTCAGTCTCCGGTTGGGTTGGGGTGAGGGAAAGGCTTGCCATACTCGACAACACTGCGACCGACAGCGGTGGCAATTCATCCAGCGCGGGGGTATTGGTCAGGGCGACGTGCAGTAGCACCTGCACGCGACCGTTGTCGTCGTATGTGAATACGGGGGAGAGATAGAGATATTCTTTGGCCTCGATGGCGGCTGCTGCGGCAGCAGTCCATTCGACCAGCGCATACAGGCCATCGCCTTCGCGCCACTCCAGCGTGGTAAACCAGCCAGCAGCTGGCGCAGGTTTGCCGTTTACAGCGGTGCGCAGCGTCTGGTGCTCGTAATCGATGACGGTTTTGGCTTGTTTAGCAGCAGCCGCTGCGACCAGCACTGCGGCATTGGCCGAATCCAAAATCCAAGCAGCGCACTCGGCAGGCCGACCGTCATTTGCACGAAACTCGCCCGCAGGCAAAATCTTGACCGGCTCTTTGAGTTTCTTGGGATTAAGTTCGACCGACAGTGCGGCAAATAGTGGCTTTGGATGTGTCATAGCCCCGATTGTCGGGGCTATGCGGGATCTAACTCGGGGGGATGGGGTTCAGTGGTTTGACGAAGTGATCGAGTTAGGTCGGCTCACGTCGCTCATAAGTTACTGGTGTTCCAGTTACGGTCACATAGAGGAATGTGCCATTGCCAAATGCCTGCGAACTTGTTGTGACCTTAACACCAACAATTGCATTAGCCTCGGGTGGCACGAGTGAAGCCAGTGCGTCAAACGCCCCCTGAACACCGGGTTCCTTTTTACCAAAAGCACCAACAACGCTTTGTAATATAGATTTCTCTGAAATCTGCACAGACTGATAAGCCCAAACCAGCGGGTACATAGTTTGAATAACACACCCTTCTGGCAAATTGTCTGTTGTCACCATTAGCATTTAATAAACTCTCTCTATAGTTGAAATAACAGCATCAGATCGGTACACCATCTAAATTGCCGACTCTCATCGTACCTTCCGAGAAATCAATGCGTAATTTGGGCGTTAAACCCGCGTTAAAAACGCAACACTACTCAGCAGGCATGCCATCGCAGCCCGCAACTCATGCCAAGCGCGCTAACGTCGTTTATGCGACTCAACCACCAATCACCCCGCGCAGATACTCTGAGACCGTAAATTCAATCTCGGCCTCATCGTCTGGCTGCAGCACCAAGAATGGCCGCGCGGGTATTTTCGACCCCGGATGCTTCACTGACTTGGCGTAGCGATTACCAAACTTCAACGCTTTGGCATTGCGCGCCACGATCAGGTGTGGACGGGTCTGACCACCGAACTGGTGAATGGCTGCGTATTTGACATTCGTGCCAACCTTGGCACTGTTCGCGTCACTGCTGGGCGTGATGCCAGCGGCGAGTCGGCCAGAATTTTGCAGAATTTTTCCACCGGAGCGACCCGGCGGCTTTAACCCTTGCCAGCGCGGCCTGCCTTCCTGAGCAAAATTCTCTTCGACGGCATCGAGCATGATGTCGGCGATATTGCGCATCAGCGGCGCGGGGCTTGCGGCGGCTCTGGCCAGCCGGTCAAACAGGGTCTCCAGCCGGGAGGTATCGATTTCTATCTGGATCATGGCTATACTCAGTTATGCCTCGGAAACACGGTGAATCTCCCGGCCGTAGGACGTCGCAAGACGGATCGCGTGAGAGAAAGTGGGAGTCTCTCCCGAGGCTACTTCCTGATCAGGTCGTTTTTCACGACCGTGCCTCGTTTCATGGCCGCTTCTGCGGCATCTCGATTGCTTTCCCGGAACGACGTTAAAAAAGTGGCCTTGCCGGTTTTGGTCGATTTCACTGCCGCGTGATAAACCCGGTCGCCTTGCTGCACAAACACCAGACTTTGCTCGCCATCCTGTACGATCAGTTGCGCACGCTCGATCACGTCCTGCACTCGCCAATAATCGGCTAATCCGATGTCTTGCCCCTCACGCGCCACCAGTTGCTTGCTCAACGTATCGTCCGATAACCAGACAGTTTGCGTTTCGGCACGCAGCAATGTTTGATATTCCGGCGACAGAATCGCGACGGGGTAACGCTGACCCACAGCCAGTTGCTCGCGCGTTGCAGCAGTCAACTCACGCGAGCTGGCCGATGGCATGGCTTGCCGCAGCTTGCCCACCGCACCGTCCAGTCCGCGATACCAATCCGCAAATGCCGGGCCGGTGAGCGTGCCTTTGACGTATTGCCGCGCCGTGTCCGGGTGATATTTGTCCAGCTCTGGCTGATAGGCCGCACGGCCGGGGTTATAGCCAAAGCCCGCATCGGCGGTGAACACTTCGCCAGATGGCGTTGTATAGCTTGGCACTTTGCGCGTGGTGCCTTTCTTGTCGATCAATTGCTCGGTTTCACCCATTCGACCTTCGCTGCTGCTCGTTGCCAGCTCCTTGCGCTCGATATCGCGCTGGCTGCGGGTGCGGACACGGCAACGGCAATTCCAGCCATTGGGCGGGTAGAAACTACGCCAGAATGGATCGTCGTAGCGAAAGATTTTTCCGGCCAGTGTCCGGTGGCGCGGGCGGGTGCGGTTATCCAGCACCGCGACATATTCCCACCACGGGCGCGATCCGGCGCTGGCCAAATGTTCCTGGTAACGCCCGGCGCTGTAGGCCGACTGCATATTGGTACGAAAGATTGTTTCTAGGCGGCGCGGATTGAGCCGCTTGCCGATCACTTCGCCCGAAGTCTCGTCGACAATCTGCCCTTTGCCCCACCAGCCTTTTTGCTTGAGCGTTGGAATCAGATTGTTTTTGAATTCCTGCAGCGTACCGCCGTTCTTGAGCAATGCATCCAGTTCGCCCCGGATGTCCTGTAGCACGTCGAGCTTGGTAACGCCTGCGACGGTAAACGCCCTGGCATGCGCCTCTGCCCACACGTCTTGCCATTTGAAACCAATGGCGTAACCTTTGCCCTCGAAATATTCAATGGCTTTTTCTGGCGGCAGGCCGATGGCAAAGCCTAGATCAGGCAGAGCCGTTTCAGCTTGCGGCATTGATTCGCCCCCAGACATCGGCGACAAACAGCGCCTTGGTCAGCATCGCCTGCAGTTCGCCATCGTCCAGCTCTGGCCACGCACTGGACAGCGCTGCCTTGACGGCATCCGGGCTATCGCCAGCCAGAATCTGCTGCATCAGCGGTGCCAGCAACACTTGCATCGCTTCATCCAGCGCAGGCAGTCCGGCAGTATCGAGTGTGTGCTGATCGGGGTAAATCACTTCGCCCTGGGCATTGCTCAATACCGCCCGATACTTCGCATCGGCAACGGGCAAACTCGGCTTGGCAGGAGTGGTTTGCGAAGCGGCTGGTTTGAGTACTTCATCGCCATCTTGCGCATGCGGAATGGCAAGTTTGTCGTGCAGCCAATCGTTGCGTACCCGCAAGCCCATGTCGACCAGCTTCGGCAACGATTCAGCGTATAGCTTCAGATCACCGGCCTCGCGGGCATCAAACACAAACTGCGGAGAACGGCGCGGATCGGCGCTGCCCGCATTGATCGCCAGCAGTGGGTAGATCAAATCCCGTGTCATTGTGCTGGCCAACTGGCGCGCGTCGGACACCATCAAGTCATGGCGCACCTCGTTATGCACATTGCCTAGCGCATTGGTACTGGTTTTGCCATCGGCCTGACTGGTCAGTGTGCCGCCCAGAATCGCCTTGGATTCCGATTTCTCGCACCAGTCAATCATCGCCAGAAACGGCTCCGACGATCCCTTGGCCGCTTCCTGAAACTCAATCAGCATACCTTCCGGAATAATGCCCGCTGCGTTATGGCCGATGCTGGCCACGGCCTGTAAGAGCGTCGATTTTTCGGCATCGGTGCTGCCGCTCGGGTATTTGCCCAGGCGCAGTGGCAGACCATAGATTTCAAGAAACTCGGCCAGATCGCGCACTGAATAGTTTTTGAACAGGTATGGCCACGCCAGCACCCGGTGCAGGCCAGCGCGCGTCAGATACCCTGACTTGGCCTTGTGCTTGTGAACGATCCAGCCAAATGGCAACAGCTCGGCACCCTCGGTCGAATTATCACGCAGGCGCAGTGCATTGCCATCGTGCGGCAGTGTCTTGAACCAGCGCTGCGGTCGGTGTTCCAGAGTGGCTGGCAGCCAGACATTGCCCAAGCGCTGCCATTCGATTTCCAGCGCGGCAAAGCCGTGGCCGACACCATCCAGGCAGTCGAGCAGCACGTCTTCAAAGTCGGCAATGTCCTGCAGCCATTCATTGACCATTTCGGCCTGTTTTTTCTCGGCGGTTGTTGCATTGCGCGGCGGGTCGACACGCCAGTCCAGCGTCAGCAAGGCACGTTTACGTTTGCTCATTTCGGCAAAGACGTGTGCGTCTTTTTCTTCGATGTCGCAGAACAAATCGGCCTGCGCGGACAAGTCGCCTTGTTCGGCTTGCTCAAGAATCCGCGCCAGCCGTTGCGGCGTCAACCCTCGGGACGGATGCTGGGCGAACTCGCGCGGCAGATTGCCGAGCCTGGACGATTGCGGCTCGCGCAAAGTCGATTGCTCAAAGGGATTGCCATAACGATCCAGAATTTTCGGCATATTTGTCACCATTTTTACCAAGCACCACCACCGCCAAAGCTGGCGTGACTTGTGACTGGGGTGTAATCAATCTGGCCAAAGCCCGTGGTGGCGGCCATCCAAAGCATTTGCAACGCATCAGGACCATCGTCGTGATCTGCCATCGGGAAGTGCTTGAGCTGATCAATTAGCGTGGACTGGCTAGGGTGCAGGCGGATCAAGCCATTCGCCATGTGCGGCTGTATCGATTCAATCCGCAACACCTTGTCGGTGTTCGGAATCACCGCACGCGCAGGAACGGGGATACCGGCTACAGCGGCACGCTTGACCAGCTCAGTGCGCAAAAACTCTTGGAACTGCACCGATTCAACCACCCACAGCAGGCAGCGATACTCGCGCTGCATAGCGATCACATCGCTAATGATCTTGTCGGGCAAACGCTTGCGAATTGCTGCCTCGACCACATCAAGCACGCCGGTATTGCGGTTAAAGCCGCCAACCAATAAAGCACTCGGGTCACGGCTTGCGCCTTTTTTGCCCAGTGATGGATCGCAAGCGCCGTAGAAAATCCAATCAGCAAGCCGATTGACCCAGAACTGGATGCAGCTCGCAAACGGAGCGGCATCACCGGCCACCGGATCGTTTTGATATTCGGAGTCAAACGCAGCATGCCCATCGCGCGCCCGAATTTTCATCAGCTTCTCAATCGGACGAGCTGACCAGGACACCGCCGAGCCTTCATCCATCTGCGATTTTTTAGCCGCGTAAAATGCATCGGCCACATCTTCGCCATCATTGCGAAGCAGCTCTTCCCAGCGATCCCACAAATCCATGCGGTCAGGCCAGCGCAGCACAGCTTTGAAGCGTGCCGACTTCCAGAGCTTGTTATTCAGCGTTCGGCTCAACACCGAGTCGTAGTGCAAGATCGTGCCGATGTAGACCACGTCAAACTTGGCTGCAGCACCGCCCAAAGGCAGCACGGTTTTAGTCAGCCAGCCCTGTAGCTTATCGCGCTGATCCGGGTTTCTGACTTGCTCGTCATTCTCGATATCGTCCAGCACGGCCAGATCGGGTCGATGCGGGCCATGTCGCAAACCGCGCAGTTTTTTACCCGAACCCGCCACCTGCACTTTGGCATCGTTGCGCGTCACAATCGTACCGGCTCGCCAAACTCGGCCTTGACCAGCAACCTCGGGAAAGTCCATCGCAATGCGCGGATTGAATTCCAGCTCGGCCTTGATCGCCTCCAGCATCGGATACGCCTGATCGATACTGTCCATCACGATGACTGGATATTTCTTGCTCCCAGTCACCAGACACCAGATGACAAATAACTGCGAAACCAAAGTAGATTTGGCCTCGCCACGCGGGGCGGCAATGGCATCCGTTTCGCTTTTATCGCTGGCGACAATTTGCGGCAAACGCGCAAACAGATGCTCATGCAACTGGCTGCGCTCGGGAAACTTCACATAGTGCGGAAAGTAATTTTCGACGAAAAAAGCATAGCCATTGACCGGATCAAACACCTGCAAACGGCGCTGTTCCTGAGCGGCTGGAGTAGGATCAAAACCGCACACCTCGGCCTCAATGGTGCGGCGCAAATCGGCGGCCAGCGCCGCCAAATCCTTAAGAAAATCGTTCTTGTTCTTAGCCATCAGCCAAACCTTTTCGCCACTTCTTTACCGAATGGTTCCAGCACCTCCAGCAATGCAGCGGCATGTTGTGGGTGGTGATCTCGGGTAAATGCAGCCAAAGCCTGCAACACTTCCATTGCGGTTGCCAGCTGGCTGGTTTCAGGCAGGACACGCTTGCTGGCGGCAACGGTCTTGTTGTACGAATCAGCAAGGCTGGCCAGCATATTGACCCGCGCCATTGCCGTTAATTTTTCTTCGCCATCGCTCGCGTTTAACGCCTCCATTGCAGCCTGATACTGCAACAAAAATCCCGCCAGCATTTGCCGGGCAAGCTCTTCCATGCTGCCACCGGCCAGCGTTTGTGCTGCGCGCGATTTGTCCCAGTCGTCACCATCTTCCAGTGCATCGCTTTTCCAGCGACGGGCAGTACCAATCGGCACATTGCACTGCAGAGCAGCCATTTCGATGGGCTGCTGATCAAAGATATATAAGCGCCGCAGCTTGTCGCGGGTCTCTTGGGGATGCGCCATTACAGGAGTGCCCGTTTCAAAACTTCCACGATCAGCGCCGTGCCCACTGCAGCAACAGCACCGCCAATCGCACCCGATTTAGCTGCACCGATTTCGACCTGGCGCAAACGCTCTTCAATTCCGTCGACCCGCTCAGACATCGATGTTTGATTGGCAATAATCATGTCGAGCTTGCCTTCCATACGCCCAAGCATCAGGGCTAATTCATTATTTTCTGGCATGCTCAAAATCCTTTTGGCAATCAATACAACGGGTACAGTGTGGCGCAGCCTTGCGACGGGCTTCGGGGATGGGCTCGCCACATTCGTGGCAACCCAGCGAAGTCACGGTGGAGGCTGGCTGATCAAGTGCCTTGCTCAAAGCCTGCTCGCGCTGCCATTGCTCCAGATCTGTAGCGCGATCAAATACGTCACTCATGCTGCACCTCAGCCGATTCGGTTGGATTGTGATGCCAGTCAATCAGGCCGCTTAACTGGCTTTCGATGGCGCGGCAGCGAGTGGCGTTGTCGATGTGGTTGGTGAGGATGTCGGATTGGGTGACGCCACTGGGGTAGAGGCCGTCAGCTTCTTCGGCGGCACTGGCTTGATCAGCAGCACCGCTGGCGGCTTGATCGGCTTGCTCGATACCATTGGCGGCGTTCCAGTCATGCACGAAGCCAGTAGTAAACACACAAGCAGGCAAAGGGACGGGAGTAGCATTTGGCGCGGGGCGATAGACAGTCGTGACACGTTGGATATTCCTTGAAAGTTGAACACGGGTTTCGGCCAGCGCATTGCGGGCATGGGCTAATTCAATACTGATTGCATTGGCGCGTAACTCGGCGGCATCGCGACCAGCTTGCGCTGCCACAAACGATGCAATCACTTCGTCTTGGCGCTCAATTTTTAAATCTGCGATCTCATTTTTCGCATGGGCGCTTGTCCAATCCCATGCCACATAAGCGCCAACACCAAAGCCAGCGGCACCGATACCCAAACAGACCAAAGCTTTTACTGCCACCGCTTTCGGATCTAGCATCATTCCACCCCCGACTGTTTGATCGCCCGAGCCACCATCGCGGCCACGGCCACATAGGCATACCAGCTGGCAGGCAGTAGCTCGCGCAAGGCGGGCAATTGCTCGGCCAGAATCGCCAGCACCGGAATCAGCGCCAACAGACGGATACTCCAGAAGCGCCAGAAATACCGTAGATTTTTGATCCACTCCATTCGGTTGGGATTGGGTCTCATCGTTTCGCCCTCGCATGATTGCGGCGCTTGGCAGCAGCACGCTTTACAGCGCGAACGCCAGAAAAGGTATGTGGAGTAAGACGACCTTTACCCTGACGGCTTGGAATTGTGATGCCAGGAATCATCCAAGACCCCCAAGGAGGCTGCGGCAACATGCGCAGAACTTTGACTAGAAAATTCATGGTTCAGCCCTCCCACAATGCAGAGCGCACCGGCTGCATACCGCTGGCTAACCAATCTGCTACGTTAAAGCCGGGGCATGTTTTCAGGTACTCATTGGGGGTAATCGTGCCATCGCCGTTTAAATCGGGCGATAGATCACGATGCCCCACGATTTGAGCTGCCGGATGCTTGGACTGTAAAGCACGCACGAGGGAGCTGAGTGCATCCCATTGAGCTTTGGTGAATTTGTCAGTGCCAACCATACAGATACCAATGCTGTCGGCGTTGTGACCCGCAACGTGCGCACCGATTTCATCCAGCGCGCGGCCTGTCTGTTTGAGCCCATCGCAATCAATGACAAAGTGATAGCCGAGGGCAAACAGCATCGGATTAAATGCTTCGCGCGCAGTTTTATCACGCTTGAAACCACGCGCTGAATGCCAGATATCAATGCAGGCGGCTGCGGTTTTTCGCAGGCCATCACCCAGTCGTTTGCCGTTCTGGCTAGCTGAGCAGTGAATAACAATTTTTCGGGTAGTGCGCATGACAGGCTCCGTTAGAGGATGCCTGTCATTGTTGCTTTATGCGCGTGGCGGGATGCCGGGGATGGGGTTCAGTGGGTTACTCACAACTGGATCAGTATTAACTCAATCCGGCTGCTGATTGGATTATTTGCCATTCTTAGATATTAAAGCCAATCCGAGTGAGCAACGAGCAACAGCATCAGCTTGGACAGGCGCGAGACGGGTCATATCCTTGGCTCGCGAATCAGATACGGCCTCTAGTGTCAGACGCGATAGCACTACAGCATCCTGACAAGCCCAAAGTATATCGTGGATTTTTTTGCCTTCTTCACTCATTCGATCAGGCCATACTTGTCCCATCGTTCTTAATGCAGCAACAAATGCTGGCATCGCCTCTGGGTTGCCCGATGCTTGCTTCATCGTACCGTTCACAAGAACAATTGTGGCTAATGTTCGTTTGGCTTGCTCATAACCTGCGATTTCGGGTTTGTCAGGAAATTCACCCCACGTTGTGGTACTACGCAAGGTGTTGTAATACGTTTCCATCAATTTGGGGTCTTGGGCTTCTTTTGCCAATTTGAATCGATTTAATTCAGTCTGCAACGCTTGGTTTTGTGTTTGTGATGTCGCAAGTCCATTTTTCAGTTGCTCAACTTCTTGCGAATTACCACAACCAACCAATGCAGTAGCCAAAAGAACTGGAAATACAAAACGTTTCATAATTTAGCCTTTGAGTTTAACCCCAAAAGCTTAAAATAAACTGACTTGCTCCGCACGTAAAACTTCAGGCTCTTTCAGAATCTCCCACACACGGCGGTCGCTTAGTCCATGATCGCGAGCCAACTTGATCACTGCTCGAGCGGCGCTTTCTTCGCGAGTATAGGCATCAAAATCCGACCGAATCAGTCGATTGCGTATCGCCCGTAATGTGGCTTTGCAGCTTGGGATATACACCACATCATCGCCACGATAATGCTTAGCCAAGGCCGCCATTTCCTTGTAGCCAATTATTTCAGCCATTGCTTCGTAATTTGCCTGACCTTCGCGTCGCTTGCCTTGTGGTACCAGCAAGCTAGTGCCGCCATGCGATTCGATTAATTTCACCACAGCGGTAAGACCAATCACACGCACCAGCTCTTGCGCCGTTGCGGGCAGCAACTGAAGATCATCTTGAGATAGTTGGTCGAGGCCGATCATGATGCTTTCCGTTGTTGATTAGAAGCGGCCTTTCGACCGTTGCGTTGCAAGTCATAACTCAGCGCGGCCACCAGCTTGCCGAGTCCTTCAGCTGTCGCAAACTCCAGCGCGTCGACCTTGCAAATCCGCTGCACCATACTTTGGCTGGTGCGGCCTGTGCTGGTCAGGTATTCCCACGGATAGCCACGCTCAGCCAGCAGAGCTTCAATCTTGCGCATCAGCGCGGCTTTGCCTGCAGCGGGCTTGGCTGGTTTTTTGCCATGTTTCGGGCTTGCCTTGGGAACAAAACCGCAGCTTTGCATGTGGCCTAATACCGCCTCAGCTTGCTTCACGCTCAAGTCCTTACTTGACGTCACCCCAGCGATATTTTTCAGCATCGCACGATAAGCATCGTCATCCATCATCAGCTCTTTTTTAGCGATTTGGATTTTGGCTAAAATCTTCCGATCCAACATTGTTATCCCCTTAAATTCACTTCGCATAACCCGCTGCTGGCAACGGGCTATACGCAGGAAATTAATTTAGCGCATCACCTCGCCTCCCAACGCATCCAGCAACACAGGAATAAACCCGCGCAGCTCGCCGATCAGTAGCGCAAATTGCGACTCAAACAAGTCGTCTTGCGTTTCGGCGTCCATGTCTTTCAGCTCGTCGGCAAGAACATCCAGCATCGCCAGCGACTTGATTTCCATCGCCTCGGTGAGCGTAAAAGTCAGGCGCTCGCCAAAAGCCAAACTGAGCTGTGTCGCGATTTTGCCGACGCTTAAGTGTTGACGTACTTCGTCGCAATCCATCACTTGGCGTTTAAAGCGCGCAATCGCGCCGTCGTCGCCCGGTGCTTTCAGCTCGGCGTATTGGCCGAGCGAGAACGCATCTGGCGTTTCATTGGTCAGCCAGTCAGTCATTGCGGCAGCGGGGCTGATTTCGGTATCGATCAGGCGCGTCGGCAAGCTGCCCAGCGTTTCACGCAGGGTAGAAAGCAAAAACTCGGCATTGGCCGCGCTGCCCGCGTCGACCATCACCAGCCCGTTTTCCAAATCGATCAATGCACGCGATACACGGGAACGAGTGAAGGCGCGCGGAGTCAGCTCTTCGACAATCCGATCTTTCAATTCGCGCTGTTCTTTGCGGCCACATTTACGACTTTCGGCGGATTCAATTTGCTCGACTCGGTAATCCAGCTCATCTTTGATGACTGCGGCAGGTAAGACTTTTTCTTCTGACTTAAGGCAGACCAGCGCAGCATTCTGGCGAGCAAATGCAAAGTCATCGGCGGCAAACTTGGCCGGAGCAATCCAGCCATGCGCATCCATATCCATGCTGCCGCATGGCACAAATGGGCGCTTGGCCAACTCGGCATTAATCAGTTCAGCGGCCAGTGCGTGATCTGCAGCCAAGCGGTAAATCTGTAGATTTCTAAACCAAAGCATATCGCCCCCTTAAGCCAGCAACGCTTGCGCGCCACCTTGGCTACCTACTCCATGATTGAGCTGGGCTTTTTTGCCTGCTTTTTGGCCAGCAGTCAGCGCATCCCAATCCTTGTCTTTCAAAGCCCGATCCTTATTGCGATCTGTCGCATCCAGCTTTTTCAACGATTCGCCATATTTCTGAGCAACAAAAGCATCGATTGCCGCCTTGTTGGCTTCCGAACCAGCGAATACGCTGACTTGGCGAGATACGGACTGCACCCAGCCATGACAAAACAAATCGGCACGGCGAGTCTTGCTGGTCGTTTTTAGGCGTTTGCATTCTGTCTTGGTGAAGGCTGCACGCTCTTTTTTGACCTGACGAAACAACACCTCAAAGGCATATTGAGCAACCTCGGCAGATGCGCCGCAGCCAATAAACTTCCAAGCCCCAGCACTCCAGCCCTGTGAAAAAATCAGGCGACAACCAAATGCATTGGCCACAATGTGCGCGAGGTTGTTTTCCCATATTGCAGGGGAGTTTTTTGCTCCTGCTTTAGCACTGGCTTCAGCTGCCTCTGCAGCCAACAACGTGTCATCATCAACGCCAAACTCAGCCATTAATTTCTGCGCCATCTTGAGCGCGGCTGCGGCCTCATGCTCGTTAGCGCTTTTTGAAAGTGCCAGACACTTTCTGATCTTGCTGATCGCTGTTGCTTTGTCCATCTTCAGCTCCGTGAATAAATTGATAAGAGAAGCATCTGGCCAGATTCACTTCGCATAGCGGCCTGAATGTTTGAACCCATCCAAGCCGCTATACGCTGGAAACCTAGCGATTCGCCCAATCTTTCAGCGGCTTGGCTGCGGTGAATTTGACAGTGCGTTTGGCTTCGATCTGGATGGTTTCGCCGGTACGTGGATTGCGACCTTTACGAGCAGGCTTTTCGCTTACGCTGAATTTACCCACATCAGGAATGCGGATTTCGTTACCGGCTCGCACTGTTTCCAGCACGGCGCTGGTCAATGCATTCAGCGCATCCTCGGCTTGGCGCTGGGTCAAATCGGCATTGGCAGCAATGAGTTGAATGAGTTCTGGCTTGTTCATGGTTTTGCTCCTTGTGAGCGTTAAAATTTGGTTTCGGTTTGCGGCTGATTAACGCCAGCCGCCTGCGGTTGTTTCTGGCTACTTCGTGTTTCATCTAGCTGTTTTCTAAAACGGCAAGTTGCCTTGCCAACCCCAATGCATTGGTAACTTTTTCAGTGACATCAAGCTGCTCGGTCAAAGCGTTTCCACATCGACGGAATGAGCGTTTTCCACACTGAATCTCTTCTTTGCAAGTTGTTGGCATTGTTTTTTGCTTCACCTTCACCAGCCCATGTGAGGCGCATTGAGCAGTCCAATACTTAGCGTCAGCCATCTCACGCCCCCGCAATGTCGAGTGGTATGGCTTTGTACTGGTCGGTTTTTCCGATCCGCTCGTACACCCGCACATAGCTGCGGCTGCATTGCACGGTGAGCGCGTCGGCGACGGCTTGCATGGCCAGATTCCATTTAGGGTTTTCTGATTCGATACTGCGCAGTGACAGCACGGCAGAGGTGCTGATCTGGCCTTTTTTATCGACCTTGAACGCGCGCTCGACGATGGCGCGCATTTCGGGGGCGGAATGCTCCGACCATTCGCGCATGCATTCGTCGATTAGCACTTTGGCGGCTTGCAGTCCCTCATCAAATGCCAGCACGTCCTGAATATTGCGCTGGATTTTGTAACGGCCGTCGAAGCTAAACAGTGAGATATTGCCTTTGCCCGCCGCGCCACGCATCGTCACGCCGTAACGGCTGGCGCTTTGGTCGAGAAAGTCGCCAATCTCGGCAAATGCCACCTGTTTGAATTTTGTCAGCTCGCCCGAAACCTGCTTGGCCTGCGCGGCCAGACGTAACACCAGATCGTCACGTAGCAAATCAATCGGCTTAATCGTTTCAATCGGCACTAAATGCCCCTTGGCATCTTCGCGGTATTTTTCATTCACGACATCGCTCATCATTTCATCCTCAGTTGTTGTTTCACTTGCTCAATCCCGGCGCGGGCTTTGGCTTTGCGCTCTGGATTCCAATAATCATCGCCACTGTCGGCGCGAGGCCGATATAAGGGCTTGTTGCCGTGGCGGCTTAAATCCTGTTGCTGGTATGGCTTTGGCGGTGGCAGTTCTGGCACGGCACGATCCGCCACGCTGTGCATCGTTTCGGCAATCACCACCAATTCGTTTTGGTAGTTTTGCCAGACTTTTTGCCGTGCCATTAGCCGATCAACACCTTGCGCCACCATTGTTTCGACTGCTGCCGCCAATTCCGCTTTGATATGGGCTGGCAAGTCATGCACGCGGGATGCTCCGATCAAGGCTGAGCGGCAAGTCGCATACGTCGAGATTTGCTTTGGCCGCTGCCCGATCCTCAACCCCATGCCGCGCCTTGCGTTTGGCCTCGAAAGCGGGACGGTAAGTCGTCATAATCGCGATCTCAACTTCAATGCGAGCGCGGCGCTGCATCTCTAAACCAGTCAAAACTCGGCTCATGATTGATCTCCCCAGACCAAAGTAACGCCATCCAGCTTGGCGACATTCATACCGCGTACTTTGTGAATGCGCGGTGGCACCATTGCTGCAGGCGGCTCAGATTCAAGGTGCAAGCGCATATCGCCGTTATCAACGCACATCGTCAGCACACCGACACCTTGCTCGCGTAAACGGCGCAGCACCTTATTGCCAAGCTCCAACTTGCAATTAAAAGCATCATTAAAAACTTTCATTTCAAAGCACCTCCGCTTCCCACCATTGCACCAGACAGCCATCGATTTCGGCATGCCACAGTAATTGCTTGCCGTTTTCGCCATACTGTTTGCCCACAGACTCCGCACCATTCGCTTTCAATTCCTTGATTAATCTGGCCGACCGAGGTGCATCAATCAGCACTGTGGGCTTGTTGCGATACCCCGCGTTTTGTTGCAGCAATGTGCCTCCGCGACGCAAACAATGCCGCATCACTGGGATGATCCGTTCGGCATCCGCGAGTACATCTTTATTTGCGGGTAATTTGTCACGCGCACTCATGCTTTCACCTCCGGTTTGTGCGTGCAGCGCTGGCAGGCGCGCCAGTACGCCATCTTCAGCGGGTTGTGGGTTGGCGCAGCTCCGTTGCCTGTTTCCTGGCAAGCCTGTCTATTGATGTTTTGACCCACGTAAGGGCAGCGCACAGTATCCAGACGTTGCAGTACTGCTTTTTCAATGTGGGCTGTTGATCCTGGATATTTGTTCGCCAACACCAAGCTGATGCTGGTGCGGCTGTAACCCAGTTTTGTTGCCACTGCGGCAATATTGCTGGCTACAGTGGCGGTTCTCAGCAATTGCAGCCAATGCGGTTCAGAGTTCGTCATGATCGGGAGCCTCCTGCCACACCACCTTGCCCAGATTCGGGTCGTATACGCTCTTTGTGCGTTGAATCATTGGTGGGCGAGGGCCGCTGTAGCGCGTCGGATCGAAGCGATATCGACTAGGGGTTCCGCCGTTACCGTGCCCTTTGCCCTTGCTTTGTCTGATCAGGTAGCCAGCGTGCGACAGATTCCTGAGGTAGTCATTTGCCGCTGTTTCCGCCACGCGAACTTCATCGGTCGAAGCAAGTTCGGCCAACTCCAGATGATTGAAGTCGCGCCCAAGAATGCGCATCGTTCGCCACATCTGTTCTTGTGCCCGGCCTTGCTGAACTGGCTGGCCATCGCGCTGCAACCGTGGCGCTTCCAGTCCGTTGTCACGGATCAAATGCAGGATTTTTTCCTGACCGATTACCGCTGTATCGTCGAGTGCCGCGATATAGCCGCCCTTGTTTAGTGCCAGTAGATAAGTCTGAACAGTCGCGGCTTCGATCTTGCTGGTACTGGAGATTGAACTGATGCTGAAGCTGTCGCGCAGCAGTCGCACGGCTTCCCAGATGCGCTGACGTTTGCTTTTACCACCTTTCATTTCTAGTTCGGCGGACTGACGCTTGTGCCGGGTTGCAGCCATTACGCAGCCCTCCGGCGTGGTGCATCACCGGTGTATAGAGGGCGGTCACCCCACTGATGGCGGCTCACCGTATCCCAGCCTTCAATCAGAGCCGTATCCTGCACATTGACCAGATTCACGCTGACTCGGCGTACCGATCCATTGCTGATGCTCACCAGATGCTGCAGCAAATCATCACCAATCTGCACTTCCGGGCTATAAATCGGTGCCAGTTTCTGCGCATCAGCCAAGCTGACCGGAGCAGCGGGCAACCAAGAGAGTACGCGCCCGTGAAAACGCTCATATTTTTTCAGCTTATTGGGCAGCATTTCTTCGCCAACCAGCAGCAGGCTGGATTGACTGCCTTCGTAGATATCGCGCACCAGTTCCACTTGGCTGGCGTGAGCGGCGGCATAATCAAATTCGTCTAGGATCAGCGGGCGATTGCTGGCCGCCAATTGCTCGCAGATCTGATCCAGCAATAGGGTGGTGCGGCCTGCCGGTTTGATACCCATTTCAAACAGGATTTTTTCCAGCAAATCCTTGCGCGTCCAACTGCTGCGCATCTGTACGTAGTAAGCGCGGCTCCGATTGGCAACGCAGACAGTGGCTGTTGTTTTGCCAAAGCCGCTAGGGCCGTAATACACCGCCAGTCCGGGCAGGCCATCCTGCCGGTTCACCAGTTTTTCCATCACTACCGCCACCAGATCAAGGTTGGCGATAGGGGCGATGCGGTTGACGCTGACTTCACTCATGTTAGAGAATCCTTACTTGGTTGGTGGTAATTGCACAACTCACGCTGCGGCCTCGACCGCTGCAGCGTGTTTCAAACTCATCACTTTGAATTCATGACTCTTGGCATAGCTGGCCAGCCATTTCGTTTCTCTTTCTGATAAACCTCCCTGTTGCTGCAGCTGTATGTGCAGCGCAATGCGTTCCTCCGGCGAGCTGGGTACGCGAAATCCGGCATCTTCAATAGGCAACACCTTGGCTTCGCTGACCACCATCGCTTCGCGAGCGATTGGCATACGCTCGAATGCGCCAGCAATCTGAGCGCCGGTAATGCCTGGCAGCACCTCGGCTGGAGCCAGCGTGATCGTTGTTCGGCGTTCGGCTTCGGCCAAATCGATTTTGTTTTGCCCGCGCTGAACCATGCCGTCGATCCGGGTGTCGCGCAGTTTTTCCACGTAGGGCTTCGGAAAGGCATCGACTTTGTTGCCTTCAAATTCGGCTTCGCAAACGAACACACCTTCCAGCGTGCGGATCACTACACGCTCGGCATCGTGAATGTCGTAACCAACCTGAACTTCCTGCCCGTCGACCAGCATCAGTGCTTGACTGAAATAACTGTTGTTCCACAGCGAAACCATGCCCCGGCGCGCAGTGCGAATGACATGTGGGCGGAATAGTTCTCGCAACGTCGCTTCATCCAGCATCTGGTTTTGCTTGGGCGGATGAGCCAGCCAGAATTCGTTGGGTGTCATGTGACGCCCGTTGCGTTTGGGCAGGGCGCTATGGCGGTGATTGGCGTTGTAATCCGCAACAGCCAGCTCTAACGCGTCGATGAATTGCTTCCAGCTTGGCAATGGCACTTTGACATCTGTATTGGCCTTTTGCGCATTCAAGGCCTTGCTCACGGCGCGAATTGCCAAGCGCAATGTTTCCTTGTCTGCACCATGCCCGTGGAAAGTGTCAGACTCTCGCGCCAGCGGAATAGTCAGCGTTTGCCACAAACGCTCAATCAAACCACGGCCTTGCGGATTGCCTGGTATACCGGTTTGGTGGTCAATGCCAAGTCGGCCAAATAGCCCCACCACTGGTGCATCCAGCATCTTGGCGGTTTCACCCGCGCCGTTATCGCTGTAATAAATCAGTGGCAATGGATGGCTGCAGGCCGCGTGACGCAAGGCATCTGCCACCGCTAGCACGTTCTCGGAAAAGCTCACTGACCAGCCCACACACTTGCGGCTGCGTGCATCCAGCATTAGAGTCACCTCCGGCTGGAAAGGCTGACCATGATCGGGGTGAGCCACTTTCATTTTCATACCGTGACCATCACCGACCCAGCATTCTCCGGTCTCAAATACCGTCCAGTCACGGTCAACATAAGGCAGCTTGGCTTTCAAGGCCGCACCGCTGTGCTGCAAGCGATACAACACTTCAGGTGGCAATTTTTTCAGGAAGCGACGCACCGCGTGCTCCGAAGGAATCTCGCCCTCAGCCCATTCCGCTTCAAAAATCTTGTAGGCTGCAGCCACGGTTTGACCCTGCTTAGGACGCCAGCAAGCGATAAACTGCGGAGCCCAAGACGGGATCGACATATCTTTTTCGCGTTTTTTGGCCGCAGTTGAGCCTGATTTTTCCAGATCAAACCAACGCTTGATCGTCCGGCTGGACGCCACTGCGCCGCCATCCTTGCGACCGCGAGAATCCTCGGCACCGGCAAACATTCTGGCCAGCGTACCGGTCGGTTCTTTCATCGCTTCGATGCGTACCGCGCTGATCGCCGCTTCCTTGCCCACGCCACATCCGACCATCACGCGCTTGATCGCTAGCAAAACACCTTTGCGACAATCGGCCTGCAGCTGCTCTGCGGTGGTTAGTTGTAATTGCGCTTCATTGGCTGCTTTGACTGGCACCGACGCATCGACCGCTTTCAAAGCAGCCGGAACCGGCAGGCTTTGCGCTTTAGCGACTGCGCCTTGCACGGCGCGGTCGCGGATTTGCGCCATGATTGCAGGCGGTGGGGCATATTCACGGCGAGTGCCGCCCTTGCCGGTTACTTCGATGTATGCCCAAACATGCCGCTCAACAAATAGCAGCATGTTTTGGCGTGAATTTGGTAGACCATCCAGCTTCATAACTGCTAGTTCACTGGCGCTGTAGTGGGTTTTGATTACCGCTTGATTCATGCTCTTTCACCTGCAAACAAATCCAGCTCAGGCTCGGCCACCTTAACCACATTGGCACGGTGATAACTAAACCCGCGCAATACCAGATCAATCGCTTCCAGCGTTTCATCCAGCGCGGCTTTGCCTTGGTAAAACTTGATCAGTAGCGCGATGGCATCGGCCTGCTGTGCTTGTAAATCCAGCGTCTCAACCTGATCCGCCTTGCGGCCAATCGGCAACTCAATCGGCATCCGTCCAGCTGCCAGAGTCAGGTAATTGCTGACAAAATTCGCTCCCGTCAAATGCTCGAATTGCAAAATCCGGTTGGCAGGCATCACGCCTTCCGATACCCAGCGCGAATAGGTCTGCTGCGTAGTCCCCATCAAATCCCACATTTGCTTCGCGGGGCGGCGGAGAACCTCCATTGCGTGATCGCAGTTCAAATTGAACGCATCCTGCAAAGACTCTGGGCGCTTTCGTTTCCAGTTTGTTTTACCTACTGGCATGTTTTTGGCTCCGGGTAATCCACTTCTAGTGAGACCAAGAAGTGCGAACTAGGCTGAGACTTCCTTAGACTGCGTGAGACTTTTCACAAATGAGCACATTGCTTGTGACATTAATCGCGCCAAGTGCATTAAACTGTCATGCATTCATGCAGGTCGCGATTCACTTCGGCCAAGACTTCGGTAACTGATTTAACCGGGGCGTATCGGCTCGGCCAGATCACTTCTGGCTCACAACCGATGGCGTCCGCGACAATCCGTTCCACTTTTGGCCACGAGCGATCCATGACGTTTTTAAGCGAAGTAGGGCTGTAGCCGTTGGCAATGGCCAATGCCCGCATGCTGTGGCCACGTTTATGCAGCGCGGCGGTGATGTCGGCACGGTGCCAGTCTTGGGTAACGTCGCAGGTGTTTGTCATTTTTAAGTGCCTCTTTCGTTAGCTAATGAGTGAATGTTAAGTGTAACGAAGTGACATGTAAAGCGTGTCACTTGTGTTTTGCTGGAGCCTTGCTTGTTTTTTGCGTAAGCATTTGATTTTAAATACTTATAACCTTGATAAAAAACTGACATTTATGCGTGTCAGTTAAGCGAGAGTGACTGACACGTGAAGAGAAAGCTATATAGCGCCTCAGAAATCGCAAAAATGCAGATACCTGGACTACCAGCATCGAGACAAAATGTTTCCGTTCGAGCTGAGCGCGAGGGCTGGTACAGTGAAGAGCGGATTGGTATTGGGGGGAGGAAGAAGGTCTACGAGGTGCCAGAACGTTACCTAAGACGCTTAGAAGACCAAGCTGGTGAGCCTGTAGATCAGCAAAGCAAGCCGCGTATAGCTCGCGTGCCAGTCAATCACTCAATGCAGCGCGAACCTATGCCGGAGATCGACGCGAGCGCCTTTATTGGTACCGAGGGAAGAGAAGAGAAGTTGCGTATCCTGGGCGCGATTGATGTGCTGTTGTATGACAATCGCCTGACCATGCCGATGGATAAGAAGCTGCGCCTGACCGATCTGATTTACGAGCACTTCAAGCAAACCGGCCAGTTCGATGACGAGCAGATCGTAGCTTTACTAAAAGCGGCAACTATGTGAAAGGTAAAGAATATATTTATACGGTAATATATCGTATTGACATTTGATATATTTGGTCTATATGCATGAGAGCATAGGCGTCCATCAAACGATGGACACAATCCGCGATATGTTCATCAGCGCAGTATGCCCAGAGCCTAGCATCTACCGGCAAAAGAGCCTGATTGGCTGGCGCGACAAGATTGCAGCCAATGACGCAACGTGGAATCCGCAGGATAAAAATCAAAGTTTTCCATTGCCATCGCAAGGCATGCCATTTATTGCGCAATTCTTGAGTGGTTTCCGCTCATTTTTTCGCAAACCCACGCAAAAGCCCAGGCAGCCCCAAAGCACACTCCTAAGCCTTGTGTTCATTGAGGTTTCGCTGGCTTTGAGCTGCGCTATTTCCTGTGACAATATGAGTGGTACCCCACAATTTGCGGGCAAGTGGCGGTAGTGTCGTGGTTATACCTATTCTCGGCTCAAGGAATAGGACTGATGGCAAGCATTTGTGGCGCTCGCCAATATCAAGCCACCATCAGTATTGCTCGCGTTTCTCTGCGAGGAAAAAGCACATCCATGATCACCATCAACGCGTATTGAGAATTTTTTCTCTCAGGGTATTGCTGTGTAGGGGTTTCTGATTGTGCTTTGTGGCGATATACCCATTGCTTTTGCTCAGTGCTCGTCACGGAATTCGTCGGCAATCCGGGCAAATTCGTCGGCCATTTCCAGAAAGACGTCGCAGATCAGCGGGTCGAAATGGCTGCCGCGCCCTTTGCGCATGATGGCGACGGCTTCGTCGTGGCTGAACGCTGGCTTGTAAACGCGCTTGCTGATCAGCGCGTCGTAGACGTCGGCCACAGCCATCAGACGCGCTGAGAGCGGAATCGCTTCTCCAATTAGCCCTTGCGGATAGCCGCTGCCATCCCATTTTTCCTGATGGCCGTAAGCAATTTCACGGGCAAAACGCAGAAAATCGGCGCTGCCGTCCAGCCGGTCTTCGGCGCGCAGGATCGCGTCGCGGCCCAGCGTGGTGTGCGTTTTCATGATTTCGAATTCTTCGTCGCTCAGTTTGCCCGGTTTGAGCAGAATGTGGTCGGGAATGCCGACTTTGCCGATATCATGCAGCGGCGCCGATTTGTAGAGCAGCTCAATGACGGAATCGTCCAGCTCGGCGGCGAATTCGGGCAGGGCTTGCAAGGCCTTGGCCAGCGCTTTCACGTAGCGCTGGGTGCGCAGGATGTGGCTGCCGGTTTCGTTGTCGCGCGTTTCGGCCAGCGAGGCCATCGCCATGATGGTGACGTCCTGGATTTGCTGTACTTCCCGCATGCGTTGCTGTACTTCGCTTTCGAGATAGACGTTCTGGTCGACCAGAAAATCGCGTGCACGTTTGAGCGCCAGATGCGTGGCGACGCGTGCTTCCAGAATCGGCGGGCTGATCGGTTTGGTGATGTAATCGACAGCACCCAGCGCAAAGCCGCGCGTTTCGTCTTCGACTTCGCTGCGTGCGGTCAGAAATATGACCGGAATATCGCGTGTCGTGAGCTGGCTTTTCAATTGCGTGCATACGCTGTAGCCGTCCATGTCCGGCATCATGATGTCGAGCAGGATCAGATCCGGCGGATGTTTTTCAGCCAGCGCCAGCCCTTGCTGGCCGCTGGTGGCCACGCGCACCGTGTAGTGGTCCTGCAATAGTGCGCTGACCAGACGCAGGTTTTCCGGGGTGTCATCGATGACCAGAATATGGGGGCGATTCATGCTTGGGCTTCCTTGTGGCGGCGCGCAATGGCCAGCGCGCCGGGAAAATCGAATTGATGGATGGCCTGACTAAAGGCCGTGTAATCCGTTGCTGGCAGACAGCCGCACAGCGCGGCCGCGTTTTCGAGCAAATAATCGACGGCGGCGCCGTTCTGTTCGTCCAGCAGATTCAGCAGGTACTCGAACTGCGTCACATCGCATTGCCGGGGCGTTTCAGGGGCTATGGCTGTATCAAGCTGCGCAATGCTGCCCAGCACCGTCTCCAGCAGCCCGGCCAGTTGCGTGACGGCGGCGGGGTCGATCTTCGACTCGCTAATTTGCCGCTCGAGCAATTCGGTGTGCTGCGCCAATGTGCTGGCGCCGATATTGCCAGCCAGTCCTTTGAGCGTGTGAAGCAGATGCTGGGCATCGTGCCATTGCTGCGCGTCGATGGCTTCGTGAACCAGCTTGGCGTAATCGCGGTAATTGCGCGCAAATTGCTGCAATACTTCGACATACACCCGGGTCTTGCCATTGAGCCGGCTCAGGCCGGTACGGGTGTCGATGCCGGGCAGATCGGGCAGCCTGTTTTCGCCCGGGACGGCGGCTGGTTGCGCCACAATACCGCTTGCCGAAGCGGGCGGTGGGGTGTACCAGCGCTGCAAGGTGAGCAGCAAGGCCTGCGGATCAATCGGCTTGCTGACATGGTCGTTCATTCCGGCGGCGATACAGCGCTGCCGCTCGGCCTCGAGCGCGTGTGCCGTCATCGCGATCACCGGCAAGCCGGCAAAGCGGGCGTCGGTGCGCAAGAGTTGTGTCGCTTCGATCCCGTCCATGACCGGCATCTGCACATCCATCAGCACGGCATCGAAGGCATCGACTGCGCCGTTCTGCAATAGATCGAGCGCCATTTGGCCGTGTCCGGCGACCGTGATGATCGCGCCGGCTTCGCTGAGCAATTCGATTGCAATCTGCTGGTTGATTTCATTGTCTTCAACGAGCAACAGCTTCATTCCGGCCAGCATGCCGGGCCGGATGTTGGTGACGGCCGGGCTGGCGTGCGGATAGTCCGGGCCGCCATAGATTTCGTTCAGGCAATCGACCAGCGCCGATTGGGTGAGCGGCTTGTACAGCATGCTGTGCACATTCAACCCGGCCAGTTGCCCCTGATCGCTGTCGCCCAGCGTGGTCATCATCACAATCGGCGTGTCGGCATGGCCGGGCAGCGCGCGGATTTGCCTTGCCGTCATTTCGCCGGACCAACCCGGCATGATGGCGTCGATCAGGATCAGGTTGAATGGCTCGTCCTGCGGCGTTTGCAGCAGCGCCAGCGCGGCCTCGCCGCTGGCGACGGCTTCGGCGTCGACGTTGACGCGTCCCAGCATCTCGAGCAGCACTTGGCGCACCGCGTGATGATCGTCAACGATCAGCACGCGGGCATGCGCGAGCGGCAATTCGCTGGTGCTGCCGGGCGTGGCTGCCGTTTGCAAGTGGGCGGTAAAGCTGAACACCGAGCCCAGCCCTGCAACACTTTCGACGCCGATCTCGCCGCCCATGGCTTCGACAATGCGTTTGCTGATCGTCAGCCCTAGCCCAGTTCCGCCGTATTTGCGCGTCGTCGAACCGTCGGCCTGCGTAAACGGCTGGAACAGCTTGGCTTTTTGTGCCGCAGTCATGCCGATGCCCGAATCCTTGACGGCAAATTGCAGCACGATGTCGTCGCTGTCGCCGCCGTTCGATGCCAGCGAAATTGCCAGTTCGATCTGGCCGCGCTCGGTGAATTTGACGGCGTTATTGACCAGATTGATCAAGACCTGACTGAGTCGCAGCGGATCGCCGCGCAACTCGCGCGGTACCTCGGGCGCGACGCGTATCAGGTATTCCAGCCCCTTGTCGTGCGTGCGGCCGGCAGTGATCGTCGCAACCTTGCCGAGTACGTCGTCGAGCCTGAAGTCGATACTTTCCAGTTCGAGCTTGCCGGCTTCGACCTTGGAATAATCGAGAATGTCGTTGATGATGCCCAAGAGCGACGTCGCCGCGCCGTGGACTTTGTTCAGGTAATCGCGCTGCTTGGCGGAGAGCTCGGTTTTGAGCGCCAGAAACGACATGCCGATGATTGCATTCATCGGCGTGCGGATTTCGTGGCTCATATTGGCGAGAAATTCGCTTTTGGCGACCGTCGCCGCTTCGGCGCGCTCCTTGGCCAGGCGCAGCTCTTCCTCGGCGATATTGCGGCTTTCGTTGACGAGCACGATCCACCAGGTCGCAATGCACGACAGCAAGGCCAGACCGAAAAAGACGCGCACTGCATATTCGTCAAATTGCAGCCGCAATGTCGACTCAAGCTGGCTGAGCGCCACCGGCAGCGTCATCCACAGCGTCAGCGCGACGAGGCTGCTCATCACCAGCCAGACCAGTGCGAAATTGGCGATACGGGTTAGGGTACGTTCCTGCAGCTTGCGTCGCAAAACGAATTGCAGCACATACCCCATGTATTCGCGGTAATGGTCGAGCGTGCTCTTGATTTTGGGTTTGCACAGGTCGCGGCAATTCGATTCGAGCGTGCAGCACAGCGAGCAGATGGCTGCCTGATGGAAAGGGCAATGTGCCGAATCGGTTTCGGCGTAATGATGATCGCAAACGCCGCATTGCACCGGCGAGTCCGAGCGCAAGCGGTAATGCGATGGCCGAGCGATGTAATAGCGGCTGTGGGTCAGCTTGGCGATCACCGGCGGCAGAATAAAGCTGACGACCGCAGCGATCAGCCAGGCATACGCCTGCGCGTATTCGCCCATCAGCCCGCTGAACGCGATCGTCGACAGAATCGACGCAATGACGACGCTCATCACGCCGACCGGATTGAAATTGAACAGGTGCGCGCGTTTGAATTCGATAATCGGCGGCGACAGCCCCAGCGGCTTGTTGATCGCCAGATCGGATACGACGGCGCAAGTCCACGCGACGGCGATATTCGAATACATGCCCAGCACATTGTTGATCGCCGCAAACAGATCGAGCTCCATCAGCAGCAGCGCAATTGCGCTATTGAATACCAGCCAGACGACGCGCCCCGGGTGCGAATGCGTGACGCGCGAAAAGAAATTCGACCACGCCAGCGAGCCGGCGTAGGCGTTGGTTACATTGACCTTCATTTCGGAGACGATGACGAACAGCGTCGTGATCAAGAGCGCTGTTGATGGATTGTCGAGCACGAACTGGAAAGCGTGATTGAAGATTTGCACCGGCTCTTTGGCGTCGGCGACGGCGATCCCGGCCATCACCGCGCTGGCGGCGAGCAGCACGCCGCCCAGTTGCTTGATGAAAGCAATCACGACCCAGCCCGGCCCGCCGACAAGCATATTGGCCCACCAGTTCAGATCGCGTGCCGATTTTTGCTCGGGCATGAAACGCAGGTAATCGACCTGCTCGCCGATCTGCGCGATCAGCGCAAAGGCAATCCCGGCGGCAACGCCGAAGTTGAGCCAGTCAAAGCCGTTCGAATGACTGATCTGGCCGCTGAAATGGCTCAGGCCGGCCAGCGCCTGCGGGTCTTTGATCAACACGAAGGCAAACGGAATGATCATCAGTACCAGCCAGATAAATTGCGTCGCCTGATGAAAGCGGTTGATCGCCGTCACGCCGTAAAACACGATGGGGATCACGACGACGGCGCAAATCAGATAACCGAGCCAGAGCGGGATATCCCAGCACAGCCGCAAAGCCTGCGCCATGATCGCCGACTCGAAAGCCAGAAAGATGAAGCAGAACGAAGCATAAATCAGCGAGGTGAAAGTCGATCCGACGTAACCAAAACCCGACGCGCGCGTCAGCAAATCCATGTCGATATTGTATTTGGCTGCGTAATGGCAAATCGGCAGACCGACCAGAAAAATGACAATTGCGGCAAAAATCAGCGCCGACATCGCGTTGGCAAAGCCGAAATCGAGCAGCAGCAGCGCGCCGATGGCCTCGTACGACAGCGCCGAATTAGTGCCTATCATCGTGTGGCCGATGACATTGGGCGACCATTTGCGAAAACTCGCCGGCGAATAGCGCAGTGCATAGTCTTCGATCGACTCGTTCGCAACCCACTGGTTGTACTGCCGGCGGACTTTTTCAACACGACTGCTGGACATGCGGGGCTCCCTGAGTGCCGGTATCAGAACTGGCGGGCGATGCGTCGCAAGGCAGCATGATCATTGTCTTGCTTGCACAAACTGTACGCGGATGTGACGATTTTTGACGGCTATAACGCCAAAGGCTGTCAGTTTATGACACCGATCTTGCCAATGTCATTGATTGCGCCAGATTGTGCAGCAAAATCGGACACGTCGATGCAGGTCGTCGGGGCTGCTGGTGCTGCTGTAATCGGCTTAGTGAGGGGCGCGGCAGCGGGATGGGGTAGCTGCAGATTGGATAGCTTGACGACGCTATACCACAGATTTAAAGATGCCTTGGAGGTAATCCCTTTGAGGAACGTTTGTGCTATTGATGTCGACCACTCTATAGTCAGGCTGGCCATATCGACATAACGGTGCTTTGGAGTCATAAGGCTGAGCACCGAGATTGCTTGGGCTGTAACGAGGTGGCCAAAATGAGTTGATCACACAGATATCAAAATCACCGTTCTTGTTTGATTGTTTCGTTCCAGGGGGAGGAGCGATGGGGGAGAGTCGCAAGGCCCGCCAAAGGACGGCGATTCCAGTCAATGACCGAATCGGCGTGCAGTTGCTTCACGACCCACAGGAAATAGATCGACGCCGGGATGCCGAGCAGGTCAAACGGCAAGGTACTGGTTTGCTGACTACTGGTCAGCGCCAGAATCAGGTGCATGGCCGCACAGGTTGGAAACACGCCGGCGAGTGACAGGCCGGATAGCGACCAGGAACGGGTGGAAACATAGCGGCTGATCTGTGTGTCCAGCAAGTACCAGCCCACCATCGCATAGGCAAACGTCACCCACAGATTGCTGTACAGTACCAGCGAAGAGGGGGCCAGATTCGTGTTCAAGGCGTAAAGCCCTGATTGGATGCCTTGTGCCGTGCAGACGATAGAGTATGGGGGTGGAGGAGGTGAAGCCATGGCCCAGCCGGCTAGCGAACTCATTACAATCAGCAATGTAATGGTTACCGCCGCCATCACGCGACCATTGATCGCCAAAGTGCGATCTCCTCGTCCATCCAGCATCGCTTCTGCGCGCAGCCAGCAGAATACAATCCCGGCGGGCAAGCCCGTCAGCGTCAGCGCCAGCATTGGGGTAGAAACCGTGCCGCCCTGGAGGACACACCAGCCATGCACCAGATGATGAGGGCCGCAACTGGCCGCCATCAGCGAAAACCCCAGACCGAAACGTGACAAACCCCGGTAGCGGTATTGACTCGCAGCCTCCCACGCACTGAGCAAGCCCAGACCCACATAAGCCACGCCGAGCAGCAGATTACTGATCCCGATAATCAACGACATCATGGTGTATCTCCTGCTTTCAGCCCCATCGGTACGCCAATGTGATCAAGAAACTCTTCGATGAAGGTTCGATGCGCGCGACGTGTCAGGGTATCGGGCGCTACTGCGGCGGCTTGCACCCCCCAGTTCATGGGCGCTTCCCATAGTGGTTTATCCAGCATTGGCATGATGAATGTCGCGTCGACCGGAGCGGAAAACAAAAACCCTTGCGCCACACCGCATCCCATGCTGCGTAGTGCCAGCGCCTGTTCAACCCGCTCGATTCCTTCGGCGATCACGTGCTTGCCGGTCGCGAAGGCCAGACTGAGAATGGACGACACGATGGCAGTATCTCCTGGCTCTGTACCCAGTCCATCGATGAAGGAACGGTCAATTTTCAAGACTTCAATCGGCAGGTCGCGCAAGCGAGCCAGTGAGGAGTACTCGGTGCCAAAGTCATCAATCGCGACGTAGATACCCATCTGGTGCAGCTGGTTGAGGGTTTTGAGGACTTCGGTTGCCGAATTCGTCAGCGCACTTTCGGTCAGTTCCAGGCACAGCGAAGACAGGCGAATGCCGGTTTGTTCGACGATAGCCTGAACTTCGGCAATGAAATCAGGGTCACCCAATTGGCGCGGCGAAACATTGACCGTCATCGAGAGCGGCCGTTCGGGCAAGGCGGCAGACCAAGCGGCCAGTTGCAGGCAGGCTGATCGCAACACTTGCCGCCCCAGCTCGCCGATCAGCCGGCTGTCTTCGGCAATCGGAATAAACTCTGCAGGCGACACCATGCCATATTCAGGGTGTTGCCAGCGCGCCAGCGCTTCTACCCCAACGAGCTGTCCTGTTACCAGACTCACCTGCGGCTGGTAATGTACATACACCTGTTTCTCGAGCAAGGCGACACGCAGATCCGACTCGATTTGCATCCGCCGAACGGCGCGGGCATGCAATTCATGGTTAAAACGCACCATGCAATTGCGGCCGCGTGCCTTGGCGGCATAAAGCGCCGTATCCGCGTCACGCAGCAACTGTTCGGCGGACTGGGATCCCAGTGCACAGCTGGCAACCCCAATACTGGCAGAGGTGACAATTTCTCTGGCGGCAATCTTGACTGGCTCGGTTACCGCCGCCAGTATTTTACTAGCCAGTACGTCTTCTGAGCCGCGGATGGCGTGTGGGAACAGGATGATAAATTCGTCACCGCCAATACGGCTCACGATTCCGCTCTCGCCATCATCCACGCAGTCGCTAATGCGTTTGGCGACCTCACACAGTAATTCGTCTCCGCTATCGTGCCCCAGCGAGTCATTCACCAGCTTGAAGTTATCCAAATCGACAAAGAGAACGGCGACCCGTTCGTCAGCGGAGCCAGCTTGGGTGAGTTCACTCTCAAGCCTGCTGAGCAGCACGCCGCGGGTCGGCAAGCCGGTCAAGACATCATGCGTTGCCGCATGAATCAGATCTGCGATTACAGCCAGGGTGTCCTGCTGCGAGGATTCGTTCTGTCCCCGGTTGGAGAGCAGCATCTCGGCTTTGGTGAGCAACCTGTCCGTATGTCTGATATTCATACGCCGGGTGCGATGTACCGTCTCGCTGGATGCCCCGGCTGGAGAAGGGGGTACCGTATTGTCTTGTGGCATCGTAACCTCCATTCGAGACCTTTCCTCGCTCTTACTGCTAACCCACTGTAGCAGTGTAATGGCTGAGTGCTACAAATCAACCGAAGGCCGCCGCTCCAAACCTCGGACGGATAGATCTGCATGAGCCGTAAGGCGCACCCAGGTGCGAGCGGCGTGCAATTTGCAGACTTCGCCATTTTTTGCCGGATTACCGCTTGCAAACCCAATTCGCCTTTTCATTCTCGAGCAGATTGGCTATTGCTATAGCTCTTCTTGTGATTAGGCTCTATTGGCGTGTGATTAGTTTTTACGCAGCGCGTCAACAGAGTTTAAAGATCAGGCGTTTATCGATCCTGTTTTTCCAGCGCTATCACATCGGCGGTGAAGCATGAAACCAATCCTGATGGTGTTGTTACTGGCATTAAGCGCTTGCCGTTCGCTGCCCGAGCCGGCTGAGCCGCAAATATCGGTGCCAATTGAAGAATCACCGGAACCCGTCGTCGATGAGGTCAAATTGCCGCATATCGGTTCGGCAAAATACAAAATCATCGAGCAGCTGCAAGCGGAGTGGGTCTATTTTGGGCAGCAAACAGTCGTTATCGACGGCGATCAGGAAAGTATCCCTCAGGTGGGGATTTGGGAGGATGACGACCGCTGGCACGGTGAGCGTATCAATCAATATTGGCGTGCAGTCGGCATGCCGCGGCTATCGGGCTTTGACTGCCGCGAGCCATGGTCTGCGGCTTTTATCAGCTGGATCATGCAGCAAAGCCATATCCCCAAAGGGCATTTTCTGCCCAGTGCGGCACATCGTACTTACCTGAATCAGATGCTGGCCAACAAACTGGACCCGGCCACGCCGTGGATTCCGCATCACATCAGCGAATATCAACCCGAAATTGGCGATTTGATCTGCGCGACCCGCAGCAAAACTACGCCTCCCGCCGGGGTCCTGCCCGACACGCTGAAGCTGGCCTTGCATTGCGATATCGTGGTGAGCAAACAGAGTCAGGTACTGCACGTCATCGGTGGCAATGTTCGTAATTCGGTGTCGAAAACCATTTTAACCTTGTCGCCACAAGGCTATCTGCAAGCGAGTAGCCAGCGGCCGTGGTTTCTGATTGTCGAAAATCGCCTGGATTAATAACGCGGTCGAAAATAGGAACGACGCAGATTCGTCACTGCTCAATTCGAGACCCCATACTGGCAGTGGTATGTCAACGAAAAACAATACAGTAATGGTTTATATTGATATACCCATCTGTTTCTTATGTCGTCACTGCAATAGCTGCTTGGGTGAAAGACAGCGCAGCGGATCTCCATTGGGCAGGTATTTATGCTGATAATGACAAGCATGTACGCATGCCATGGCTAGCATGAAACTTCCGGATTCAATATCCACCCAATGGAGAACATCATGCGCATGATACTGACGGCATCACTGCCGCACGAACCATTCAATAGTCTGGTTCGTGCCGGCAAAGCCGGAACCTTATTGCAAGAAATTCTGGCGCAGCTCAAACCCGAAGCGGTGTATTTCACCGAAGAACATGGCTTGCGTGGCGCTATTCTCATTGTCGATGTTGCCGATGCGTCGCAAATCCCATTTTTTGCCGAACCGTTTTTTCTGAAATTTAACGCCGATTGTCGCTTTAGGATCGCGATGACGCCTGCCGATCTGGGTAAGGCTGGGCTGGATGCGCTGGGGAAACAATGGCAATAACCACAGGTCATTAAACCCGCATTATTTGCAATGCGGGTTTAATGAATTTCAGTCTGCAAAAACGTATCGCCGACGGCCAGATTGGTCTGCGCTTACATCCGGCTCATTTCGCCTGCGCTTACATATTGCCCATGTTGCCTGCGCTTACATCTTCCCCATTTTGCCTGCGGCAAAGTCATTCATCGCTTGCACAATTTCTTCGCGGGTATTCATCACGAACGGTCCGTGAGCGGCAATCGGCTCGTTTAGCGGTTGCCCATTCAATAGCAACAGCGTTGTCGCTTCGCTGCAAGTAAACACCAACTCACTGCCTTCGCGTTCAAGCACAGCCATTTCAGCGGCGCGCACCGGCTGGTGATCGTCAATGAGCAGTTCGCCGTGCAGTACAAATAGTGCCGTGGTGTGGCCAGCAGGCAGCTCAAGCCGCACGCTCTGCTTGGCCTTGATGCGCAAATCCCAGACATTCATCGGCGTGAAGGTTTTCGCCGCGCCATGTGTTCCGGCGTATTCGCCGGCGATCACGCGAACGCTGCCGGCTTCATTGGGGAGCGGCAGCCGGGGGATGTCGTGATCGGTAATGCCCTGATACGCCGGTGGTGTCATTTTGTCTTTGGCGGGCAGGTTGACCCAGAGCTGGATCATTTCAAACGGCCCACCGGTTTTCGCATAGGCCGGGCTGTGAAATTCCTCGTGCAGCAGGCCGGCGCCGGCGGTCATCCATTGCACGTCGCCGGAACCGATGGTGCCGCCGCCGCCCGCCGAATCGCGGTGCGAGACTTCGCCGTCGTAAACAATCGTGACGGTTTCAAAGCCGCGATGCGGATGCGGCCCGACGCCACGCTGCTGCGTTGTCGGCTCGAAGCGGGTCGGCTCGGCATAGTCCATCAGCAGGAAGGGCGACATCTGCTCGGCAATGTCGGTATACGAAAAAATGCTCTGTACCGGAAAGCCGTCACCGACCCAGTGCCGGCCGTTGCTGCGCTTGATCATGATCAGTTGTTTCATCGCTCTCTCCTGCCGGGTTGACGATATGCGGCTAGTTGGGTGCTGCCAGTGCTTTTTTGGCTTTGGCGGCGGCTTCCGATTGCGGATAACGCTCGAGAATGTTGATCAGGTAATTGCGCGAGGCCTTTTTATCGCCGGAGCTTGCTGCAACCGAGGCCAGACCGAGCAGGGCATCGGGCGCTTTCGGGTCTTCGGGGAAGTTGTCGATCACATTATTAAAAGCAATATTGGCGGATTTGTAATTTTTGCTGAATGCATAATTCATCCCCATCCAGTACTGCGCGGCGGCCATTTTTTTGCTGTCGGGAAAATCGGTGACAAAGCGTGACCACGCTGCGGTGGCGTCCTTGTGCTTTTTATTTTGTACCAGTGCCAGCGCGTGATTGAAACTGTCTTCCTCGCTCATCGGCTCGTCGGTTTTGGTGTCGGCTTTCGCTTCGGCTTTGGCCGCGCTCTTGGCTTGTTCCAGTAGCTGCAGACGGGCGTCCAGATCAACGTAGAGGTCTTTCTGGCGTTTGGTGGCTTCTTCCAGATTGAATTGCAGCACTTCGTTGGCGCCGCGCAATTTGGCCAGCTCTTCTTTTTGTGCATCAAGCTGGCGTACCAGATCGAGCATGCGTTTGTTGCTCGCTTCAAGCTGCTCCAGACGCTGCTGGTTTTGCTGCTGCAAATTGCCGACTTTAGCGGTGAGATCCGCAACTTGCTGGCGTGCGACATCATCGTCGAACAGGCCAGCTTGTGCCTGGCTTGCCATTCCCGCCATCAGCATGGCGAGCAGGATTGATTTGAGTTGCTTCATGATTACCCCGGGGTATATAGACATAACCCTCGCCTGGGCGAGGGTTGATGAACATACATCCAGACCGTATCGGTCTGGATAGCAGGTCGTACTTATTTGCTCTGTTCGCCGTTATAAACGATATCGGCGCGACGGTTGCGTTCCCACGCTTCGTCGGTATCGCCATTTTCCAGCGGACGCTCTTCGCCAAAGCTGACCGCTTCGATTTGCGCTTCGTTTACACCGAGTGCCAGCAGCAATTTGGCAACGGCTTCAGCGCGTTTCTGACCGAGTGCCAGATTGTATTCGGCTGTACCACGGTTATCGGTATTGCCCTGCAGGATGATTTTGTAATCGCGGTTTTGCACCAGAAATTTGCCATGAGCCTGCACCATCGCGTCGTAATCGCTTTTTACGGTGAACGAGTCGTAGTCAAAATACACGCGACGCTGCGACAGGGTATTGTTCGGATCGGTCAGGCGTGGATCCAGTTTGGAACCGCTGGTGCCGGTCGTATCAACAGTTTTAATGTCGGTGCCGCTGCCATTATTGGCGCCATTTTTACCCGCTGCATTGGGGTCAACAACAGGTGCTGGTGTGCTGGCGCAGGCAGCCAGCAGGGCGGTCATCAAGACACTCAAGGCAATTTTCTTCATGTTTACTCTCCAAGTTAAAAAATATTCAAAACCCAAATCGCTGTGTAAACATCGGGTCGCACCTACACAATGTAGGGCTATTTATCGCAACATCGGACCCCAGGCGGGCTGACGCACTTCGCCGCCCTGCGCTTTCAGCCGCTGTTTGACGCGGCCATCGGCCGATACAACCGCCAGTGTTCCGCGACGGCCGACGTCGGTTTCGTACAGAATCATCTGGCTATTGGGGGCAAACGAGGGTGAATCATCCATATTGGTGTCGGTCAGCGTCATGCTCTGCCGGGTTGCCAGATCCATGATCGCAACGCGATAACCGCTGGTACGGGTAATGTAGGTCATGCTCCGGCCATCGGGGGAAATTTTACCGCTGGCGTTATACGAGCCTGAATTGGTCAGCCGTACTGCATCGCCACCATTGACCGAAATACGGTAAATCTGCGGGCTGCCGCCCCGATCCGAAGTAAAGATCAAATTACGACCATCGGCGGTGAAAGAAGGTTCCGTATTGATTTCACCCGTTGTGGTGACCCGGCGCGGATTGCTGCCGTCGACGTTGACAATATAAATTTGGCTGCCAAGGTCTTTACTCAACACGACCGCCAGTTGTTTACCATCGGGCGACCAGGCTGGCGCCGAGTTGCTGCCTTTGAAATTGGCGGCCTGCCAGCGTTTACCGGTCGCCAATTCGTGAACATAAACAATCGGCTTTTCTTTCTCGAATGAAACATAAGCGAGCTTGCCGCCATCGGGTGACCATTTGGGCGACATAATCGGCTGGCGGGATGCCAGTACGGTCTGCGCACCGTAGCCATCGGCGTCAGCGACCTGCAGCTGGAAACGCCCGGCGGCTTTGAGTACATAGGCAATCCGTGAAGCGAAAACGCCGCTTTTGCCGGTGAGCTTGGCATAAATCATGTCGGCAATCTGGTGTGCAATGCGGCGGGCATGCGCGGGGTTGCCGCGCTTTTCAAAAGCAATCAACTCCTGCTTGGTTGCCAGATCAATCAGCCAGAAGCGCACGACAACTTGCCCGCCTTCGGCGGTCATTTGTCCGATCAAGGCGGTCTGCGCGCCTTTGGCTTGCAAGGCCGGGTAGTTGATTTCACTCGGGTGATAAGCCATCAGCGAAAGATCACCCGTCACCGGAATCGTTTTAAACAGCCCGCTATTGCTCAGATCGGTATTCACGACCGGCGTAACGGGCTGAGACTGGGTGGTTTCATTCTGGAACGGCAGAATCGCAATCGGATATTGCTGGCTGCCGACGCCGACCACTTCAATCGTCATATCGGCGTGCGCGGCACTGCCCATCAATAGCGTTGCAGCGACAAAGCCGCGAATAAATTGTTTGAGTCTTTTCATTGCTCTTTTATCCAGTTATTCCAGACGGAATTTGATATTCCAGACCCGCAATGGCCCGCTAAAGGTTTGTCCATCCGGCAAGGGCGGGAAACTGCCCATGCCGAGAATTGCGCGTTTGGTCGCCTCGGCATAAGCCGGGTCGCCGCTGGCGCTGGTTTGCTGCAACTGATCTTCCAGAATGCTGCCATCCGGCAGCACAACCACGCGGAATTCGGCGGTCGGATGCCCGCCACGAGTATAGACCGTTCGTGATTTGATTTGCTGGATCAGACGCCCTTTATAGCTCTCCAGTCCGGCTGCATTCGCCCCAGTGCCTTTGCCTGAACCACTATTGCCGACGGCATTCGGATTGGTTCCGGTGCCACCGGGTTTACCGCCTTTGACGGGCTTGGTTTCCGCTTGGGTGTTGGATGACACGGTATTGTCGAGAGACAGCAAATCTTCCAGCTCGCTCTTTTTCGGCGCTTTGGTCGGTTTGGCTTTCGGTGTTGCCGTGGCCTTGTTTTCCGCTAAAGCCGTTGCCTTCGGCGTCGCTTTTGGCGTTGGCGTCGGCTTGGGTGTGACTTTGGGCGTTGCGGTCGGGCTGGCCGTCGGTTTCGGCGTTTGCTTCACTTTTTCGGTGGCAATATCGACTTTCTCCGGAACGACTTCCGGCTCAGGTGGTGCGATCTTTGGTGGCGTCACGGGCTGCGATGGTGCTTCGGCCGCAGGCGGCGAACCACCCCATAATTCAACGACGACAGGCTCGGGATTTTGTGTTTTCCATTGCACCGAAAACAGTAAAAATCCCGCCAAAATTACGTGCATCAACACGGCCATCACAAACGACAGGCCGCGTTTTTCTTCGTGGGCAGGGTTGTGCTGCGGATTCATTATTTAGGCTGCACCATCAGGCCGACGCGGGCGATATTGGCATTTTTCAAGCCATCCATCGTTTGCACAACGACTTCGTATTTGACGTTCTTGTCCGCGGAAATGATGACCGGACGCTCGGTTTCGCTGCCCATTTTGGCTTTGATCGCCGCGACCAGCGTCGCAACGTCGGCTTGCGGTTCGGCCGCAGAGCCTTGCGCATCGATTAAACCCAAAGCACCTTCGGCTGAAATTTCAACCGTCAGTGGTTTGGCGGCGACTTCAATATTGGATTTACCGACGCTGGGCAGATTGATCACCGATGGCTGCATCATTGGCGCGGCAACCATGAAAATCACCAGCAGTACCAGCATCACGTCGATATACGGAACGACATTGATTTCGCTTTTGGCGCGACGGGCTCGACGATGATTCATATTGCCGCCCTAGCAGGCAATGCTGCCTGCGTCCCGTTTTCCCCTGCATGGCAGGGGAAAATGTATGAAAAAATATAAGTCATTGTGTTGTTCTTTTTTCCGTTTGCGCCGGACTTTGCTCGGTGCTTGATGACGGTAGATGACGCGCGTTCTACATCCAGTTAACGCACTTGGCGCTGCAAAACATTGGAGAACTCTTCGATGAAAGTATCAAAGCGGTTCGCGAGTCGATCAACGTCATAAGCAAAGCGGTTATACGCGACAACGGCCGGGATCGCGGCAAACAGACCAATTGCCGTTGCCACCAGTGCTTCGGCAATATGCGGTGCTACCGTTGCCAGCGTCGCCTGGCCGACATTACCGAGCCCTTTGAACGCATACATAATGCCCCAGACGGTGCCAAACAGACCGATGTAGGGGCTGACCGAACCGACCGAGGCCAGAAAGGCATTGTGCTTGTCGAGGAAATCGAGCTCGCGCTGGCATGACGCGCGCATTGCACGACGCGTGCCTTCCATCACGTCGGAGAGCTCCATGCCATGCTTTTGACGCAATTTCAAAAACTCGCCAAAGCCGGCTTCGAAAATTTTCTCCATCCCGACGCTACGAGTGCGTTTGACGTGCTCGTACAGGCCGTTTAAATCTGAGCCACTCCAGAAACGGTCTTCGAATTCTTCGGTGTGTTTTTTGGCATTGGCCAGCGTGAAATGCTTGCTGAAAATATGCCACCACGACATAAACGACAGCGCCATCAAAATCACCATCACCATTTGCACGACCAAGCTAGCCTGCATCACCATGCTAAGAAAGGACATATCCTGTACGCCAGCGCTGACATCCACGGCAATTACTCCAAAAATAAGGCTCACAGTAGGAATACTGCGGCAGGGAAAAGTTTACGTATTGTGCATAAAAAATGCCCCGTTTGGGGCATTTGCTAGTGATTTTGTATGAAATTACCCATCATTCATCGGTTTTAGAGTGATATTTAAAATAGCGAGCCCTCGTCACACCACTTCGGGTGCAGACGGAACGGCGAGGCCGGAGCACAGGAACCGGAATGTACATCAAGTACATGAGGATTCCGAGCACCGCCCGAGGCGTTATCACGGGAGGCGCAGCATTTTTAAAGTTCACTCTTAGGCGCGTTTAGGCCAAAATGCGCATAAGCCCCCAACGTCGCCATCCGGCCGCGCGGTGTGCGCTGCATCAGGCCTTGCTGAATCAAATATGGCTCGACCACTTCTTCAATCGTATCGGTCGATTCACCAATCGCCGCGCCAACATTGTCCAGCCCGACCGGGCCGCCGTTAAATTTCTCCAGAATCGCCAGCAGCAGTTTTCTATCCATCACATCCAGCCCCGCATGATCAACGTCGAGCATTTGCAAGGCCGCGTCGGCGACTTCACGCGTGACAATACCGTCGTGTTTGACCTCGGCAAAATCACGAACACGGCGCAGCAGGCGATTGGCAATTCGCGGCGTACCGCGTGAGCGGCGGGCAATTTCAAATGCGCCATCGTCGGCCATTTCGACATTCAACAAGCCAGCCGAGCGGCTCACAATGCGCGTCAATTCCTCCGGCGTATAAAACTCGAGCCGCGCCACAATCCCGAAACGGTCGCGCAATGGATTGGTCAACATCCCCGCCCGAGTCGTCGCGCCGACCAGCGTAAACGGCGGCAGATCGAGTTTGACCGAGCGCGCCGCCGGGCCTTCACCAATCATGATGTCGAGCTGGAAGTCTTCCAGCGCCGGATACAGAATTTCCTCAACGACCGGGCTAAGCCTATGAATTTCGTCGATAAACAGCACATCGTGTGGCTCAAGATTGGTCAGCAGCGCCGCCAGATCGCCAGCGCGTTCAAGCACCGGCCCCGAAGTCTGACGCAAATTGACGCCCAATTCGCGCGCGATAATATGCGCCAGTGTCGTTTTACCGAGACCCGGCGGACCAAACAGCAGCACATGATCGAGCGCTTCGCCGCGCTTTTTGGCCGCCTCGATAAAAATCTCCAGCTGAGCCCGCGCCTTCATCTGCCCGACGTATTCGTCGAGCAATTTCGGCCGCAGCGCACGCTCGAGCTGCTCTTCATTACTGGAGAGCTTTTGCGCCGTGATCAGACGCTCAGGCGGCGGGGCGGAAAATAGCGAATCGGTTTCGATCATTTATTAGACACCTAGAATCCCCCCTTCATTGAAGGGGGGTTAGGGGGGATTTTTGCGTCCATACATTCATCAAACACCGCCAAATCCCCCTCAATCCCCCTTTTGCAAAGGGGGAAGTTTGCATCAACACAAAATAGCGTGGCGTTTAGCCTTTCGCCAGCGCCTTGAGCGCCATCCGGATGCCATCGCTGACCGACGTATCGGCTGGCAGTGTTTTCATCGCCAGATTGGCTTCGCGCTCGTTATAACCCAGCGCCAGCAAGGCATTCAGAATATCACTGCGGTCGTCCGGCGTGGTAGCTAGCGGCAATTCGCCCGGCATTGAAACCAGCCCGCCGGTTGCGAGCTTGCCGCGCAATTCGAGCACCAGACGCTCGGCGGTTTTTTTGCCGATGCCGGGCACGGCGGAGAGGCGTTTGATGTCTTCGGACGCCACCGCCAGCGCCAGCTCGTCAGCCGTCATTCCCGACAAGACCGCGAGCGCGATTTTGGCACCAATGCCCGATACCTTGATCAGCGTGCGAAAGCTATTACGCTCTTCACGCGTCGCAAAGCCGTATAAAAGCTGTGCATCTTCGCGGACGACCAGATGCGTAAACAGCGTCGTTGCTTCGCCCAGATGCGGCAAGACGTAAAAAGTGCTCATCGGCACGTCGACTTCATAACCGACGCCGCCAACGTCGAGCAGGATTTGCGGGGGTTGCTTTTCCAGCAGTTTGCCAGTGAGACGACCAATCATGATGCAGCTCTGCGTCTAGCGCCAAAGTGAACGAACGTACAGTATAACGGCTTTGCAGAGCGAAAATCAAAATCGTCTGCGCGCGACGGCGTAATTAGCGCAAGAACTGTGGAATGACTAAATACTTGGCTATGTATGCACGCCAAAGCCAACACTGGATTTAGTTACAAACATATACCCCTAGGCCATTCGCCCGCGCTTTATCGACATCCGGTACGCAGCGAGCTGCTTGGCTGCGCCGCCCTGATGCTGGGCGTGCGTCAGCGCGACGCCGAGCGCGTCGGCGGCGTCGGCTTGCGGCACGCCCGACAGGCGCAAATGGCGCTGCACCATCAGCCCGACTTGTTCCTTATCCGCATGACCATTGCCGACGACGGCTTGCTTGACTTGCAGCGCGGTGTAGTCCGATACCGGCAGTCCGGCGAGCACTAGCGCAGCGACCGCCGCGCCGCGCGCTTGGCCGAGCATCAGCGTCGCCGCCGGATTCACATTGACGAAGACCTGTTCGATCGCTGATTCATTCGGCTGATAAGTCGCGACGATTTGCGCGATGCCGTCGAGGATGATTTTGATCCGTTCAGGCAAAGGGCCGCCTTGCGTCTTGATGCAGCCTGAAGCGACATAAACGCGGTTTTGCCCGACGACGTCGATGACGCCAAAACCGGTCGTTCGCGAGCCGGGGTCAATGCCGAGGATGCGCATTATTATGGCACCACACTTAAATTTGTCGTTTCAGGAAAGTCTGCATGTTTTACTTGGGTAGAAAAAATAAATTTCCTCGAAATCACCAAGACTTGAGAGCGGTTGCCTGCATAATTAACCATATCATTTGGGAGACGGGCAAAAGGAGCTGCGTTTTTTAGAAGCTCCAAAGCAAACAAGTTAAGCTCTCGAATGCTAGATGCTTCGATTAACCTTGCATTGGTCAATGAACCATCTCCCCATATCTCCACTTCTACGCGAAGTTGCCCATAAATAGAGTTTCCACTGGCATCAACCGGGCGTTTATTTCTAACCTTCTGCTCCAATTTTCGCGACCAAGCATCGACGTAATCAACAACGCTAGCTTGTACACCAGAAGCTGCGGCAAAAGTTTTTCGCGGCCTCGCTTCATAAATATGATTCTGCTTGGTAATCTGAGCCGCCAGACTGGCAATTTCTTGCTGCTTTCGAAACTGAGCATTCAGTTCATTAGGTAAGTTATTTTCAACACGATTCGCCGTCGTGACAAGCCTTGTTATCGCAACCGCAGATGCGGCACTGGCAGCCTCAGAAGCAACCGGACTTGCTTGTACGCTCACAACCAGACAACTCACAAGCATCAAGCTCAATATGCCAAGGATGCGCATTATTGGGCGGTCAGCTCTGAACCCGCCTTCTCGAAAGACCAGCGATTGGTAATGACCAAGTATTGCGCGGGTTTGCCGGTTGGGTTGCCATTGGCGTCCGTTTCCTGCAAATCGGCAGGCAGGCGGGAGAATGGCGCTGCGATTTTAATAATCCGCAAGGCATGCGCGTCGAGCATTGCGTTGCCGGAGGATTTTTCAATTTTGGTGAGATCTTCGATCAGGCGGCCATCGTAATCAATCGCGATACTGATGATCAGGCTGCCGTACAGTTTGCGACCCAGCTCATCGACCGGATATATTTTTTCGCCAATGTCTTCAATTCTGCGGCGGAAAGTATCGTAATACATCGCTGCGCTGGTTTGTTTGGCGCGCGCACCGACAAAGGCTTTGCGCGGGCGGCTTTGGTAATCGTGATTCTGTTTGGCAATTTGCGCGGCCAGCGCGGCCATTTCCTGCTCTTTGCGCAGTTGTTCCTTCATGTCTTCCAGATCCAGCGACGGCGCGTCGGGATGATCTGGTTTGTTTTTGGTGTTTTGTGCCTGACGGTGTGGGGATTTGAGGCGCGTCATCAACTGGGCACTTTGTTCTTCCAGTTTTTTGAGTTGTGACTCGTTTTGTTCCAGCTCGGGTTCGGATTCTTTTGATTTGGCCGGGAGTGGTGATTTGACGCGATGACCAAGTGCATCGGTATTACCGCCGCCATCGAGATCCGCCTGAGCCTGCACTTCGGCGTTTTGCGGGCGTGTTGACGTTTTCTGGTTGACCAGCACGATATCAAGCGGGTCTTTGGACATGAATTGCCGGGGATCGGGCAAAACAAATTTGATACCGAATATGGGAAAGGCATGCACAATCAGCGAGAAGCTGATCGCTGCTGCCATAAAACGTTGCCCCCGATCCATTCTGTCGCACCCAACTTAGATTGCCTGATCGGGCGAGTGTAGCACAGCAGCGCTGTCGACTTGACTTGCCCGCTCATCTGCCGTGAAGCGGAGTAGAATAGAGACACAAAATACCGACGAGATGATGATTATGTACAACACTTTTTTGCTGATGGCGCTGCTGGCGAGCAGTACGGTTTTTGCTTCGGTCGACGGCAAAGATGTCGCTGCCAAATACAACTGTCTGGGCTGTCATTCGGTTGACCAGAAAATTGTCGGCCCCGCGTATAAAGACGTCGCAAAACGCTACAAAGGGCAGAAAGACGCCGAAGCGATGTTGATGAGCGAAGTCCGCAAAGGCTTGCCCGGCGGCAAATGGGGCGCTATTCCGATGCCTGCCCAGCAAATTAACGACAAGGATTTGCGCATCATTATCCGCTGGGTATTGGCGCAATAAAACACTAGATTTAATATGATTGTCACGTAAGCTTATTGCATTGCTCTGCGGAGTTGATTAAGCTGCGTGCCCTACTGGGTTGCTTATTTTGTAAGCGCTCATCCTTGTCAAAAAGCGAGAATAATCATGGCAAAACTCACGGAACAAGACATCCGGGACTGGAACGGCTCCGAAGATGACTATATGAACGCGGATCACCTCGAGTTCTTCCGCGAGCGTCTGATCCAGATGAAGGCTGAACTGGTGGCAAATGCCAGCCAAACGACCAGCCATTTACAGGAACAGGAAGCAACGCCAGATCCGGCAGATCGCGCGACGCTGGAAGAAGAATACGCATTAGAGCTGCGCACGCGTGATCGCGAACGTAAATTGCTGCTGAAGATTGACTCGACGCTGCGCAAAATTGCCGAAGAAAACTACGGCTATTGCGAAGATACTGGCGAGCCGATTGGCCTGCAACGTTTGCTGGCACGTCCGACTGCGTCTCTGTCACTCGAAGCGCAAGAGCGCCGCGAACGCCAGAAAAAACAGTACGCGGATTAATTTGCCGCGCATGGATCAAGCCGGATACAGCCAGGCCACTGAGCTGATCAAGAAAACCCGCGCACGAGTTACACCGGCGCGGGTTGATATTTTGGCGGCACTGCTGGGTGCGCAGCGCCCGCTCTCGCATCTGGATATCCAGCAATTGCTCGAACCGGCGCTGGATCGCGTTACCGTCTATCGGGTTCTCGACTGGCTGACTGCCGAAAATCTCGCGCATAAATTTTCTGGCGACGACCGCGTCTGGCGTTTTTCTGCCGCCAAAGCGCCGCACCATCACGCGCATTTTCATTGCCAGCAATGCGGGCGTTTTTACTGCCTCGAAGACGTCACCACCGATCTGCCTATGGCGCTGCCCAAGCAATTTACTGCCGAATCGGTCGAGATTACCGTCAAAGGCATTTGCGCCGACTGCAAGCCGCACGGCTGATCCATCAGGATACCTCTGCGGCTGTTTATTTGCCCCGCTTCGCTTGCCGCGCGGCGCTTTAGACGATAATCTCCTCCCTTTAAAGAATATACAGGCAATCTCTGATTGCACAGATTGATGGCAAATCCCACTCGCGAAGCGAGGCGCCCCGCAGGAAGTGCCCTTGGGGGGCGCCCCTCAAGGAGGGGATGGGAGGGGTGGGAATAAAACATAAAGGCTGCGAATTCAAAGCCTTATTTCCTAGGCTCGGCTTGCCGAGACTTGTAAAATGTCGTAATCCACTTTGTCAGCAGCCTGAGCAATCTCTGATTGCACTTAGCCAGCAGGGAAGATCATGCATTACCAGACCGACGACGTACGTATCCGCGAAATCAAAGAATTGCTGCCGCCGGTGGCCGTGATTGAAAAATATCCAGTGAATGAAACTGCGTCGACTTCGGTTTTTGAGACGCGTCAGGCGATTCATCGCATTCTGAACGATCAGGACGACCGTCTGCTGGTCATCATCGGCCCTTGCTCGATTCACGATACCAAATCGGCGCTGGAATACGGCGAGCGTTTGTTGCCATTGCGTGAAAAATACAAAGACCAGCTTGAAATTGTCATGCGCGTTTATTTTGAAAAACCGCGTACGACTGTCGGTTGGAAAGGTTTGATCAACGACCCATTCCTCAATGGCAGTTTCAATATCAACGAAGGCCTGCGCATCGCGCGCAAATTGCTCGTTGACCTGAACAACACCGGCATGCCGACGGCTGGCGAATTCCTCGATATGATCACGCCGCAATATGTGGCCGATCTGATGAGCTGGGGCGCGATTGGCGCGCGTACGACTGAATCACAAGTTCACCGCGAGCTGGCTTCCGGCCTGTCTTGCCCGGTGGGCTTTAAAAACGGCACCGACGGTAATTTGAAAATTGCTTTCGACGCGATCAAATCAGCCGGCCAGCCGCATCACTTCCTGTCGGTGACCAAATACGGTCACTCGGCGATTGTTGCGACTGGCGGCAATCCAGATTGCCACGTGATTCTGCGCGGCGGCAAAGAGCCGAACTACGACGAAACCCACGTTCGCGCCGCTTCTGCTGATCTGGCTGCTGCCGGTTTGCCGAAGAAAATCATGATCGACTTTAGCCACGCCAACAGCCGCAAAGACTATCGTCGCCAGATGGAAGTTTGCGCCGACACGTGTGCGCAGGTGTCCAGCGGCAACGACGCGATTTTCGGCGTGATGGTTGAAAGCCATCTGGTCGAAGGCCGTCAGGACGACGGCGCGGGCAAGGAGTTGTGCTACGGCCAGTCGATTACCGACGCGTGCATCGGCTGGGAAGCGACAGAGCAATTATTGGCCGATCTGGCCAACGCCGTTGCAACTCGCCGCGCGCTCGCCAAAGTCTGATCGCTGCGAACAAAAAACCCCTTCTTTTTGAAGGGGTTTTTTTATGTCCGGCGTGAAGTAATCTGGCTCTATTTTTCATGGGTATATCGTTGCGGTGCAATATTGGAGAGACGTGCAGCAATATACCCATGGCGATCGAATTAGAAAAAGTCGATCTTGGATTTTTTGTGTTCCTGCGCCACACGTTCGCCGTATTGCGCCTCGATTTTGGCCAGCTCGCGGATTTTGGCCAGTTGTGCAGAAATCCGGCGGCAGTGTACATCGCCATTGATTGGATCAAAAACGACCTGCCGCGCCCACTTGCCACCAAAATCGCTCGCAAGCAGCGGAATGTGGTCATCCTTTAGCCAGCGCTGGGTGAATTCGATATTGGCCTGACCAATACCTTTTTGATTCTCGAGCCCGAACATATCGCCGCCACCAAAGGCTTTGGCGACCAGCCGGTGTTTTTGCGCACCGGCTTTCATCATTGCATTGACCAACTGTTCCATCGACGCCATGCCGGAAAAATAGCCATCCTGATCATCCTTGTGATGAGATAAAGGCACCATGAAGTGATTCATCCCAATCAAATGGTGGTAGGGCTCGTACAGGCAGACGGCAATGCATGAACCCAGCGTCGTTGCCAGTGGGCGGTGATGATTCACGCCGAGTTCACCTGCATGCAGGACAAGCGCATGCCGTAACAGGTTTTTAGGCTCTGCTTCCTCGAATTCATCATGAACAACAGCAATGCCACGGTGATGTTGCTCGATGTGCACCCAGTGTGGTGCGGCAGTAGTGGCTGGCATAAGCGGAACCAAAGGCGGAATCTGTTTTCAATATCGCCTTGCAACGTCGATCTACCCAAGTTTGGTTAGCGTTGAAGTGATTGAAAAATATCGGAAAAGTGTCCCGTCGCGCAGAGCGAGACAGCGAATGGATTAAAACCATTGTCCATCGCTAGCTTACAGAAAGCAATGAAACATTAGCAATTACTTATTGATTATCCGAAAGCCGTCAGTTTTCAGGCGATCAACGGTTTGTCGGACGCGTTGAGTCTTTCCGCTGCATTTGAAATTCCACCCCCATGCGCAATCCGGCGACTGATTCGCTAATCGCCTCCGACTCATTGGCGGCGACACCCCACGGCGGGAATGGGTCAGGGTAACGGCTCCAATCTTTGCTCGCCAATTCGGCATCGGTCAGTAGGCAGACATTGAGTCGTGATTTGAGAAAATCTTCGTCCATCTCTGTGCCAATTAACACGATTTGCTGTTTACGGTCGCCAAAATCGTCATTCCACACTTCAGCAATTGCATCAAGGGCATCATCGTCTTGCGGCCAATGCTCTTTCGGTACGCTAGCCCACCAGTAGCCGCCAGCACCATGGCGACACGCCCCACCGGCTTGCGACTAGCTACCGGCAAAACTCGGACGGATACTCATTTCAACGAGGCGCTCTTCACTACGCGCAAATCTGCACGATTTTTCAATACGTAATTCATCAAAGTGGTTTTACCTGCGCCCAGAAAGCCGGATAAAACAGTGACAGGCGGGCATGCTACGGCTCCGCCCAAAAAGCCGTTAGCTTGAATATTTGCAATATGGTTGCGCAACTGTGTTGCAGATATGGAGTTAAAAGCGGCCAATTCAATGCTGGAATTAGCCGCTTTTAATCACATATACTAGATTTAAATTAATTTAAGCTCATTTAGGCTGCAATATCGCTCAATTTCGCACGGGCCGCTGCCAGCGCCGGATCACGCACCTCGGGGCCCATCGCCAGACCTTCGGCTGCAATCACGCGGATATCGGTAATTCCCAAAAATCCGAGTAGTACGCGCAAGTAATCAATATGCGCAATGCCCGTTGCCGTCCCCGCGTGTTGTCCGCCGGCTGTCGCGACGATCACTGCACGCTTGCCGCCTGCCAGGCCTTCCGGGCCATTGGCGCCGTATTTGAAAGTGACGCCTGCGACAGAAATCATATCGATCCATGCTTTGAGCTGGCTAGGAATCGAGAAGTTATACATCGGCGCGCCAATCACCAAGGTATCTGCAGCCAGAAACTCGGCCATTACCGCGTCGGCCAATGCCACCTGCTGCGCCTGAACCGCGTCGCGCGCTTCGGCGGGTGTGCCTTTGGCGGCGAGCAAAGCGCCATCGAGTTGCACCAGCGCATCGCTGCTCACATCGCGGTAAGTCACGGTTGCGCTGGCTTCGGCCAGACGAATGCTTTCGACGACTTCATGTGTCAGCTGACGTGATACCGAGTTTTCGCCCAGAATGCTTGAATCGATATGGAGGATGTTCATTTTGCGGCCTCTTTTTCATACAAAGTTTTGATGTACGAATCTTATATTCGGCGCAAAATAGTAAATAGATAGCAAAATCGGGAAGGATTGTTCTACTCATGAAGCCAATCAACGCTGACTTCAACGATTACGCCTATTTCGCCTGCGTGATCGAATACGGTGGATTTTCTGCTGCCGCGCGGCAGCTGGGCATTCCCAAATCACGCCTGTCGCGGCGAATTGCCACGCTGGAAGAGCGCCTTGGCGTACGTTTGCTCCAGCGCAGTACGCGCAAGCTGACGCTGACCGACGTCGGGCAGAAATTTCTCACCCACTGTCAGGCCTTGCAACGCGAAGCCGAGGCTGCCGAGTGCGTCGTCGCCAGTCAGCGTATCGAGCCATCGGGTCGCGTTCGTCTGAGCGTGCCACCGGCAATGCTCGACAAACTCAGCGCGATTTTGCACCGCTATATCGTTGAAAATCCGAAAGTCGTACTCGAAACCATCGCGACGACCCGCCGCGTCGACCTGCTTGAAGAGGGCATCGATATTGCGCTGCGTGTGCGTGCAACCGACGACGAAGACTTGCAATGGGCGACGCGCCGCCTGCGCCCGGCACGCGGAATTCTGGTTGCCAGCCCGCAGCTCGTCGAGCAACTCGGCATCACCACGCCCGGCGCACTGGCGATGGCACCGGCACTCGGCATGCTCGCAGCCGACCAGCGCATCCACTGGCGACTCGTCAATGATGCCGGAGAAAGTCGCGAATTTGTACTGCCACCGCGGCTTGCCAGCGAAAGCTTTGCGCTGCGCCGTCAGGCGGCGATCAGTGGGCTGGGCGTAACGATGCTACCCGAAGACGACGCCGCCGCCGATCTGGCGGCCGGCACGCTGGTCGAAGTATTGCCGGACTGGCATTTTCCCTACAGTCATGTGCAGGCGGTTTACGCCAGCCAGCGCGGTCTCTCGCCCGCAGTGCGCGCTTTGCTCGATGTGCTGGTTGATGAGCTTGGCTAAGGGGTATGTGCCCATAATTGAATAATGGCATGCCTTTCGTTGGAATACTGCGTAGGGTATCTGGAGGAGGTCATGATGAAATGCTGGAGCGCACTGGTTTTGTTGTTGTCGGCTTGCCATTCTCCGCAGGCGCAAATGGCAATGACGGCGGTGACAGCGAAAGTCGGCAGCGTGCTGTTTGACGATTTCAGTTACGCAGCAACGGGCGAAATCGCGGCGAATGGATGGATTGTTCGGCAGCAGCGCGGCTGGCCCGGCGTGGAAAACGCGGCCTGGGGCGATGCATCGTTTAGCCTGCACGACGACCCGAGCCAGGCTGGTAACCGCGTGCTGCGAATGAGCTCACAAACCGACGGTACGGCGGCTGGAACGCGGCAGTCACAATTGTGTCACGCTCGCAAATACCTCGCCGGCACTTACGCAGCACGAGTGCGCTTCACCGACGCGCCGGTCAGCGGTCCGAATGGCGATGTTGTCGTGCAGACTTTTTACATGATTAGCCCGCTGGTCAAAAACCTCGACCCCGACTATAGCGAGCTGGATCATGAATATCTGCCCAACGGCGGTTGGGGTTCGCAAGGGGCGACGCATTTCAATACCTCGTGGGAAAGCGTGCAGCTTGATCCGTGGCAGGCCTACAACCAGAGCGCGCAACGGCAGGGCGCGCTGGGGGGCTGGCATCTGCTGCTGATTCAGGTTGGCGACGGCAAAGTCGACTATTTTCTCGATCGGGAGCACCTGACCACGCACGGCGGCAAAGTCTACCCGCGCGTGCCGATGTCGCTGAATTTTAACCTCTGGTTTACTCGCGAAGGCATCCAGCCTAGCCATGCATTACGCGTCTGGGAGCAGGACATTGACTGGGTCTACCACGCGCAGGGGCGCATTCTGGGTCACGACGCCGTACTCGCCGAAGTCGCAGCGCTGAGAAAAACCAGAACGTACTTTCGTGATACGGTGCCGACGCTCGGTTTGTCTTCGCCTTGTAATATGTAGGCGCAGCAAAACCGGCTGATTGTTACATCAAAAACACCGTCGCCAAACCCAGAAAAATAAAGAACCCCAGGCTGTCGGTCAGCGCGGTGATCATTACAGTCCCAGCCCACGTAGCGAGCGATCCCTGGCGATGACGAGGGTGTGAGCATAAAGTGTTAGCGTATCCAAAGTAGGCCGATAGATTATGCCACGCAGCCTATCGGTCAGAATGCTTCCCGTCGGCAACGGCGGCCTACGCCTGGACGAGAAAAACAGCGAGGACAAATCGTAAGCTAAGTCACCGTGTCGCGCTCAAAAAAGATCGCGACACAGACTTGCCCCTTACCGTATTCGGGCGTAAAACGGTTTGAGATGGTGACAAAGGTCGGCAAGACCGATGCAGGCTAAGCTATGAAACGTCTATTTTTTGCAGCGTTATTGGGTTTGTCGATCAATACCAGCATCCAAGCGGCTGACACGCAGCTGTACTTAATGGAAGTGCCGCCGCTGACGATGAATCAGCCCGACCGTAAAGGCTTGGTTGGTGACGTCGTACTTGAAGCATTTCGACGCGCAGGCGTCAGCGTTCAGCTGCTCGTCGAGCCCAGCCCGCGCGCGATGGCCTCGGTGCAAGCGCAGGATAATGCGCTCATCATTCCACTAGCACGGCTCAACGATCGTGAAAATAAATACACATGGATTGCGCCGATTACCCGCGTTAACCGCGCTTTTTTTACTATGGGAAAGCGCATTAATAGTTTTGACGAAGCCAAAACCAGCTTGAAAACAATCGCAGTCTCGCGTGGCACAGCCGGCGTCAGTATTTTGCGCGAACAAGGCTTTGCGCCGGCACAGATTGTCGAGGTTAATCAAGGCGAAACCGCACCGCGCATGCTGCAAGCCGGTCGAGTCGACGCTTGGTACAACCTGATTGCCGAATCGCGCTTGCTGCTCAAAGGCCTTGGCACCGCCAATGCCAATATTGTATCCGGAGCCTTGCTGGGGCCGACCGAGCAATATTTGGCCTGCTCAAAACGTTGCGATCCAGAGCTAGTCGCCAAGCTGGCCGAAGCCATTAAAAGCATGCAAACCGACGGCAGCCTGCGCGCCATTTTGAGTCGCTATCCTGAGCATTGAGCGAGCGTGTCAATTGAAGGATTTGACTGCAGCTGCCCGCTTCTCCAGCCCAGCTATCTCGTCGATAAGCAAGCCACATTCATCTTTGCCGCTATCCCGTAGTGGCGGAAAAACTGACAATTCTGTCGGTTTAATTTAATAAAAAAAGAAAATGATGAAATTTTGCTGACAGCAGCAGATGCGGTTAGTACGATATCCAGAGCTGGATTACACCCCAAAATACAGCGCAGGGTATTGCCTTGTAGCTATTTATCAATATGCCCTACATGGCTATACCCCTAAGCAAAATTCTGCCCCGGATAAGAAATGAAGATTGCCTCTGTATTGATTGCAGTATTGATCGCTGCCACAGCGCAAGCAGGCGTGGTCGAGCAAACCGCCCGCGAAGCCGGACGTGGCCTAGCCAAAGGCGTGAACGAAGGCACGGCTCAGGCATTTGAAAAAATACTGGATGGCAACGACAAACGAATGAAACAAAACGCTGCGGACGCCAAGCGCAAGCAGCGTTTGGCAAATATTAGTGGCTGCGCGACCAATGCGAAGCGTACTTCGTGCAAGTGCTTTGATAAGCAGGGATCGATTGAGACGATTCTGGATGAGAAGCAATGTATGGAAGTGGTGAATCGCGGGTTGGCGGCGGTGAATGATTTTTAGGATTTAATATGAAATTTAGAATTTACTGGTCATTTGTAGTTTTCTTGGGTTCATATTTGCCATTATGTTTGATTTTAATAGTTCAAGATATTAAAGACGAATATTTCAGTTTAGGCATTTGGAAGCCCGGCCTTAAATTAGTTTTGCCAATAGTTGAACATTCAAACTTTTTGCTGGCAGCATTTTTTGTGTGCTTTGCCTCTTTTGCTTTGTTGTGTCAATTTATGAGAAAGCCAACGAATCAGATAAAAATTAAGGTGGTTTCTGTAAAGGCAATCCCAAATGACATTATTAACTATGTTTTTCCTTATGTGGTCTCCTTTATGGGGTTGGATTTAACAGATCCACGGAAAATATTAGGTTTTTTATTGTTTTTGTTCTGGATGTTCCTGATAACTCATAAATCGGGGCAAATACTAATGAATCCATTGTTGTTGGTTTTAGGATGGAGCTTATATGAGGCTGAGGTAATTACTTCAGGCAAAACAAGAACGGTCAGAATTTTATCAAGAATAAAATTGAGCGCAAATGAAGAGTTTGCTAGCGATAAAGTCCAAGATTTTTATTTGATTAATAATAGGTAGTGTATGCTTGAACTATTAAATGAACTAAAAAATGAAGTTTATGATGAAGCAACAGTCTCAATGTGGGTTGTGAAGCGAAGCGCAAAAGTAGGGAAGTCATATGTTGCTAATTCTGTTCGTTTGTCTCCAGACTTGGCGGACAGATTTTTGAATGTTGCAAGTGATGGGATGGATTTGATTATAGAAGAAGAGGATTACACCACACTTGCCCAAGTGAATGATAACTCTGTTTTATCAATATCAACAGTGGAGACTTCATTTCCCATTCTTATCGATGAAATAAATCAGCCTCCAGAAGAGCACTGGATTGAAAATAGCAAAGATTTGATGAGGTCTGTATGCTTTGTTATTAAAATTGAGTTTGTGAGTGGTAATGTTTTATTTTGTGTTAAAAAATCAGGAGTCGATTGGTCTGCCACTAAGCGCAGTAAATTCATTCCGACAATGTTTGCTAATGAAACACTTGTTGTTAACGAAGAGCCTATTTTCCATATTGGAAATAACTTTGATTTCTATGCATATAAAGAAGGGATTTTCATTAGAAGTAAAGAGAAGTTCGAGTCCGTTTTGCAGTTTAAGGCTTCATATGCTGATGATTTTGGTGAGATGACTTCCGAGCCAGAGTTTGTGAATGTCTTCTCTAACTTTGCAGAGTTGCAACAATATGTCGGCACAAATACTATACAATTAAGAAGAATGTCTGCAATTAGGCAAAAAGGATTTTATAAAGATAGAAATTTTATGGAGAGGCTTAAAGCGATTAATGAACGAGATGGCTGGGGTATTGAGTTTGACCAAAATGATAAGATAAATATAACTAAGGAAAAGGTTAGGGATATTATCCAAGTGTTACTGGATCATCGGTTATATTCCGAACTCTCGCTCGCGAAATATGACGTACCAAATGCTGTAAAGCTGTAGCCTTGCAGGGCGGGTCATGACCCGCGCTGATTGTTATTTGTGACTTCTCTGGCCAAATGGCGGGTCACGCCTTCGGCTAACCACGCCCTACGGTGTTTTTTTTGCCTGTCATTTGTGATTAGGCAGGAACTGGCGGCTGTGCGCCGCGGCACTCACTTTTCTTGCTTCGCCAAGAAAAGTAAGCAAAAGAAGGCGACCCGGGCTCAAAGCGCTCCGCGCTGCCCTTGCCGCGTCGTGAGCCAAACGATGAAACTGTTTGTCTCTCTCCTTGCTGCGGTTTTCGCTACACGGGAATTCAAGCCCCATACCAATCATCAAGACATATACCCGCCATGGTGTTGCTCCAAAGACTATTTCTTAATTGGTTTTGGTGGGTATACCCCTGTACTGATTAGAATGGATTGCCCGTGGCGACGTGCTAGCACGTTTACATCAAAAACACCGTCGCCAGCCCGAGGAAAATAAAGAACCCCAGGCTGTCGGTCAGCGCGGTGATCATTACTGACGAGCCATACGCCGGGTCGCGGCCGAATTTTTGCATCGTGAGCGGAACAAACAGGCCGACGAGTGCGGCGACCATCATATTGAGTAGCATTGCAGCGGTCATCACCAGCCCCAGATCCCACTTGCCGTACAGCGCCCACGCGATCAGGCCGAGTACGCCGCCCCAGACCACGCCGTTAATCAGCGCGATGCCCAGCTCTTTGAGCAGTAGCATGCGCGTGTTCGACGTGGTGATTTGCCCCAGTGCCAAGCCGCGAATAATCAGCGTGGTCGTTTGTGTGCCGGTATTGCCGCCGATGCCAGAGACAATCGGCATTAGCGCGGCGAGCGCGACCAGATGGGCGATGGTGTCTTCAAACACGCCGATGACTCGGCTGGCGATAAAGGCGGTGCAGATATTGATCGCTAGCCACGGCCAGCGGTTTTTGACGGCCTTGCCGACGCTGGAAAACAGGTCTTCGTCTTTCAAACCGGCCAGCGACAAGACTTCGGCTTCGGATTCCTCGCGGATGACGTCGACCATCTGATCAACCGTGATGCGGCCGATGACTTTGTGGTTGGAGTCGACAACGGGGGCAGAAACCAGGTCGTAGCGCTCGAAGGCTTGTGCCGCTTCACCTGCGTCGTCAAAGGGCTGGAAAATAACGACGTCGTCGGCCATTACATCCCCCACGTATTGCTCTGGATCGCTCACCAGTAGTTTGTTGAGCGGCAATACCCCCTTGATGATTTCTTCATCATCGACCACAAACAATTTATC